>NZ_JAPSKQ010000090.1 GCF_031181555.1 Streptomyces sp. | reverse complement strand
TGGATCCCGCGGACCAGTGGGTGCTCAACCCGGAGACCGGCGAGTACGAGCTGCGACCGGGCCCCTCCGCACCCCGTCCGGCCGTACCCGGCCCCCGCCGGTCCGTGCCGTACGGCACGGACGGCACCGCGGACGGCCGTACCCGGATACCCGGCCGGGCGGTGCCGCCGCAACGCGGGCGCCGGGGCGCCCCCGACGACGGGCCGCCCGGACGGCGCGGGCGGCGGTCGGCGCAGAAGAAGCCGAAGCCGAAGAAGGCCCTGCTGTGGACCGGCGGCACCATGGCGTTCGTCGTCCTGGCGGCCGGCGTCGGCGGTTACCTCTACCTCAAGCACCTCGAGGGCAACGTCACGACGACGGACGTGGGCGACGCCGGCAGCAGCGACTTCAAGAAGGACGAGGCCTTCAACATCCTCGTCATCGGTACCGACAAGCGCACCGGCAAGGGCAACGAGGGCTACGGCGACAAGGGCAGCAAAGGGCACGCCGACACCACGATCCTGCTGCACGTCGCCAAGGACCGCTCCAACGCGACCGCGCTCAGCATCCCCCGCGACCTGATCGTCGACATCCCCGACTGCCCGACGAAGCTCGAGGACGGCACGGAGAAGACGGTCCCGGGCCTGCGGGGCGTCCGCTTCAACCGGAGCCTCGGCGAGAGCGGCCGGGACGCGGGCTGCACCATGCGCACGGTGAAGGAAGCGACCGGCATCCAGCCCCACCACTTCATGATGGCCGACTTCAACGCGGTCAAGACCCTCACCACCGCCGTGGACGGCGTCGAGGTGTGCCTCGAACACCCCGTGGACGACGAGGACTCGAAGCTGCGGCTGCCCGCCGGCGAGTCGAAGGTCGAGGGCGAACAGGCCCTGGCCTTCGTCCGCACCCGGCACAGTTTCGGCAACCAGGGCGACCTCGACCGGATCAAGGTGCAGCAGCACTTCCTGGCCTCGCTGATGCGCAAGATGTCCTCCAGCGACACCCTCACCAGCCCCACCAAACTGGTGAAGCTGGCCGAGGCCGCCACGAAGGCGCTGACCGTGGACACCGGCATCGGCAAGGTGAGCACGCTCAAGGACGTCGCCCTGGAGCTGAAGAAGGTGCCGACGAAGAACATCTCCTTCACCACGGTGCCGGTGAAGGACAACCCGGCGGAGACGGTCAAGGCGACCGTCGTCCTCGACGAGTCCAAGGCCCCGCAGCTCTTCGACACCATCAGGAACGACGTGTCGCTGACCGAGGTCAAGCAGCGGAAGAAGAAGGAGAAGGCCGCCGTCGCCGCCCGGCTGAAGGGCGAGAAGGCACCGGCCTCCGAGGTCCGGGTGCAGGTCCTCAACGGCGGCGCACCGGGGGGCAGCGCCCAGCAGATGCTCAACTGGCTCCAGGTCGAGCAGGGCGTCACCAAGTCCGAGAACGCCGGCAACGCCCCGGAGGACCTGAAGAAGACGACGCTGGAGTACGCCCCCGACCAGGCCGACCAGGCACGGCGCCTCGCCGACCTCCTGGGCCTGTCCGGAGCGGCGATGAAACCCGGCGAGAGCGTCACCAACTCCCAGGGCCTGCCCGCGATGACCCTGACCCTGGGCGCGGACTTCAAGGGCGCCGGGGTGAAGCTCGACGGCGCGGGGACGTCGGTGCCGGACGTGGAGAAGTCCACGGCGGACAAGGTGGAATGCGCGAGCTGAGGCCCGGGTGAGCCGATCGGCGCGGTCGGCCGGAACTTGTTGAAGCCGGTTTGATCTCGAAGGGCAACTGACGGGCTCGTCGTGCGTCTAACAGGGCGCGGGACGGGCCCGTTTCATGATGCGAGGAGTTGCCCGGCGTGGGAAGGACGTGGCAGTGACACAGAGCGCCGTGCGGGCGACAGTCCGCGACGACCGGCGGGAGCCGGACCCGGAGGAGGACCCGGCCGAGGGACCGGCCGACGGCGGTGACGCGCCCGCCTCCGGTACGGACGGCGGTCACCGCCCGCGCCGCGGACGCCGGCTGCTCAAGTGGTTCGCGGCGGTGCTCGCGCTGCTGATAGCCGGTTCCGCCACGGCCGGTTACCTCTACTACCGGCACCTGAACGACAAGATCGAGAAGGACCCGCTGCACCTGGGCGACAACAAGGCCGCCGAGCCGACGCCGAACGCCGCCGGACAGACCCCGCTGAACATCCTCCTCATCGGCTCCGACGCGCGGGACACCGAGGAGAACCAGCAACTCGGCGGCGCCCGCGAGACGTTCGGCTCGACCCCGCTGGCCGACGTGCAGATGCTGGTGCACCTCTCCGCCGACCGGACCAACATGTCCGTGATCAGCATGCCCCGCGACACCCTGGTGCACATCCCCAAGTGCACCGACCCCGACGACGGGACGGTGTACCCGGCGAGCAACGGACGGGTGATGACCAACCAGAGCCTCGGCCACGGCGGCCCCGGCTGCACGGTGGCCACCTGGGAGAACCTCACCGGCATCCACATCGACCACTTCGTCATGGTCGACTTCGCCGGAGTGGTGTCCATGGCGGACGCCGTCGGCGGCGTCCCCGTCTGCGTGGACGCCAACATCCACTCCCGCGACAGCCAGGGCCACGGCTCCGGGCTGAAACTCCCCGAGGGCACCCACCCGGTCAAGGGCGAGCAGGCCCTGCAGTGGCTGCGCACGCGCTACGGCTTCGAGGACGGCAGCGACCTCGCCCGCGCCAAGGCCCAGCACATGTACATGAACTCACTGGTCCGCCAGTTGCGCGAGAACGCCACCCTCAGCAGCCCCAACAAGCTGCGCAGGCTGGCCGAGAAGGCCACCGAGGCGCTCACCGTCGACCCCGGGCTCGACACCGTCAAGAAGCTCTACGACCTGAGCACCGAGCTGCGCAAGGTGGAACCGGAACGCATCACCATGACCACGATGCCCAACCGCTACGTGGGCGCCCGCGTGGAGCCGACCGAGGACGCCGAGAAGCTGTTCCGGCTGGTGCGCGAGGACATCGCCCTGGACGGCAGGGACAAGAAGCCGGAGAAGGAGCGGGAGACGGCCCCGGCGGACCCGGCCGCCGAGGACGCCGAGATCGCGGTCCAGGTCCGCAACGGCACCCGCACCGACACCCTCGCCGCCGCCTCCGGGCGCACGAGCACCATCGCCGGGGTGCTGAGGGACAAGGGCTTCACGGGCGCGACCGCCGACACCACCGGTGCCTCCAGCGAGAAGCGGACGGTGGTGCGCTACCCGAGCGCCGACCTGGAGGGCGACGCCCGGCGCGTCGCCGAGGCGCTCGGCATTCCGGCGAGTGCGGTGAAACGCTCCACCGACGTCTCCGGGGTCACGCTCGTGGTGGGCGCCGACTGGCGCGAGGGCACGGCCTACGAGGCGCCCGAGGAGGACGACGAGACCCCCGAGTCGGCCCACGCCCTCAACGGAGCGGACGACAAGGCCTGCATGCACGTCAATCCGGCCTTCACCTGGTGACGCGTGGGGCCCCTCCCCGGCCGGGGAGGGGCCCCACGGTTCACCCGGACCGGGCGGGTCAGGCGGTCGGCGCGTCCGCGTGGACCGCGGGCCGCCGCGAGGCGATGACCTTCTTCGCCAGCGAGCGCGGACTGGTCAGGAAGCCCCAGCCCCACGACATGTGCATGGTGGCCAGCGCCACCGGGATCTGCAGCCGCGCCTTCAGCGGCAGCCCCTTGCCGGCCGGTATGGAGCCCAGCACGATCGCCGCGAGGTAACCGCCGGGCACCACGAAGCCCCACGGCGTGAGCGCCGCGCCCACCACGATCCCGGCCGCGATCGCGCACACCGCGGTCGGCGGGGCCAGGTAGCGCAGGTTGATGGAACCGGCGTGGTAGCGGGCCACGACGTGCCGCCAACGGCCGTAGTCCTTGTACTGCTTGGCCAGCGCCCGCACGCTCGGCCGGGGCCGGTAGGACACCTTCAGCTCCGGCGAGAACCAGATCAGCCCGCCCGCCTCACGGATGCGGAAGTTCAGCTCCCAGTCCTGGGCGCGGATGAACTCCACGTTGTAGCCGCCCTGCCGCTCCAGCGCCTCGCGCCGGAAGACCCCGAGGTAGACGGTCTCGGCCGGACCGGCCTCACCGCCGGTGTGGAAGGCGGCGTTGCCCACGCCGATCCGCGACGTCATCGCGGCGGCGACCGCGTGCTCCCAGTCGTTCTCCCCCTCGGCGTGCATGATGCCGCCGACGTTCTGCGCGCCGGTCTCCTCCAGGAGCCGCACGGCGGTCGCGATGTAGTTCGGGGAGAGCATCCCGTGCCCGTCGACGCGGACGACGATCGGATGGCGCGAGGCCTTGATCGCCGCGTTGAGGGCGGCCGGGGTGCGGCCGGTCGGATTGGGCACGGTGTGCACGCGCGGATCCTCGGCCACGAGCTCGGCGGCGATCTCGTCCGTGCGGTCCGTGGACGGACCGAGGGCGATCACGACCTCCATCTCGCCGGCGTACTCCTGGGCGAGGATCGCGCGGACCGCACCGCGCAGATGCCGCTCCTCGTTGAGGACGGGCATGATCACGGAAACGGCGGGGAGCCGCACGTCGGGATTGGCGTTCATAGGAGGCTCACGTTACCGCGAACGGGGGACACCGGTGCGCGCGCCGGGGGCGATACGCCGGGCCGCAGATCGTATCGGCCTACGGTGCTCACGATCCCGCGTACGGCCGTCGTCCGGAGGTGTCCCCTTGTCCACGCCGCCGCGGTCCCCCCGGCCCCGCCCCGCTCCCCCGCGCCCTGTGCGACCACCCCACCGGGCCCCGCGACCGCCCGCGCGCCGCAGGCCGCGGTGGGCCGTGCGGGCCGTGACCACGCTGTCGGTCGTGGTGCTCGCCTCCGCCGGGATCGGGCACGCGGTGCTCAGCAGCCTCGACGCCGACATCGACCGGGTCGACCCGTTCCGCGACATGAAGAACCGCCCCGAGGCCGGCGACGGCACGAACATCCTGCTCGTCGGCACCGACGGCCGCGACGGGATCGGCGAGGAGGAGCGGGAGAAGTACCGGCTCGGCGGGACGCCCTGCCACTGCACCGACACGATCATGATCGTGCACATCTCGGAGGACCGGGAACGGGCCAGCGTGGTCGGCCTGCCCCGCGATTCGTACGCCGAGACGCCCCCGCACACCGACCGCGTGAGCGGCGAGGAGCACGAAGGGCACCCCGTCAGGCTCAACGCGGCCTACGCGGAGGGCGGGCCGCAGCTCACCGTGCGGACGGTGGAGAAGATGACCCGGGTGAAGATCGACCACTACCTGGAGGTCGACTTCACCAGTTTCATGAAGACCGTGGACGTGGTCGGCGGCGTGGAGGTCTGCACCGACGAGCCGCTGAAGGACAGTCACACCGGCCTCGACCTGCCGGCCGGCCGGCACACCCTCGGGGGCGGGCAGGCCCTGCAGTACGTCCGCGCCCGGCACGTCGACGGCGCCGCCGACCTCGGCCGGATGAAGCGTCAGCAGCGCTTCATGGCCGCGCTGGTGGACCGGGCCACCTCCTCCGGGATCCTGCTGAACCCGATGAAGTTCCGGGACGTGACGCGGGCGGTGCTCGGCTCGGTCCGCGCGGACAAGGGCTTCGGCACCGGCGAACTGCTGGACCTCGGCCGGGCGATGCGCGACTTCTCGCCCTCCTCCTCCGAGTTCACGACGGTGCCGGTCGAGGAGGCGGGGCACGACGTGAAGGGCGCCGGCTCCACGCTGAAATGGGACGCCGAGAAGGCCGAGCGCATCTTCGAGGCGCTCCGCCGGGACCGGCCGCTCACCGAGCACCGCCCGCGCGACGCGGCACTGCGCGTGCCGGTGGACCCCCGGCAGATCCGCGTCCAGGTCGAGAACGGCACCCGGACCACGGGCCTGGGCCGGCGGGTGGACGCGGCACTGGCCTCGACCGGCTTCCGCACCACCCGCGCCCCGGTCAACGCGGCGGAGCACGACGTGCGGCGGACGATCGTCGCCTACGACCCCCGCTGGGACCGCTCCGCGAAGTCCCTGGCGGCGGCCCTGCCGGGCAGCGAGCTGCGCGCGGTGAAGGGCCAGGGCGCCACCCTGAAGGTGATCGCGGGGGCCGACTTCGAGAAGGTCCGCAAGGTCCGGGCGGCGGATCCGGGCCAGGGCGAGTTCGGGGTGGTGCGGGGCGACGAGGTGGGATGCTCCTGACCTCGCCGCCCGGCGCCTTCCCGTCGTCCTCCGGCCCTGCCGGCCTGCCGACCTGTCGGCCTGTCGGCCCCTGGGCCTGCCGGTCCTCCCGGCCCCTCAGTCCTCGTAGCCCTCGGCCGCCCGCTTCTCCCGCAGTTCCATGATCGCCCGGCGGCGCGCCAGGCGGTGGGTGCGGCGGATCTGGGCCTCTTGGTAGCGGCGCTTGTCCTGCTCGGTCTCCGGTATCACCGGCGGCACCCGGCGCGGCTTGCCGTCGGCGTCGACGGCCGCGAAGACCAGGTACGCCGAGCCGACCTGGGTGGGTGGGGCGGACTCGTTCCAGCGTTCGGCCAGCACCCGCACGCCCACCTCCATGGAGGTCCGGCCGGTCCAGTTGACCTGGGCCTTCACATGGACCAGGTCACCGACGCGGACCGGCTCGAGGAAGGCCATCTCGTCCATGGACGCGGTGACCGCGGGCCCTCCGGAGTGCCGTCCGGCGACGGCTCCCGCCGCGTCGTCGACGAGTTTCATGATCACCCCGCCGTGCACCGTGCCCAGGAGGTTGGTGTCGCTGTGGGTCATGATGTGGCTGAGGGTCGTGCGGGAGGCCGCGACGGGCTTGCCCGGGATGTCCGGACTCTCCGTCTGCGCGGCCGGGGCCTGATCTGTCATGACCTCTACCCTATGCGAGCCGACATCCGGGGAATTTGTGTCAGCTTCGCAACAGCGGCGCCCTGATTTTCCGACGACCCTTGTATGGCGCGGCACCCGGGCCTGCACACTGTTGCCCATGAACGATTGGCCCGAGGCATGGTCCGACGACAACCGCGGCAGCCGCTACGGACGCGGGAGCGCGAGCGCACAACCCGAGAGCGCCCGCGTCATGCGGCAGGTCCGCCGCGGCCCGGCGGCCCCTCCCGGGCAGGGCGCGTACGGCGGGGTCCCGCAGCAGCCGTCGTACGTGGACGGTCGCGGTCACGGCCCCGACGGCTACGACAGCGGGTACAACACCGGCCAGGTCTACGGCACGCCCGGCGGCGGCGGGACCGGCCGGCCGGGCGGTGACGCCGGCCACGCCCCGCGCCCCGCGCCGGACTGGCGCCGCCGCATCAAATGGACGGCGATCACCGTGGCGACGGTGCTGGTCGTGACCACCGTCGGCACGTACTTCTGGGCCGACTCCAAGCTCAACCGCGACGTCGACCTCTCGACGGTCATCGACCGGCCGGAGAAGGGCGAGGGCACCAACTACCTGATCGTCGGCTCCGACAGCCGGGCCGGGATGTCCGACGAGGAGAAGAAGAAGCTGCACACCGGGTCCGCCGAGGGCAAGCGCACGGACTCGATGATGATCCTGCACACCGGCGACAACGGTTCGACCCTGATATCGCTGCCCCGTGACTCCAACGTCACGATCCCGGAGTTCAAGGGCTCCGAGTCCGGCAAGACCAGACCCGCCATGGGCGCGAACAAGCTGAACGCCGCGTACTCCATCGACGGCCCGACGCTGCTGGTGCGCACGGTGGAGTTCAACACCGGCCTGCGCATCGACCACTACGTCGAGATCGGCTTCGCCGGCTTCGCCAACATCGTGGACGCGGTCGGCGGCGTGGAGATGGACATCCCGCAGGACATCAAGGACACCAAGTCCGGCGCCGACCTCAAGAAGGGCAGGCAGACCCTGAACGGCGAGGAGGCCCTCGCCTTCGTCCGCACCCGGTACGCGCTGGCCGGCTCCGACCTGGACCGCACGAAGAACCAGCAGAAGTTCCTCTCCGCCCTCGCCAACCAGGTGGCCACCCCGAGCACGGTCCTCAACCCCTTCAAGCTCTACCCGACCATGGGTGCGGGCCTGGACTCCCTGGTCGTCGACAAGGACATGGGGCTGTTCGACCTGGCCGGGATGTTCTGGGCGATGAAGGGCGTCAGCGGCGGCGAGGGCACGTCGATGAACATGCCGATCTCGGGCAGCGCCGGCAACGGCAATCTGCAGTGGGACATGCCGAAGGTGAAGACGCTGGTCGAGCAGCTGAAGAACGACGAGAAGGTCACCGTCTCGGGCAACTGACCCCCACGGCGGACCGAGGACCGGGGGCACCCCGCGGGGTGCCCCCGGCCGTGTCCGGCGTCCGTCACATCGTGGCGCCCGCCATGGCACGGCAGGACTCGGCGCAGCGGCGACACGCCTCGGCGCAGCGCATCATCTGCTCGTCGTCCGGCATGGACATACACGCCTCGGCGCACATGTCGCAGGCCCGCGCGCACATCGCGCACATCTCGCCCGCGAGCGGCGAACGGCGCATCATCATGTCGGCGCACATGCGGGTCATCTCCGAGCAGTCCATGAGCGCCCGCATGATCTGCATCTGGGCCTGGCCGCCCATCTGCAGACACGCGCTCATGGTCTCCTCGCACACACTGTGGCAGGACATGCAGGCGTTGACGCAGTCCTGCATCTCCTTGCTCATCGGGGTCGCGGCGGCGGACTGCTGGGTCATGGTTCCTCCCGGGGACGGAGGGGCCGGGGTTCGGCCCCCGCCCCTCCGTCCTACGCCCTCCGCCCCATGACCACCACAGGAGGGGCGAAACCGACCCGAACCGGACCGGCCACGGAGGACTCCCCGCCGTGCCTCCGCGTCACCGGAGCACCTCGCCGCTCCGGTCCCGCGCGATCACGGCGCGGAAGGGGAACGCGACGAGCAGTGCGACGGCGACGAGGAGTCCGCTCGCCCAGAGCGGCCCGAGGTCCCCGGCCGCGGTGCCGAGGGCGGCCGCGGCGACGAGGGGTCCGGCGGCGGCTCCGACGTTGAGGGCCGCGGTCGCGTAGGAACCGGCCATGGTGGGGGCTCCCGCCGCCTCGTACAGGACCCGCGTGATCAGCGTGCTGCCCAGCGCGAACGACAGCGCGCCCTGGACGAACACGAGGCCGAGCAGGGCGACCGGCTCGCCGGCCAGCACCGCCAGGGCCGGCCAGCCGACGAGCAGCAGCGGACCGGCGACCGCGACGACCAGGTCCGGGCGCCGGTCGGACAGCCGTCCGGCGACGGTGACACCGGCGAAGGAACCGGCGCCGAAGAGCACCAGGACGACCGGGACCCACAGCTCGCCCAGCCCGGCGGTGCCGGTCACGACGGGCGCGAGGAAGGTGAAGCTCGCGAAGGTCGCCGCGTTCACCAGCGCGCCGAGCAGCATCACCAGGATCAGCCGCGGCCCGGCGAGCTGCGCGAGCTCCGCCCGCAGGGCCGGCCCGCCCGCCGTGTCCTCCTGCGCGGGGCGCGCCGGGATCCCCTTGAGGATCCCGACGGCCGCGGGCAGGCAGAGTGCGGCGACGGCCCAGAAAGCGGCCCGCCACCCGAGCAGCGAGCCGAGCACCGATCCCCCGGGGACCCCGGCGACCGTGGCCACCGTCGTGCCCGACAGCAGCACGGCGAGCGCACCTCCCTTCCGGTCGGGCGCGACCAGTGCGGCGGCGGTCGTCAGGGCCACGGCGAGGAACCCCGCGTTCGCGAGCGCCGCGACGACCCGGGTGGCGAAGAGCACCGGGAAGCTGGTGGTGACGGCACCCACGACGTGGGCCGCCGAGAACACGAGGACGAACCCGAGCAGGCCGGCCCGTCCCGGCCAGTCGCGGGCGAGCCCGGCCATCAGCGGGGCACCGATGATCATTCCGATCGCGAAGGCCGAGGTGAGCGTGCCGGCCGCCCCGACGGACACGCCGAGGTCCGACGCGAGGTCCGGCAGGAGTCCGGCGAGCATGAACTCGGAGGTGCCCATGGCGAAGACCGCCAGGGCAAGCAGGTACAGCGGGAGAGGCATCGAGTGGCTCCGAGGTGAGGAGAAGTACGCGAGGGGACGTCTCGTCACCGCGGTCAGCACCCAGGGGCGCACTCGTCCGGCCGCAGGACACGGCGGGACGGCAGGACTGCGAAATCAGTGGTGCAGGGGGCTGACGGCGTGACCGAAAGCCCCCACCTTGGCTGCCTCAGGGCTCGACATGACCCGCACGCTACCCGAGCGGTGCCCTTCGGAGCACCCCGTTTCCCGGACGGTGGGAATCCGGGCAAGGCGGTGTCCCGTCCGCTGCCACGATCACGCCGGTGCCGCTGTGCCCGGGGCGGTCACCGGCGCACGGCCCGGACTCGGCGTCGACGCGGCCCCGGCGGCCGCGTCCCGGCGCGCGTCGCCGCGTCGTGCCGGGCACCGGCGGCGCACTGCTGCGGGCCCGCGCCGAGCGGATCCGCACGTCGCTCGTGGCACGGTCCGCCACCGCACACGGATGAAGGGCGCCCGGCTTCCGGACGCCCTTCGCTCCTCGCCCGCCGGCCGTTACGGCAGGTTGCGCGCCATGACGATGCGCTGCACCTGGTTCGTGCCCTCGTAGATCTGCGTGATCTTCGCGTCGCGCATCATCCGCTCGACCGGGTAGTCGCGGGTGTAGCCGTAGCCGCCGAGGAGCTGGACGGCGTCCGTGGTGACCTCCATGGCGACGTCGGAGGCGAAGCACTTGGCGGCGGCGCCCTGGAAGGTGAGGTCGCTGTCGCCCCGCTCGGACTTGGCGGCGGCCGCGTAGGTCAGCTGGCGGGCGGCCTCGATCTTCATGGCCATGTCGGCGAGCATGAACTGGATGCCCTGGAAGTCGGCGATCGGCTTGCCGAACTGCTTGCGCTCCCGGACGTAGCCCTTGGCGTAGTCGAGGGCGCCCTGGGCGATGCCGAGGGCCTGGGCGGCGATGGTGATGCGGGTGTGGTCCAGCGTCTTCATCGCCGTGGCGAAGCCGGTGCCCTCCTCGCCGATCATGCGGTCGGCGGGGATGCGGACGTTGTCCAGGTACACCTCGCGCGTGGGCGAGCCCTTGATGCCGAGCTTCTTCTCCGGGGCGCCGAAGGAGACGCCCTCGTCGGACTTCTCGACGACGAAGGCGGAGATTCCCTTGGAGCGCTTGGTGGGGTCGGTGACCGCCATGACCGTGTAGTACTCGGAGACGCCGGCGTTGGTGATCCAGCGCTTCACGCCGTTGAGGACGTAGTGGTCGCCGTCGCGGACCGCCTTGGTCTTCATGCCGGCCGCGTCGGAGCCGGCGTCCGGCTCGGAGAGGCAGTACGAGAACATCGCGTCGCCCTTGGCGAGCGGGGCCATGTACTTCTTCTTCAGCTCCTCGGAGCCGGAGAGGATGACGGGCAGCGAGCCGAGCTTGTTCACGGCGGGGATGAGGGAGGAGGACGCGCAGACGCGGGCCACCTCCTCGATCACGATGACCGTCGCGAGGGCGTCGGCGCCGGCGCCGCCGTACTCCTCGGGGACGTGGACGGCGTGCAGGTCGTTCGCGACGAGCGCGTCGAGCGCCTCCTGCGGGAAGCGGGCCTCCTCGTCCACCGCGGCGGCGTACGGCGCGATCTTCGCCTCGGCCAGCGAGCGGACGGCGTCGCGGAGCATGTCGTGCTCCTCGGACGGGCGGTACAGGTCGAAGTCAGCCGATCCGGCCAAGGTCTCTCACGCTCCAAAACGCTGCGATGCTGGTCACGCTAACTACCGTTAAGTAACTCGAATTTTAGGGCTTCCTCCACGTTCGTGGATAGGTGAGCTTGACGACAGCGGCGTGGCCGCCCGGCGGGGATCGGCCGCGCGCCCCGGTTATGCTCGGGCCCGCACTGCCTGGCGTATACCCCTGGAGCACCCATGGCCCTCAAGATCACCGTGATCGGCACCGGTTATCTCGGCGCGACGCACGCGGCGGCCATGGCGGAGCTCGGATTCGAGGTGCTGGGCCTCGATGTCGTGCCGGAGAAGATCGACAAGCTGCGGCGCGGTGAGGTCCCGATGTACGAGCCGGGGCTGGAGGAGCTGCTGCACCGGCACGTCGCCGGGATCGAGGGGTCCAGCGGGCGGCTGCGGTTCACGATGGACTGGGCGGAGGCCGGGGAGTTCGGCGACGTGCACTTCGTGTGCGTGAACACGCCGCAGCGGCACGGCGAGTACGCCTGCGACATGTCGTACGTCGATTCCGCGGTCGCCTCGCTCGCGCCGCATCTGAAGGGTCCGGCGCTGGTCGTCGGCAAGTCGACGGTGCCCGTCGGCTCGGCCGACCGGCTCGCCGCCTATCTGGCCGAGCACGCGCCGGCCGGTGAGGACGTCGAGCTGGCCTGGAACCCGGAGTTCCTGCGCGAGGGCTTCGCCGTGCAGGACACGCTGCACCCGGACCGGATCGTGGTGGGGGTGCGCGGCGAGCGGGCGGAGAAGCTGCTGCGGGAGGTGTACGCCACGCCGATCGCGGAGGGCTCCCCGTTCGTGGTGACCGACTTCCCGACCGCGGAGCTGGTGAAGACCTCCGCGAACTCCTTCCTGGCCACCAAGATCTCGTTCATCAACGCGATGGCCGAGGTGTGCGAGGCCGCGGGCGGTGACGTCGCCAAGCTGGCGGAGGCCATCGGGTACGACGACCGGATCGGCAGGAAGTTCCTGCGGGCCGGGATCGGCTTCGGCGGCGGGTGCCTGCCGAAGGACATCCGGGCGTTCATGGCGCGCGCGGGCGAGCTGGGCGCGGACCAGGCGCTGACGTTCCTGCGGGAGATCGACTCGATCAACATGCGCCAGCGCGGCCGCATGGTGGAGCTGGCCCGGCACGCGCTGGGCGGCGGGCCGTTCCTGGGCAAGCGGGTGGCGGTGCTCGGCGCGACCTTCAAGCCGGACTCGGACGACGTCCGGGACTCGCCGGCGCTGAACGTGGCCGGGCAGATCCACCTCCAGGGCGGCCAGGTCACGGTGTACGACCCGAAGGGCATGGACAACGCCCGCAGCATCTTCCCGACGCTGGGGTACGCCGACTCGGCGCTCGATGCGGTGCGGGGCGCGGACATCGTGCTGCACCTGACGGAGTGGCGGGAGTTCCGCGAGCTGGACGCGGAGGCGCTGGGCGAGGTGGCGGCCGAGCGGCTGATCCTCGACGGGCGCAACGCGCTCGACCCGGAGGTGTGGCGGCGGGCCGGATGGCGCTACCGCGCGATGGGGCGCCCCACCGCCTGACGGCACGCCGCCCGGCGGGGACGGGTGACGCCGGTTCGGCCGAGGCTCAGTCGGCCGAACCGGCGTCCTGGTGCATTCTGCACCATGCGGCACGGGCCCGGGACTGCTCCCGCCGGACTCCGGTGCCTCTGCGTACGGCCTTCTTCACGCGCCCTCGCCCTTCATGCGCCCTTCGCCCGGTAGCGGCGCATCTTGGCACGGGCCCCGCACACCTGCATCGAGCACCAGCGGCCGCGTCCGGCGGGGCTGCGGTCGTAGTACGCCCAGTGGCAGTCGGCGGCCTCGCAGGCCTTCAGGCGGTTCCAGGTGCCCGCGGTGACCGCTTCCGCCACGGCGGCGGCGATCCGTGAGAGCAGGGGCCCGTCGTCGACGGGTGCGAGGGCGGCGGAGCCGTCCGCCGGGTCGACGGTGACCACCAGCGGGGCCCGCGCGAGCAGCTCGCCGAGCGGGGCGGCCTCGCGGTGCGGCGGATGGCCGGCGTGGGCGAGCAGGGTCGCGCGCAGCGACTCGCGCAGGGCGCGGGCGGGCTCGACGCCGTCCTCCGTGAGCCCGAAGCGGGCGCGGCCCTCCGGCGTGTCCAGCGCGTCGCGGCCCGACTCGATGTCCAGCGTGTTGACCAGGGCCTGCACCAGGGCCAGTCCCCCGGGCGGGGCCGATCTCTCGCTCATGCCTGGACGGTACCTCGTGTTTCCCCTTGCGGCGTTACCCCCTATAGGCAAGTATGCAGTAACCGTTACTGGTTACTCGCCTCTTGCGGTAACGACGAAGACGATGACGACAACGAGGAGGAAGTCATGTCCGTCGCCAAGGTGGGCGCCGTCGTCCTGGACTGTCCCGACCCGCGTGCGCTGGCCGGTTTCTACGCCGGGCTGCTGGGCGGCACGGTGGAGACCGAGAGCGGGTGGGTGGAGCTGAAGACGCCCGGCGGCCCGGTGCTGGCCTTCCAGGAGGCCCCGGGACACGTGCCGCCGCAGTGGCCGGCCCCCGACCGCTCGCAGCAGTTGCACCTGGACCTGACCGTCGAGGACCTGGACGCGGCGGAGAAGGAGGTGCTGGCGCTCGGCGCGAAGCCGCTGGACGCGGAGGACCGCTCGCGGACCTTCCGGGTTTACGCGGACCCGGCCGGGCACCCGTTCTGCCTGTGCGCCTGCTGACCCGCCCCGCGCACCGGCACGCCCCGCACACCGAGTACACCGAACACACGACACCAGGAGGATCCATGGCCGCCGTGGCACGTCTGCGTTCCGTCGTCCTCGACTGCCCCGAGCCCTATGAGCTGGCCCGCTTCTACGCGGCCCTCGGCGGCGGCGTTCCCGAGGAGGAGGACGCGGACTGGGTGGTGCTCCAGATCCCCGCGGGGCCGCGGCTGGCCTTCCAGCGGGCCGAGGGGTACGCCCCGCCGGACTGGCCGCGGGCCGACCACGACTCCCAGCAGTTCCACCTGGACTTCGACGCCGGGGGCACCTGGGAGGAGGTCGACGAGGCCGAGCAGAAGGTGCTGGCGCTGGGGGCGCGGGTGCTGGACCGGGAGGACTACGAGACGAAGGACTTCCGGGTGTACGCCGACCCGGCGGGGCATCCGTTCTGCCTGTGCCGGATCGAGCAGACCTGACCGCCGCCCTCGGGTCAGCCGTCCAGGTCCGTGATCGTCGCCGTCGACGGCGGGCGGCGCTGCTGCGCCGCGCGGGCGAAGAAGTCGGCGCCGCGCAGCACCCGCTGGACGTTGCCCCAGGTCAGCAGGGCCACCTCGGACTCGTCCCAGCCGCGTCGCAGCAGCTCGGCGATCAGCCTCGGGTAGCAGGAGGTGTCGCCGAGTTCCTGCGGATGGGCGCTGCCGGTGTCGTAGGTGCCGGACAGGCCGACGCACTCGGGGCCGGCGAGGGCGCGGACGTGGTCGAGGTGGTCGGCGACGTCCCGGACCGTCGGGCCGGTCTGCTCGGCGCTCAGCGGCACCAGGCACAGGCCCTTCGCCCCGCCCACCTCGGCGAGCAGTTCGTCGGGGAGGTTGGCCGGGTGGGGACGCAGGGCGTGGGCGGCGGAGCGGCTGAACAGCACGGGCGCCTTGGACACGGTGAGGACGCGGCGGATCGTCCGGTCGGAGGCGTACGAGAGGTCGGCGATCACGCCGGTCCGGTTCATCTCGCGCACGACCTCCTCGCCGAACCGGGTGAGCCCGGCCGCGCCCGCCCAGGACGTGCCGGTCAGGGTGAGCACGCGCAGGCCGAGGGTGTGCAGGGAGCGCAGGACGCTCAGCGAGTCGCCGAGGGCGGCGGCCCCGGCGGGCCCGAACAGCACGGCGACCCGGCCGCAGTTGCGGGCGTCGGCGATCTGCCCGGCGGTGCGGGCCGGGCGCAGGCCCTCGTCGTACTCGGCGACCACCCCCTTCGCCAGGTCGAGCTGCTCCAGGGCGGCGCCGACGGCCCGGTCGCCCTGGACGTCCTCGGGCAGGTGCAGCGACCAGAACACGGCACCGACCCGGCCCTTGCGCAGCCGGGGCACGTCCGCGTCGACGGCGCTCTCCCCGAGGTCGAGGTCGTACCAGGGCAGCCGGCGCAGCGCCCAGGGGAGCCCGCTGTAGCCGTCGGCGACGGGGTGGGCGGCGAGGACGTCGTGGGCGCGGGTCAGGGGGGCGTCGTCCGGGTCGGAGACGGGCTGGTAGGTCTCCGGCGGGACGACGACCGCCTCGGCCGGGTACGGCTCGGCCTCGGGGAGGGCGCCGTCGATGCGGCCGACTTCGGTGGCGGGATACAGGTCGTCCTGGAGATCGGCCATATCGGGCTCCGTACGTCGTGACCTCGGCGCGTGATCGCAGTACGGTCACCGTCGCACGGCGCCCCGGGAGGCTTCCTGGTGGGCGCGCCGTTCGGGGGTACGGCGCGCCCGACCCGGGCGGCGGCGCTCAGCCGTCGAGCGACTCCAGCGTGGCGTTGGACGGGGCACGGGTGGCTTGGAGGCCGCGGGCCACGTCCTCGGCGGCGCCCAGCACCCGCACCGCGTTCTGCCAGGTCAGCTTGGCCAGGTCGGACGTCGACCAGCCGCGCTCCCGCAGTTCCGCGATCAGGTTCGGGTAGCCGGAGACGTCGCCGAGGCCGTCCGGGGTGAAGGCGGTGCCGTCGTAGTCGCCGCCGATGCCGAGGTGGTCGATGCCGGCGACCTCGCGCATGTGGTCCAGATGGTCCGCCACCGTGGCGACCGTCGCCACCGGGCGCGGG
The DNA here is from genome assembly GCF_031181555.1 of Streptomyces sp. Lineage (GTDB taxonomy): Bacteria > Actinomycetota > Actinomycetes > Streptomycetales > Streptomycetaceae > Streptomyces > Streptomyces fimbriatus. The sequence goes on along the minus strand of NZ_JAPSKQ010000090.1, from coordinate 10,346 downwards.
TGGGCCTCCTCGAAGGCGCGGTGCACCTTCATCGCCTCGGCGGTGGTGTCGAGGTGGTGGAAGCCGTGGGCGCGCAGGTTCTCGTCGGCCGCGGCCGTCCAGTCGACCGCCGCCTGGAGCACGAACTTCGGCACGAACGTCACCATCGCGACGCCGCCGTTGGCGGGCAGCCGCTCCAGCACGTCGTCCGGGATGTTGCGGGGGTGGTCGCAGACCGCGCGGGCGGAGGAGTGGGAGAAGATCACCGGCGCGGAGCTGGTGTCCAGCGCGTCCCGCATGGTCGTGGCGGCGACGTGGGAGAGGTCGACCAGCATGCCGAGCCGGTTCATCTCCCGCACCACCTCGCGGCCGAAGGCCGACAGGCCGCCCACGCCGGGCTCGTCGGTCGCCGAGTCCGCCCACGCCACGTTGACGTTGTGGGTGAGGGTCAGGTAGCGCACGCCCAGGTCGTACAGCCCGCGCAGGGTGCCGAGGGAGTTCGCGATGGAGTGGCCGCCCTCCGCGCCCATGAGGGAGGCGATACGGCCCTGCCCGCGCGCGGCCTCCATGTCGGCGGCGGTCAGCGCGAGCGCGAGGTCCTCGGGGTGGCGGGCCACCAGCTGCCGTACGCAGTCGATCTGCTCCAGCGTGGCGGGCACCGGGTCGGGCAGGTCCGCGCGGACGTACACCGACCAGAACTGCGCACCGACGCCGCCCGCGCGCAGCCGGGGGATGTCGGTGTGCAGGTGGGCGGACTGGTCGCCGGCGATGTCGCGTGCGTCGAGGTCGTAGCGGACCTGTTCGCGCAGGGCCCAGGGCAGGTCGTTGTGCCCGTCGACGACGGGGAACTCGGCCAGCAGCGCGCGGGCGTCGTCGAGAGGCGTCATGGGCTCACTTCCCGAAGCCGAAGCCGTTGCCGGAACCCTCGGCCTTGGCGCGCAGCCGCTTGCCCTTCTCGGTGGCCTGGTCGTTCAGCTCCTGCTGGAACTCCCGCATCCGGCCGAGGAGCTCCTCGTCGTGCGCGGCGAGGATGCGGACCGCGAGCAGGCCCGCGTTGCGCGCGCCGGCCACGGAGACGGTGGCGACCGGGACACCGGCCGGCATCTGCACGATGGACAGCAGGCTGTCCATGCCGTCGAGGTGCTTCAGCGGCACGGGCACGCCGATCACGGGCAGCGGGGTGACCGAGGCCAGCATGCCGGGCAGGTGGGCGGCACCGCCCGCGCCCGCGATGATCACCTTGAGTCCCCGGTCCGCGGCCTGCTCGCCGTACGCGATCATCTCGCGGGGCATGCGGTGCGCGGAGACGACGTCGACCTCGTAGTCGATCTCGAACTCGTCGAGGGCCTTGGCGGCGGCCTCCATGACGGGCCAGTCGGAGTCCGACCCCATGACGATGCCAACAACAGGGCTCATTCGGTGATGGTGCCTCTCAGGTAGCCGGCTGCGTGACGGGCGCGCTCCAGCACGTCGTCCAGGTCGTCGCCGTAGGTGTTGACGTGTCCGACCTTGCGGCCGGGCTTCACGTCCTTGCCGTACATGTGGATCTTCAGCTGGGGGTCGCGGGCCATGCAGTGCAGGTACGCCGAGTACATGTCCGGGTAGTCGCCGCCGAGGACGTTGACCATGACCGTCCACTTCGCGCGCGGGCGCGGGTCGCCGAGCGGGAGGTCGAGGACGGCGCGGACGTGGTTGGCGAACTGCGAGGTGATCGCGCCGTCCATGGACCAGTGGCCGGAGTTGTGCGGGCGCATCGCGAGTTCGTTGACGAGGATGCGGCCGTCGCGGGTCTGGAACAGCTCCACGGCGAGGTGGCCGACGACGCCGAGTTCCTTGGCGATGTTCAGCGCCATCTCCTCGGCCTTCAGGGCGAGGGCCTCGTCGAGGTCGGGCGCGGGGGCGATGACCGTGTCGCAGACGCCGTTCACCTGGCGGGACTCGACGACCGGGTAGGCGACGGCCTGGCCGTGCGGGGAGCGGACCACGTTGGCGGCCAGCTCGCGCACGAAGTCGACCTTCTCCTCGGCGAGGACCGGGACGCCGGCCTTGAACGGCTCGGCGGCCTCCTCCACGGAGTCGACGACCCACACGCCCTTGCCGTCGTAGCCGCCGCGGACGGTCTTGAGGACGACGGGAAAACCCTCGCCCTCGGCCGCGAACGCGGCCACGTCCTGCGGATCGGTCACCATGCGGTGCCGCGGGCACGGCACGCCGATCGCGTCGAGTTTCGCGCGCATCACCCCCTTGTCCTGGGCGTGCACCAGCGCGTCGGGGCCCGGGCGGACGGGGATGCCGTCGGCCTCCAGGGCCCTGAGGTGCTCGGTGGGCACGTGCTCGTGATCGAAGGTGATCACGTCACAGCCGCGCGCGAACTCGCGCAGCGTGTCCAGGTCGCGGTAGTCGCCGACGACGACATCACCGACGACCTGCGCCGCGGAATCCTGCGGAGTGTCACTGAGAAGCTTGAACCTGATGCCGAGCGGGATGCCCGCCTCGTGTGTCATACGAGCGAGCTGGCCCCCGCCGACCATACCGACTACCGGGAACGTCACGCCCCCAGGGTATCGGCCGAGCCACGGTGGCCGATTTCCCGGTCTCCTCCCCGGACGATCCGCGGGCGCGGCCTTCGTCCGCAGGAAGATCGCGCGGGTCGGTGGTTAGCATGACTGAATCGACGCAACCGACGGACGGGAGCCCGCAGGCGATGGAACGCGGTTCCTCGAGGCTCCGACGACTCGGTCGGGAAGTGGCCAAGTTCGGCGCGGTGGGCGGCGCCGGAGTGCTGGTCAACCTGGGCGTGTTCAACCTGGTCCGGCAGCTCACCGACCTCCAGGTGGTGCGGGCGAGCGTCATCGCGACGATCGTCGCGATCATCTTCAACTACGTCGGCTTCCGCTACTTCACCTACCGCGACCGCGACAAGTCCGGGCGGACCCGGGAGATGTCCCTGTTCCTGCTGTTCAGCGCGGTCGGCCTGGTGATCGAGAACGGCGTGCTGTACACGGCGACGTACGGCTTCGGCTGGGACAGTCCGCTGCAGAGCAACATCTTCAAGTTCCTCGGCATCGGCGTCGCGACCCTGTTCCGCTTCTGGTCCTACCGCACCTGGGTGTTCCGCGCGCTGCCGGTCCGGGAGGCGGTCGCGCGGGACGATCGGACCGAGCCCCGCTCGCAGCAGCGGGTGCCGTAGCCCTCCCCGCCCGACGGGACGGCTAGCGGATCGTCTGGCGGCCTCCGTCGTCCCGGGTTTTCTGCGGGGGCGTGCGGGAGAGGAACAGGCCGAAGACCGCCGGTTTCGCCTGCAGCATCTCCAGGCGGCCGCCGTCCGCTTCCGCCAGGTCACGGGCGACGGCGAGGCCGATGCCGGTGGAGTTGTGGCCGCTGATCGCCCGTTCGAAGATCCGCGAGCCCAGGTCGGCGGGGACACCGGGACCCTCGTCGGTGACCTCGACGACGACCTGGTTGCCGGTGACCCTGGTGCGCAGGGCGACCGTGCCGCCGCCGTGCATGAGGGAGTTCTCGATCAGCGCCGCCAGCACCTGGGCGACGGCGCCCGGCGTTCCCACCGCCTGCAGGTGCCGCTTGCCCGAGCTGACGATCGCGCGGCCGGCGCTGCGGTAGGCGGGGCGCCACTCGGCGAGCTGCTGCTGGATGACGTCGTCGAGGTCGAAGGTGACCGCGGAGCCGGTGCGCGGGTCGCGGGAGTTCGTCAGCAGCCGCTCCACCACGTCCGTCAGCCGCTCCACCTGCGTCAGCGCGATGGTCGCCTCCTCCTTCACCGTCTCCGGGTCGTCGGTGAGGGTGATCTCCTCCAGCCGCATGGACAGCGCGGTCAGCGGGGTGCGCAGCTGGTGGGAGGCGTCGGCGGCCAGGCGCCGTTCGGCGGTCAGCATGCGGGCGATGCGCTCGGCGGAGGCGTCCAGCACGTCCGCGACCCGGTCCAGCTCGGGGACGCCGTAGCGCCGGTGCCGGGGGCGCGGATCGCCGGAGCCGAGGCGTTCGGCGGTCTCCGCGAGGTCGGTCAGCGGGGAGGCGAGCCGGTTGGCCTGGCGGAGCGCCAGCAGCACCGCCGCGATCACCGCCAGCAGCGCCACCAGCCCGATGATCAGCAGCGTACGGCCGACCTCCCGGGTCACCGAGGAGCGCGGCTCCTGGACGGTGACCGTCTCGCCCTCCTCGCCCGGTGCCGAGGCGCTGATGACGTCGCCGTCCGGCTTGCTGCCGATCTCTATGGGCGGCTGGCCGGGGATGCGGATGACGGCGTAGCGGTCCTCGGCCACCTGGTCGCGCAGGAACTCGGCGGTGACCCGCTGCTCGACGATCAGCCGGCTGTCGACGATGCTGGCCAGCCGCACCGCCTCGGACTCCACGCGCTCGCGGGCGCTCTCGCTGATCGTGCGGGTCTCGACGATCACCAGGGACACGCCGAAGACGGCGATCACGACGAGCACCACGGCGAGCGTGGACTGGATCAGGCGACGGCGCATGTTCTCTTACCCACTGGCGAACCCCGGAGGGGTTCAGCTCTTCTCGAAGCGGAAACCCACGCCGCGCACGGTCGCGATGTAGCGGGGGTTGGCGGCGTCGTCGCCGAGTTTCTTGCGCAGCCAGGAGATGTGCATGTCGAGGGTCTTGGTGGACGACCACCAGGTGGTGTCCCAGACCTCGCGCATCAGCTGGTCACGGGTGACGACCCGGCCCGCGTCCCGCACCAGGACCCGCAGCAGGTCGAACTCCTTGGCGGTGAGCTGCAGCTCCTCGTCGCCCATCCACGCCCGGTGCGACTCGACGTCGATGCGCACCCCGTGGGTGGCCGGCGGCTGCTGCGACTCGGCGGCACCGCGCCGCAGCAGGGCCCGCACCCGGGCGAGCAGCTCGGCGAGGCGGAACGGCTTGGTGACGTAGTCGTCGGCGCCCGCGTCGAGGCCGACGACCGTGTCCACCTCGTCGGCGCGCGCGGTCAGGATCAGCAGGGGAACCGTGTGGCCCTCGGCACGGAGCCGGCGGGCGACCTCCAGGCCGTCCATGCCGGGCAGTCCGAGGTCCAGCACCACCAGGTCGACACCGCCCTGCATTCCGGCGGCGAGCGCGCTGGGGCCGTCCTCACGCACCTCGACTTCGTAACCCTCCCGGCGCAGGGCGCGGGCCAGCGGCTCCGAGATGGACGCGTCGTCCTCGGCGAGCAGTACACGGGTCATGCCAGTGATGGTAGTCCCGCCGCACCGGGCGCCGGGGTGTGATCGCCCGCCTCGATTCTTACCTCCGGCACACCCGTTTCTCACCTTCGAGACCCCTGGGACGGACCTGTGTCTCTGGGGTGCGATCCTGGAAAGGACCTTCGAATGGGTGATCGCGGTTCCCTCGAAACCTGTGATCCGCGTCTCAAGTCCTTCCATATCCGGCACCGTCCTGACGTATGGTGAACCAACGCCTGTTGCACCACGGGGACCTTTGGCGGCATTTGACGCCGAGGGTCTCTTTTGTGTGCGGGCTGGTCCGACCAGCCCCGTAAGGAATGACCTGTGGCCGGGCCTCAGCGCGCGTCGTTGCGCGCGGAGGCGTGGATCCCGGTGGTCACCGTCCGTCGCCCCGTGATCCGGGGCGGCTTCCCCCTCGGGCGTGGGATGGACGGCACGGCCCGCCGGTGCCGGCCGCCCCCACCGGGCGCGTACACGCTCGCGCGACGCGTCCCGACCAGCAAGGAACGACCATGGCGTCCAGCCTGACGAAGGACTCGGTCTCCCCGGGCACCCCCGGTTCCGAGAAGACCTTCTTCGGCCACCCCCGCGGACTGGCCACTCTCTTCATGACCGAGATGTGGGAGCGGTTCTCCTACTACGGCATGAGGGCTCTGCTCCCGCTGTACCTCGTCGCGCCGGGCGGCCTCCACCTGAGCGCGGGCACCGCGACCGCGATCTACTCCGTGTACCTCTCGCTGGTGTACCTGCTCGCGATGCCGGGCGGCTGGTTCGGCGACCGGGTCTGGGGCCCCCGCAAGACCGTCGCCGTCGCCGGCGCGATCATCATGCTGGGCCACCTGACGCTGGCCCTGCCGTCCTCCGGCACCTTCTACGCGGGCCTCGGCCTCGTCGCCATCGGCTCCGGTCTGCTCAAGGCCAACATCTCCACGATGGTCGGCCACCTCTACAAGGGCCCGGACGACCCGCGCCGTGACGGTGGCTTCACCGTCTTCTACATGGGCATCAACCTGGGTGCCTTCGCCGCGCCGCTGATCATCGGCACCATCGGCGAGAGCGTCAACTGGCACCTGGGCTTCGCGCTCGCCGCGCTGGGCATGGCGCTGGGCCTGGGGCAGTTCCTGCTGGGCAGCCGTCACCTGGACGCGCACTCCAGCGTCGTCCCGAAGCCGCTGTCCGCCGAGGAGAAGTCCTCGACGCTGCGCAAGGCCGCGCTGTGGGCGGGCATCGCCGTCGTCGCCTACGCCGTCGTCGGCTTCTCCGGCCACTACACGCTGAACTGGATCCTGGTCCCGCTGACGCTGCTCGGTGTGATCATCCCGGTGATGGTGCTGGTCCGGATCAAGCGCGACAAGGACCTGGACCGCGCCGAGCAGTCGAAGATGTCCGCGTACATCTGGTTCTTCGTCGCCGCCGCGATCTTCTGGATGATCTACGACCAGGGCGGCTCGACGCTGTCGATCTTCGCCGACTCGTCGGCCGAGAACAGCGTCCTCGGCTGGGAGTTCCCGGTCTCCTGGTACCAGTCGGTCAACCCGGTCCTGATCATGGCGCTGGCCCCGGTCTTCGCCTGGATCTGGCTGGCGCTGAACCGGCGCGGCAAGGAGCCGAGCACGATCGTGAAGTTCGCCTCCGGCCTGGTGCTGGTCGGCGTGTCCTTCTTCCTCTTCCTGGCTCCGCTGTCGATCGCCGAGGGCGGTCACAAGGCGGCGGCGCTGTGGCTGGTGGCGATCTACTTCACGCAGACCGTCGGTGAGCTGCTGCTCTCCCCGGTCGGCCTGTCGGTCACCACGAAGATGGCGCCCGCGAAGTACGCCTCGCAGATGATGGGCGTCTGGTTCCTGGCCGTCACCGCCGGTGACGCCACGACCGGTCTGCTCTCCATCGCCGGCGTCGACCTGAACAAGACGGGCATCGTCGCGATGGAGGCCACCCTCGCCGTGGTCGCCGGTGTCGCGGTGTGGATGTACCGCAACAAGGTCAAGAGCCTCATGGGCGACGTCCGCTGAGCCCTGCCGGCCCGGCGGTACCGCACCGACGACGAAGGGCCCGCATCCGACCGGATGCGGGCCCTTCGGGCGTTCCCGGGCACGTCCCCACACGGAGGACCGGCACGTCCCCGCACGGAGGACCGGCACGTCCCCGCACGGAGGACCGGCCGGGTCCGCGAGGGGGAAGGACACGGCGCACGCCGGATCCGTGGTGGTCCGGCGTGCGCCGAGCGCGAGGAGGGGCGCGGGAGAGGCTAGGCGGGGGCTCCGAGGTCCGCCCACACCGTCTTGCCCGCGACGCCCGGGGCCCGTACGACCCCCCAGTCGAGGCAGAGCCGCTGCACGATGAACATGCCGTGACCGCCCGGCCGGCCCGCCCGGTGCGGGGTGCGCGGAGCCGGCTGGCCCGCGCCCCGGTCGGTGACCTCGATCCGGATCACCTTGTTGTCACAGGTGATGGACAGGTGGTCCGGCCCTTCGGCGTGCAGGCAGGCGTTGGTGACCAGCTCGGAGACGACGAGCAGGACGTCCTCCGCGGCGGCCCGCTGGTCGGCGGTGGCCGCGGGCAGCCAGCCCCACGCGTACAACGCCTGGCGGGTGAAGTCGCGGGCGAGCGGGACGACGCCGCCCTGGTCGTCGAAGCTCAGCCGGCGGACCTGACCGCCCCCCGACGACCCTGCCGACGCCGACGGTCCGGACGGCGCGGGCACACCCCCGTCGGGCGCGCTCGTCGCCGGCGCGCCGCCCCCGGGCGTCCCGGAAGCGCCGCTGGGCTCCGGACCGCGGTCGCCCGGCGAGTAGGGCCGGGTGGTGCTCATCAGCGCTTCACCTCACCGATTCACCAATTCACGATTCAAAAAATTCGGTACTCAGTCAGTCACGCGTGCGCGGCGTTTTCGGTTCTCGACGCCCTGGGGACCACCGCAGCCGGCACGTCCAGGATGTCTCCTGCCCGAGCGGACCGGCGGGACACCCCCGTATTCGAACGAAAAGGCCCGACGGAAGGGGGCCGGCCGGCCCCCGGGACGACCGGGGCGCCCGTCGGCCCGCCCGCGCGGGTCACGCGGAATCGTCGGCCAGGGCCTCCTCGGTCGTGTCGTGGACGGTGAACACCGCGTCCGCCCCCGTGATCTCGAACACGCGCGCGACCACGGGCTGCATCCCCGCGAGGTGCACACCACCCCCGGCGGCCTCGGCCTTCAGCCGGGCACCGAGCAGCACGTTCAGCCCCGTGGAGTCACAGAACTCCAGCCCGGAGCAGTCGATGACAAGCCTCTTGAATCCCTTGGCGAGGCAGTCCTCGAGTGGCTCACGCAACAAGTCGGCGGTGTGGTGGTCCAACTCACCCGCCGGAGTCACGACGGCACTGGGGCCCTCTTCTCGCACCTCGACCAGAAGCCGGCCCGACTGTGCGCTGCCGACCGTCCCGCGGTCCATGCCGTCTCTCACTCCCGACGTCGTGGCTGCTTACTGACGCCCTCGAACATTACGCCCTCCCGCCGCACTCCGACACCCGAACAATCGCACAGAAACGGACATATCCAAACAGAACGCACTTGCGGCGGGCTTGGGGAAGCGGGTAGGGCTAGTAGGAACACGCACCCGACACAGCCGGCTTTGGAGGCGCCGCACACCGCAGTGCACGTATCGGCTTCGGCAGCCATATGCCGAGAACGATGGAGGACATCATGTCACCCCGGCTCGACGCATCGCGTACCCCGAAAGCGACGTCGACACTCCCCCCGGAACATCTGGAACCCATCGAGCAGGACGACATGAGTGTCGTCCCGGACGACCTACTCGCCGGGCTTCCGGACATCCCTCCGTACGACGAGGTGGGCCCGGTCGACGCACGGGCCCTGTCCAAGACCCTCTTCGAGCGCCTGGAGACGCTGGAGGAAGGCACCCACGAGTACTCGTACGTACGCAACACGCTCGTCGAACTCAATCTCGCCCTGGTCAAGTTCGCCGCCTCCCGGTTCCGCTCGCGCAGCGAGCCGATGGAGGACATCATCCAGGTCGGCACCGTCGGCCTGATCAAGGCGATCGACCGCTTCGAACTGTCGCGCGGTGTGGAGTTCCCCACGTTCGCGATGCCGACCATCATCGGCGAGATCAAGCGCTTCTTCCGCGACACCTCGTGGTCCGTGCGCGTTCCGCGCCGGCTGCAGGAACTCCGGCTCGACCTGGCCAAGGCCGGCGACGAGCTGGCCCAGCAGCTCGACCGGGCCCCGACGGTGGCCGAACTGGCCGAGCGTCTGGGCATCACCACCGACGAGGTCGTCGAGGGCATGGCGGCGTCGAACGCCTACACCGCCTCCTCGCTGGACGCCCAGCCGGAGGAGGACGACGCCGAGGGCGCGCTGGCCGACCGGATCGGTTACGAGGACCACGGGCTCGAAGGCATCGAGTACGTCGAGTCGTTGAAGCCGCTGATCGCCGAACTGCCGCCGCGGGACCGGAAGATCCTCTCCCTGCGCTTCGTCGCGGGCATGACGCAGTCGGAGATCGGCGAGGAACTGGGCATCTCCCAGATGCACGTCTCGCGCCTGCTGTCGCGGACGCTGGTGAAACTGCGCAAGGGGCTGACCGTCGAGGAGTGACGGGACCGCGTCCCGCGCCCGGTGGGCGCCGGATGTCCCCGCGGACACCGGGCGCCCGCCGGGCACGGGACGCACCTCATTACCCCCGCTCACCCCTTTCCCCCGAGGCCTCTTCCTCCACTACGGGCACGTCGAACCGGCCGGCAGGTCAGGAAGCCGGACCGGGCCGCCGTGCGGCGGCCCGGGTGCGAGGGGGCGGTGGACGGCTCGGGACGACGGAACCGCCCACGGCGACGCGTCCGGTGACGGGTCCTCGGACGCACACGCCGGTGCGCACGTCGGCGCGTCCGGCACCCGGCTGACGGAGGCGCTGCGCGCCGACACCTCGACCGCGTACGCGGCCCTGCGGGAACTGCGCACCCGGCTCCCTCCCCCACCCGCGCCGCACCGGCACCCCGGCCGCCGGGCGGTACGTACGCGCAGGTGGTGAACCTCGCCTCGGGCCTGCGCCTGAGCATCGACGGCGACCCGGAGAACCGGACGGACGTCGTCACCGCCCGCTGCTCCTCCCCACCCGCCCAACGGTGGCGGTTCGACGCCGCGCGCGGCGTGCTGCAGTCGTCCGCCGATCCGGA
>NZ_JAPSKQ010000089.1:9686-26748 GCF_031181555.1 Streptomyces sp. | reverse complement strand
GTGCCGTCCGTGCCGTACGGCACGGACCGGCGGGGGCCGGGTACGGCCGGACGGGGTGCGGAGGGGCCCGGTCGCAGCTCGTACTCGCCGGTCTCCGGGTTGAGCACCCACTGGTCCGCGGGATCCATGCCCTCCGGTCGCCCACGGCCTTGCGCGTCCACGGTCGCTCGAATCCTCCGTCGGGGCCATGCGGCACTGCCCCCTCCGGAGGGTGCCCGTGGGTACGGGGCACCACCGTGCGCGGCACCGGGGGAGGTCCTCGCGGCCGGGGCACTTCAGCTCTCACATTATCCGTCCCGTTGGTGACGGAGTGACGCCCGTGATGAATTCACCGCCCCGAACCGGGCGATCCGTGCTGTTCGATCCGTCGTCGCCGAGGGAGGCGCGGTCCCGCCGCCACCGGCGGCAGGGCCGGTACGCGTCCGTGCACCCGCCGGTCTCCGAGCCGTTGAGGGCGTCGGCGTCCTCGGGCGGACCCCGGCCGGGGCGACGACGGCTTCGGAGGGGCCGTGTCCTCGCACCGGTCCGCGCCCACCCGCCCCTCGCGCCGTGAAGCGGGCCTGCCCCACGCCCGGAGGACGCGGGGCAGGCCCGTCAGGTCACTTGGCGCACTCGACCTTGTCCGCCGTGGACTTCTCGATGTCGTCCGGTGCCTTGTCCGGAGGCGTGAACGAGGTGCCCGCGCCCTTGAAGTCCGCGCCCAGGGTCAGGGTCATCGCGGGCAGGCCCTGGGAGTTGGTGACGCTCTCGCCGGGTTTCATCGCCGCTCCGGACAGGCCCAGGAGGTCGGCGAGGCGCCGTGCCTGGTCGGCCTGGTCGGGGGCGTACTCCAGCGTCGTCTTCTTCAGGTCCTCCGGGGCGTTGCCGGCGTTCTCGGACTTGGTGACGCCCTGCTCGACCTGGAGCCAGTTGAGCATCTGCTGGGCGCTGCCCCCCGGTGCGCCGCCGTTGAGGACCTGCACCCGGACCTCGGAGGCCGGTGCCTTCTCGCCCTTCAGCCGGGCGGCGACGGCGGCCTTCTCCTTCTTCTTCTGCCGCTTGACCTCGGTGAACGACACGTCGTTCCTGATCAGGTCGAAGACCTCCGGGGCCTTGGTCTCGTCGAGGACGACGGTCGCCTTGACCGTCTCCGCCGGGTTGTCCTTCACCGGCACCGTGGTGAAGGTGAGGTTCTTGACGTTGAGCTTGCCCAGCTCCAGACCGAGGTCCTTGAGCTTGTTGATGCTGTCCAGCTGGGAGTCGACGGTGAGCGCCTCGGTGGCCGCCTCGGCCAGTTTGATCATCTTCGACGGGCTGGTGAGGGTGTCGTTCGACTTCAGTTTGCGCATCAGCGCGCTCAGGAACTGCTGCTGCAGCCCGATCCGGCTCAGGTCGCCGCCCGAGCCGACCGAGTACCGGGTGCGCACGAACGCCAGGGCCTGTTCGCCCTCGATGGTGTGTGTGCCCGCGGGCAGCTTCAGGTGCGACTTCTCGTCGTCGATGTCCTTGGCCAGGCAGACCTCGACGCCGCCGACCGCCGAGCTCAGTGTCTTGACCGCGTTGAAGTCGGCCACCATGAAGTTGTCCGGCTTGATCCCGGTCAGCTCGGTCACGGTCCGCATGGTGCAGCTGGGCGTGCGGCCGCTCTGGCCGAGGCTTTCGTTGAAGCGGACACCGGTGGAGCCCGGAATGATCTTCTCCGTGCCGTCCTCCTGCCGGGTCGGGCAGTCGGGGATGTCGACGATCAGGTCGCGGGGGATGCTGAGCGCGGTCGCGTTCGTGCGGTCCTTGGCGACGTGCAGCAGGATCGTGGTGTCGGCGTGCCCGGCGCTGTTCTTGTCGCCGTAGGACCCGTTGCCCGCGCCGGTGCGCTTGTCGGTGCCGATGACCAGGATGTTGATGGCCTCGTCCTTCCTGAAGCCACCGGTGCTCGCGCCGTCGTCGGAGACGGAGTCGATGTTGTCGTTCAGGTGATCCAGGTACAGGTAGCCGGCCGCGGCGGTGGCGAGCACCACGAACGCCATCGTGCCGCCGGTCCACAGCAGGGCCTTCTTCGCCTTCGACTTCTTCTTCACCGGCCGGCGCCCGCGCCGCCCCGGCGGCGGTTCCTCCGGCGCGCCCCGGCGCCTGCGCGGCGGCGGCACCTCGCGGCCCGGCGTCTCGCGGCCGGGTGTCTCACGGCCCGGGCGCTCCGGTGCGCGCCCGGGGGCCGCCTTGCGGCCGCGCGCCGTGCCCGCGCCGGAGGAGCGGGACCTGCGAGGACCGGGGACCGGTGACTGCGGTGCGGAAGGAGCCAGTCGCAGTTCGTATTCACCGGTGTCCGGGTTGAACACCCACTGGTCTGCGGGGTCGATGTTCTCCGCCCGCCCACGGCTTTGCGCGTCCACGGTCGCCTGAATCCTCCGTCGGGGCCACGCGGCGCCTTTCCCCCTGTCCAGGCGCTCGGGTCTCGGTCACACAGTGCGCGGCCTCAGGACGGGCCTGAAAGAACGGACGCACCGGATCGGCACACACTAACGGCACGGATCGACTTCGGGCGACGCCGGTGACCTATTCCACGTCCCTACAACTGGGCAATTCGCCCATTTCCCTGGACGGGAGTTCTCCGCCCCGGAGTTGTCCCGGGGCCGGCCTTACGCGCAGATGTCCTCGGCGGCCGTGTTGCCGGAGAACGTCGGCGCGGGAGAAGGGGTGCCGGACGGTTCCGGGTGCTCCTTTTCCGTGGCCTTTCCGTCACTGTCCGTGTCTTCGCCGTCCGCCTTCGCGTGCGGTGCGCCGCCCCCGTTTTCCGTGGCGGAACCGCGCGCGTCACCGCGTGCGACCGTCACCGGCGCGTCCCTGCGCAGCCGGTCGAACAGTTCCTCCGCCGCGGGTTGCGCGAGCTGGTCGCGATTGACGTCGTGGACATACGCCTCCCGTGGAACGGTCAGGAATTGCACACGTTCTGTGGGAATGTTCCGCAGCCCGCGGACGAGTTCGTACAAACCGCGCAAGTTCGCCAGTTCCGGATCGGTCGTGAGCGACGAAGTGGCCGCGTCCAGAACGGGATACAGCTTCACCGGATTCAGCAGAACGTCATTGCCGCGCACCTTGCTGACGAGTGCCCCCAGGAAGCGTTGCTGACGCTCCATCCGGTCGGTGTCACTGCCGTCGCCGAGGGACTTCCGGGCCCGTACGTAGCCGAGGGCCTGTTCCCCGTTCAATGTCACCCGGCCCGCGGGCAGCTTGAGCCCGGCCGCCTTGTCGTCAATGGGCTCGCGCAGGCACACCGCGACGCCGTCGACCGCGTCGACCATCTTCTTGAAACCGTGGAAGTCGACGACGACGTGGTGGTCGACGCGAATGTCCGTGAGTTTCTCGACGGTACGGACGGCGCAGGCCGAACCACCCCTCTCGAAGGCGCGGTTGAACACCGTGAACACCGGCTCGGTGCGGGTGCCGTCCGGGCGCAGACAGCCGGGCACGTCCACCATCAGGTCCCGGGGTATGGACACCGCGGTGGCGCTGCGCCGGCCCGCCGACAGGTGCAGCAGGATCGCGGTGTCGGACCGCTCGGTCCCCACGTCCCGTCCGTAGCGGCGGTTCTCCTCCCCGGAGCGCGAGTCCGAGCCGATCAGCAGGATGTTCCGGGCGTCCTTCACCAGTGCGGTGGGCCGCTCCTTCTCGAACCGCGCGAGTTCGGCGGCGGCCGCCTCGTCCGGGGTGATGTTCCCGTCCAGCTTCAGGTACACCGCCCACCCGGCCCCGGCGGCCACGACGAGCGCGGCGGCGACCGTGAGCCCGGTACCGTGCGCCCAGCGCCGCCGCCGGCGCCGGGCCCGCCCCCGTCCGCTGGCCGAGGCGCCCGCCCCCGGGCCGAGGGCACGCCGGCCCCCCGGCTGCCCGGAGGGCGCGCCTGCGGTGTCGCTCATGACCGGGTCCACCCCTCACTGCGTACGGGACGGGACGGCGTACGGCGTGCGGTGTGCGCGGCACGCGGTGCGTGCCGCTGCTACGACGATGCCCCGGGGGGACGGCGAAGGGCGGGTGGTGGTGCGCCGGACGGGGGACGGGACGGGGTCGGGCGGGTGATGCCGGGAGGGATCCGGTTCGGGCACGGCCGAGGGCCGGACACCGACGGGGGCGCCCCGTGGCGTGCGGCCGCCGGGGCGGTGATCCGTGGCGTGCGGCCCTTGGGGCGATGGCCGTGGCGTGCCGCTACCGGGCGATGGCCGTGACCCGTTCGCTCTCCACCCGCTTGTCCAGGGCGTCGTCCCCGAGGCGGTCCAGGTTCCGGCACAGCACCACGGAGCCGCCGGTCGCCAGCGGTCCGTACAGGCCCGCGTTGAGGCCCTCCCAGGTGTCGTACGGCAGCCCCGACAGCAGGCGCGAGCCGGGCCCGGTCAGACCGAGTTCCGTCGCCTCCGCCCGGGCCCGCTCGACCACCTCGGCCCCGGTGAACTCCCGCCCCGCCACGATCAGCGCCGGCTCCTCGGGGTCGACCGGCGCGTACGGCACGAACCGGTCGCTCTGCCCCGGCACCTCGACGGCGTAGTCGGCGAAGCCCTCCGGCGGCTGCGGGAAGCGTCCGCCGAGCGGCCTGAGCGCCAGCGCGATCCGTGAGCCCGGGCACGCCCGCGCCGCCTCGAGCGTGTCCGGCCCGCTCACCACGACATCGGCCGCCGCCGGGTTCCCGGCCACGTCCGCGACCGCGCCCACCGACGCGCACGCCAGCAGCCACACCGCCGTCTGCCAGTGCGCGGGCAGCAGCAGCGTCACCCGGTCACCCGGTTCGACGGACAGTTCGTCCTGAAGCAGGTTCGCGGTCTTGGCCACCCAATTGGCGAAGGTGGCCACGGACAATTCGACGCGTTCGCCCGTGGCGTCGTCGTAGAAGGTCACCAGGGGGCGTCCCGGGTCCGCGGCGAGCGCGGAACTCAGCAGGTCGGCAGGGGTGCGGTCGGTGGCGTTCACCCGCGCAAGCGTACGCGGCCCCGCCGTCGCGCACCGAGCGCCGGAGGCACCGGTTCGGAGGAATCCTCCCCCGACAGACCGTCAACTCCGCGATGGACAGAATTGTCTGACTATGTCCAAGCTCAGGGGCATGCGTGGAATTCTTGCTTCCTCAATCGGTGTCACCTGCGCCGCCGCTCTCGCCCTCCCTCTCGCCCCGCCCGCCGCCGCGGCGGACGCGGGACCGGCGCCGACGGCAGAGGCGGCCACGCGCGCAGCGGTGACGACCGAGGCCGACGTCCCCGGCAGCACCCAGTCGCTGCCCCTCCACCTCCTCACCCGTGAGCGCGCCTCCGGCGCCGCCGTACTCGGACTCGCCCCCCGGACCGTACGGAACTTCTCCCTCCTCGGTGTCGTCTGGGACGACCCCGCCGCCGAACTCCACGGCCGCGTCCAGGTACGCACCCGGTCGGCCGGCACCGGGACCTGGTCCGGCTGGCAGGACGTCGAGACGCACAACGCCGACCACGCGGCCGACCCGGGCACCGCGGAGGACACCTCCGGCCGGGTCCGCGGCGCCACGGCACCGCTGTGGGTCGGGCCGTCGGACGCCGTGGAGATCCGGGTCCGGGCGGAGCCCGCGCAGAAGGCAGGGGCGGGCCCCGGGTCCGCCGGTACGCCGGCCGGGGGAGCCGACGGCATCCCGCTGCCGTCCGGGCTGCGGCTCGAACTCATCGACCCCGGTACGGCCGCCCCGCCCCCGGGCGATGCCGCGGACGGGCCCCGCACCGGTGCCATGAGCGCCGAGGCGACCGCCGCCTCCGCCGCCAACGCCGGCCTCGCACCGCTCGGCGCCACCGAGATCCCGGCGCTGACCCGTGAGCAGACCCAGCGGGAGCTCCTCGCCTCGCGCGGGGCCGAAGCGGCCGAAGCGGCCGAAGCGGTCGAACCGGCTGAAGCGGTCGAACCGGCTGAACCCGCCGGGTCGGCCGGCCCGGCCGGACCGGTCGAGCAGCAGCGGGCCAAGCCGTACATCGGCCCGCGGCCCGCCATCGTCACGCGGCGCGGCTGGGGGGCGAACGAGAGCCTGCGGGAGAAGGGGTTCGTGTACACCGGGAAGGTCAAGGCGGCCTTCGTGCACCACACCGCCACCGGCAACAACTACACGTGCGCGCAGGCGCCTTCGGTCATCCGCGGTATCTACCGCTTCCACGTCAGGAGCATGGGGTGGCGGGACATCGGCTACAACTTCCTCATCGACAAGTGCGGGAGGATCTACGAGGGCCGGGCCGGAGGAGTGGCGAAGCCCGTCCTGGGCGCCCACACCCTCGGGTTCAACAGCAACACCATGGGCGTCGCGGTCATCGGCTCCCACAGCTCCAAGAAGCCGTCCTCCTCCGCGGTGAAGGGCATCGCCCGGCTCACCGCGTGGAAGCTCGGGCTGAACGGCATGAATCCGAAGGGGAAGACATACCTGAAGTCCGGCGGTGGCAACCTCTACCGAAAAGGCAAGAAGGTACGACTGAACGTGATCTCCGGTCATCGGGACGGGTTCAACACCGCGTGCCCAGGGGGGAAGCTCTACAGCAAGCTCGGCTCCGCACGCTCCACGGCGGCTCGTTACCAGGGCCGCTGAGGCGCCCGGGGCGCCCCTTCCCGCCGGAGGCACGGCCGTCGCACGGGCTGTGGAACGGTCTGCATACACTGGCCGGCCGAAGGACAGTTCGGCCGGTCCCGGCAGGAAGCAGAGACGACAGGTGACAGAAGCGATCCTCCTGGTCGGCGGCAAGGGCACGCGGCTGCGCCCGCTCACGGTGCACACGCCCAAGCCCATGGTCCCGGCGGCCGGGGTGCCCTTCCTCACGCACCAGCTGGCGAGAGCGAAGGCGGCGGGCGTCGAGCACATCGTCCTGGCCACGTCCTATCTGGCCGAGGTCTTCGAGCCGTACTTCGGCGACGGGTCGTCGCTGGGGCTGCACATCGAGTACGTGACGGAGGAGGAGCCGCTCGGTACGGGCGGCGCGATCCGCAACGTCGCCTCCCGGCTGCACTCGGGGCCGGACGAGCCGGTGCTGATCTTCAACGGCGACATCCTGACGGGGCTCGACATCCGGGCGCTGGTGCGGACGCACGAGACGACGGGGGCGGACGTCTCGCTGCACCTGACGAAGGTGACGGATCCGCGGGCGTACGGGCTGGTCCCGACGGACGGGACGGGGCGGGTGCTGGCGTTCCTGGAGAAGCCGCAGACGCCGGAGGAGATCGTCACCGACCAGATCAACGCGGGGGCGTACGTCTTCCGCCGCTCGGTGATCGACACGATCCCGACGGGCCGGCCGGTGTCGGTGGAGCGGGAGACGTTCCCGGAGCTGCTCTCGGCCGGGGCCCATCTCCAGGGCATGGTCGACTCCACGTACTGGCTGGACCTGGGCACTCCGGCGGCGTTCGTGCGGGGCTCGGCGGATCTGGTGCTCGGGCGTGCCCCGTCCCCGGCGGTGCCCGGCCGCTGCGGTGACCGGCTGGTCCTGCCGACGGCGACCGTGGCGCCCGACGCGAAGCTCGCGGGCGGGACGGTGGTGGGCGAGGGCGCGTTCGTGGCGGAGGGCGCGCGCGTCTTCGGCAGCACGATCCTGCCGGGTGCGGTCATCGAGCCCGGCGCGGTCGTCACCGACTCGCTGATCGGTACGCGGGCGCGGGTGGGCGAGCGGTCGGTCCTCACCGGGACGGTGATAGGCGACGGCGCGATCATCGGCGCACGCAACGAGCTCCGGGAGGGCGTCCGGGTGTGGTGCGACGCGAGGATCCCGGAGGGGGCGGTGCGCTTCTCCTCGGACCAGTAGGGGCTGCGGGCGCCGGGGCGACCGCGGGCATGCGTGCCTCCCCCGAGCTCTTCGAGCAGGGGGTGCCCCCACGGCGGCACGGGTGGGCGGTGGGGGAGGCACCCCGTAACGCCGGGCAGCGCTCCCACCCCACCCGCACCCCACCCCGCCTCACAACCGCCCGATGTCCCCGTACGGCATCCGCGGCGCCCGCCGTTCCGGCACCCTCCCGCTCAACAGGATCAGCCGCGCGGCCCGGTGCCGCTGCCCCGCATACGGCTCCAGCAGTTCCAGCATCACGGAGTCGTCCGCGTACCGGTCCCCGGCGAGCGCCCAGCCCACGATCCCCGGGAGATGGAGATCCCCCACGGTGACCGCGTCCGGCGCCCCGTGAGTGCGCTGCACCGTCTCCGCCGACGTCCACGGCCCGATTCCCGGCACCCGCTCCCACCGCGCCCGCGCCGCCGCCGGAGGCATCCCCACCGCTTCCTCCAGCCGCGCGGCGACGCGGACCGCCCGCAGGATCGTCGACGCCCGCTTGTCGTCCACCCCGGCGCGGTGCCACTCCCAGGACGGGATCAGCGCCCAGGTCCTCGGCGCCGGCATCACCGACATCCGCTCGGGCGCGGGCCCGGGCGCGGGCTCCCCGTACTTCCGTACCAGCAGCCGCCACGCCCGGTACGCCTCACCGGTCGTGACCTTCTGCTCCAGGATCGACGGGATCAGTGACTCCAGCACCAGCCCGGTCCGCGTCAGCCGCAGTCCCGGGCGCCGGTGCCGGGTGAGCGCCAGCAGTTTGTGCCGGGGTACGAAGGCGGAGGGATCGTCGGCCGCCCCGAGCATCTCCGGCAGGCGCTCCAGGAGCCAGTCGGCGCCCGGACCCCACGCCTGCCCCAGCACCTCACCGGCCCGCCGCGCCACCCGCAGGGTCCCGGGACCGGCCGGCGTCAGGCTGGCCCGCCACACGGAACCGTCCGGCAGGGCGCGGAACGTCGGGTCCCCGGGCCCGCGCCTGAGCGGCCCGAGCACCAGGCCGAGGTCCAGCGGACCGTCCGGCACCCAGGTCCGTACCCGCTCGGGGGCCGGAGCCCGCCGGGGCGTTCCCGCGGGCACGGCGGCGGGCGCGGGCCGGGGAGCGAAACGTCCTGCCAAGAGAGATCCCGGGGGCTGAGACGGAGCGGAGGGCGCCGGTGGGCTCCTACGAGGGTAGGCGCCCGCGGGCCCGGCTCACCGCACCTCGACGAAGGCGCCCGCGTCCCGCTCCGGCCGCGGGCGGGGCTCCCCGGCCGGGTGGCCGACCGCCACCGCGCCCATCGGGTCCCAGTCCGCGGGCAGGTCCAGGACCTCACGGACCACGTCCCGGCAGAACATCGTCGACGACACCCATGCCGAGCCCAGCCGCTCCCCGGCCAGCGCCACCAGGAAGTTCTGGACGCCGGCGCCCGCGGCGACCACGAACATCTCCCGCTCGGCCCCGTCCCGCCGCGCGTCCCCGTAGGTGTGCGAGCCGTCCATGACCAGGCAGGGGACGACCAGGTAGGGCGCGTTGCGCAGGACGTCGCCGCGGCGGACGCGCTTGGCGATGGACTCCTCGCTCCTGCCGTCCCGGCGCAGGTCCGCGATCCAGGCGTCGCGCATGGCGTCCAGGAGGCGGACGCGGGACTCGGGGGACTCCAGCAGGACGAACCGCCAGGGCGTGGTGTGGTGCGGCGCCGGGGCCGTCACGGCCGCGGCGACCGCGCGGCGCACCGCTCCGGGGTCGACCGGCTCGTCCGTGAAGGCCCGCACCGTACGGCGCTGGGTCACCGCCTGGCGCACGGCTTCGGACGTGCCGAGGCGGAACATGTCGTCGCGCGCGCCGCGGACCATCGCCCGCGCGCCCTCGCCGTCGTCCCGCGCCACCACGTGCGGCAGACCGCGCACCACGGCGACGGGGAGGCCGGCCGCCTTGCCCTTGACGAGGTCGCCCGCCGCGGCGAGCTCGTCGGCCGTGGCGACGACCGTGGCGCCGAGCGGATTGCCGTACGCGTCCGTGCCGCCGCGCAGGTCCTCCAGTACGCGGACGCCCGCCGCGCCGATCGCGACGTCCGTCAGCCCCGCGCGCCAGGGGCGGCCGAAGGTGTCGGTGACGATCACGCCGACCGTGACGCCGAGGGCGTCGCGCAGGCCCGCGCGGATCGCCCGCGCGGACGCGTCCGGGTCCTCGGGCAGCAGCAGGACCGTGCCGGAGGGGGTGTTGGAGGCGTCGACCCCGGCCGCGGCCATGACCAGGCCCTGCCGGTTCTCGACGATGCGCAGGGAGCCGCGCCGGGCCACCACGCGCACCGTCTCCGCGTCGATCGCGGCCTCGCGGTCGGCCGCCTCGACGATCCGGCCCTCGGCCTTGGAGACGATCTTCGAGGTGACCAGCAGGACGTCGCCGTCGGCCAGCCCGGGCTCGGCGGCGGCGATCAGCTTGGCCAGGTCGTCGCCGTGGCGGACCTCGGGCAGGCCCGCCACGGCCCAGACCCGGTAGCCGTCGGACGCCGTGTGCGCACCGCTCAAACCGCCCGCACCTCCTCGGCCAGCGCCAGCGCCTCCCGTGCCATCTGCGCGGCCGCGTCGACGTCGGTCATCATCAGCGGTACGGCCCTGCAGCGGATCCCGGCCGCCTCGACGCGCTCCACACAGGCCGCGTCGACCGTGTCGACCAGCCAGCCGTCCAGCAGACCGGAGCCGTAGTGCTCGGCCACCGCCGGGGCCGTGGACTCCACGCCGACCGCCGCGAGCACCTTGTCGGCCATGCCGCGCACGGGCGCGTCCCCGACGATCGGCGACAGCCCGACCACCGGCACGCCCGCGTCGGCGATCGCCTCCCGGATGCCGGGGACGGCGAGGATCGTGCCGACGGACACGACGGGGTTGGACGGCGGGAAGAGGATCACGTCGGCCTCGGCGATCGCTTCCAGGACGCCCGGGGCCGGCTTCGCCTGTTCCGCGCCGACCGGCACGACCGCCCCGGCCGGCACCGAGGCCCGCAGCCGCACCCAGTACTCCTGGAAGTGGATCGCCCTGCGCTCGCCGTCGAGCTCGACGGCCACATGGGTCTCCACGCGGTCGTCGGTCATCGGGATCAGCCTCACGCCCGGCTTCCAGCGGTCGCACAGCGCCTCGGTCACGGCGCTCAGCGGATAACCGGCGCCGAGCATCTGCGTCCGCACGATGTGCGTGGCGAAGTCCCGGTCCCCGAGCCCGAACCACTCCGGTCCGACGCCGTACGCCGCGAGCTCCTCCTTGAGGTGGAAGGTCTCCTCGGCCCGCCCCCAGCCCTGCTCCTCGTTGATGCCGCCGCCGAGCGTGTACATCACCGTGTCGAGGTCCGGGCAGACCTTCAGCCCGAAGAGGTGGATGTCGTCCCCGGTGTTGCCGATGACCGTGATGGCCGCGTCCGGCACGGCCCGCTTCAGACCGCGCAGGAAACGGGCACCGCCGATGCCGCCTGCCAGAACCACAATGCGCATGGGGCCATCCTCGCAGGCGGCCACGACATCGTGTCAGGCAGTCACGGGGCCGGGCGTCGTGCGGGCCTCGCAGTGGGGGGCGACGTGGGTCCCCCCGGCCGAACGGAGCCGGGACGGGGGGAGCATCGGCATCTCGGTCAGGCCCGGGTAGTAGATGTGCAGGCTGACCGCGGGCTCCAGCGCGTCGTTGACGACCTCGTGCGCGTAGCCGGGCGCGAAGACGCGCTGGGCGCCCGCCGTCAACGCGCGCGTGCCGCGCTCGGTGCGCTCGGTCAGGGTGCCGTCCAGGACGGTGAGCACGCCGGAGGAGCGGCCGTGGTCGTGGCGCCCGCTGCCCTGCCCGGGCACCCAGGACAGCAGCCACACCTCGTAGCCGGGTCCTGTGCGCAGCCGGTGGTACCAGCGGCTGGTCGCGTCGTACCGCACGAGGTGCTCCCACTGGGAGCGGTCGGCGGCGATGGAGCGGGCCAGGCCGGCGAACTCGGCGACGGTGGCCGGGTGCTCGCGGGGCGCCTGGAGCAGGTGGGGGACTTCGAGGATGTCGCCGGCGATCTGGAGGTCGCTGTCGCTGTTCATGGGGTGCGGAGGTTCCTTGGCGGAGAAGCGGCGGGGTGAGGGTGTCGCGTCGCGTGCGCCCGGGTCACGGGCGGCGAGGGGGCTCCGATCGGAGCGAAGGAAGCGGCGGCCGAGCCGTGGGTGACTCGGCGGCGGCCGGAGCGGTGGGGTGCCTCCCGCCCGAGCGAAGTCGAGAGCGGGGGAGGGCTCAGCGGCCGGAACAGCAACAGCTACAGCGAGCGCGGGCAGCACCGAGGGACCCGGCGGGGCGGGTCGAGGTGAGTGCCAAGTTCGCGAGCATGCCCATCAGGACACCGGTTCACACCTTCACTGTCAACTCGACGCCCGGTATGTGGGACATGGTTCACCTCATCCGGTTCATCTCCTCGGTGAAAGGTTTGCTCAGGCGGTTCCCGGGACACAAGGTGCGCACGGCCGGGCGCGCCGAGCACCGTTGCGATCCCGTGATCCGACTGTGATCCGGTTCGCCCGGGCGCGGGTGTCGGAACGGGATCGAACTCCTGGGCGTCCTCCCCGTAGAGGCTCTGCGAGGACTCGGAAGCCCTCGGGGGCCCTGTACGTGTGTCAAGGTTTAGGGTGATTTGAACACTTTCCGCTCGGCCTTGGTTCCGCAGAGTGAATAAGGGGCCCAATAGCAGATCTCAGCTTGACTCGCCCGGAGCAGCACACTTGTAATTTCACTCGTGTCGTTCAGCCGGAATCGGTAACGGCTACATCACGGGGACGCGAAAGACAGACGAGGGGCGCACATGACCGAGCTGGTGCAGCAACTGCTGGTCGACGACGCGGACGAGGAACTCGGCTGGCAGGAGCGCGCGCTGTGCGCCCAGACCGACCCCGAGTCCTTCTTCCCCGAGAAGGGCGGCTCGACCCGGGAGGCCAAGAAGGTCTGCCTCGCCTGCGAGGTCCGCTCCGAGTGCCTCGAGTACGCCCTCGCCAACGACGAGCGCTTCGGCATCTGGGGCGGTCTGTCCGAGCGCGAGCGCCGCCGGCTGAAGAAGGCCGCCGTCTGACGCACGGCGCCTCGCCGTCGTACGCACGTCACCGCCGCACGCGCATCACCTCCGTACGCACGACACCTCCGCACGTACGTCACTTCGCGCATACGTCGCTCACGGCCCGTCGCGGGTGGGTTGTCCACAGGCGGCGGGCCGCCCTGTTGCCCAGCCGATAGTGTGGTCGCTCGTCCGCGACGCCCCGCTGCCCCCATCGGGCACAGGCGTCCCCCACAGTCCACCGAACCGGGGCCCGTACCTCGATGTCCGTGCACAGCCATACGGCAGCCCGTCAAGACGCCGCTGCCACCGCAGCGTTTGACCCGGCCCACCCGCCCGAGTTCCCGCGTCACGTGGTGACCGCGGTCCTCGTCTCCCACGACGGCGCCCGCTGGCTGCCCGACGCGCTCGCCGGGCTGCTCGGCCAGGAGCGCCCCGTCCAGTTCGCCATGGGCGCCGACACCGGCAGCGCGGACGACTCCGCCCGGCTGGTCGCCGACGCCCTCGGCGACGACCACGTGCTGCACCTCGCCCGGCGCACCGGCTTCGGCCAGGCCGTCGAGGAGTGCCACCACGCCGCGCCCGTCCTCACCCCCGAGGAACTGCCCTACCTGAAGCGGCCGAGCGGCTGGGACCCGGCCACCCGCAGCTGGCGCGACGACGCCTACGACCTGCCCGAGCTCCCGCACGGCGAGCCGGTGCAGTGGCTGTGGCTGCTGCACGACGACTGCGCCCCCGAACCCGACGCCCTGGCCCGGCTCCTGCGCGTCGTGGAGAACGAGTACGAGCTCGGCCGCGACGACGTGGCCGTCGTCGGCCCCAAGCTCCGCGGCTGGTACGACCGCAGACAGCTGCTGGAGGTCGGCGTCTCCATCGCCAACTCCGGGCGCCGCTGGACCGGCCTGGACCGCCGCGAACAGGACCAGGGCCAGCACGACCACGTACGGCCCGTGCTGTCGGTGTCCACCGCCGGCATGCTCGTCCGCCGCGACGTCTTCGACCGGCTCGGCGGATTCGACCGGCACCTGCCCCTCATGCGTGACGACGTCGACCTGTGCTGGCGCGCCCACTCGGCCGGATACCGGGTCCTCGTCGCCCCCGACGCGGTCGTCCGGCACGCCGAGGCGGCCTCCCGCGAGCGCCGCACCGTCGACTGCGTGGGCCGCACCTCCGCCTCCCCGCACAAGGTGGACAAGGCGGGCGCCGTCTACACCCTGCTCGTCAACACCCGTACCGCGGCCCTGCCCTGGGTGCTGCTGCGCCTGGTCCTCGGCACCCTGCTGCGGACCCTCGCCTACCTCGTCGGCAAGGTCCCCGGACAGGCCGTCGACGAGATCCGCGGCCTCATGGGCACCCTGCTGCGGCCCGAACGGATCCTCGCCGGACGGCGCCACCGCGGCAGCCCCCGGATCGACAAGGGCGAACTGCGGGCGCTGCTCCCGCCGCCCGGCGCGACCGTCCGCGTCACCGTCGAACAGGTCGCGAGCAGCCTCGTCGGCCGCTCCGACCCCGAGGTCACCTCCGGCGCCGGACGGCACGGCGGCGCCATCGAGTCCGGGCCGGGCGGCGACGACGCCGACTTCCTGCAGGTCGAGCAGTTCGCCCGGCTCAAGCGCATCGCCCGCAAGCCCGGTCCGGTGCTCTTCCTGGTGCTGCTGCTCGCCTCCCTCGCGGCCTGCCGCGCACTCCTCGGCGGCGGCGCGCTCGCCGGCGGCGCCCTGCTGCCCGCGCCCGCCGACTCCGGTGAGCTGTGGGCGCGCTACACCGACGCCTGGCACACGGTGGGCGCCGGCGGCACCGGATCCGCGCCGCCCTACCTCGCCGTCGTGGCGGCCTTCGCCTCCCTGCTGCTCGGCTCGACCGGCCTCGCCGTCACGATCCTGCTCGTCTGCTCGGTACCGCTGGCCGGCCTCACCGCGTACTTCGCCTCCCGCCCGCTCGTGGAGTCCCGGCTGCTGCGCGCGTGGGCCGCCGTCGCCTACGCCTTCCTGCCCGCCGCCACCGGCGCCCTGGCCGGCGGCCGCATCGGCACCGCCGTCCTCGCCGTACTGCTGCCCCTCGTCGCCCGCGCGGGCATCGCCGCGAGCGGCCTCACGCACCCCGCGGGCACCCGCGGAAGCTGGCGCGCCACCTGGGCGTACGCGCTGCTGCTCACCGTCACCACCGCGTTCACCCCGATCGTGTGGCCCATCGCCCTGGTCCTCGGCCTCGGCGTCCTGGCCCTGCGCCGGACGGACATCACGGCGTACGCGCTCCGTTTCCTGGCCCAGCTGGGAGCGCCGCTGCTCGTCCTCGCC
The DNA here is from genome assembly GCF_031181555.1 of Streptomyces sp. Classification (GTDB taxonomy): domain Bacteria; phylum Actinomycetota; class Actinomycetes; order Streptomycetales; family Streptomycetaceae; genus Streptomyces; species Streptomyces fimbriatus. The sequence goes on along the minus strand of NZ_JAPSKQ010000089.1, from coordinate 11,650 downwards.
CCCTGGTCGCTCTCCCTGCTCCCCTTCGGCTTCTTCCGGGAAGCCGGCCTGGAGTACGGCCCCTCCGCCGCCTCCGCCCTCGACCTGCTGGGCGCGAGCCCGGGCGGCCCCGGCACGGTCAGCGGCCTGCTGCTCATCGGCCTCGTGCTCGCCGCCCTCGCCGCCCTGCTCCGCGCCGAGCGCCGGACGGCCATCCTCACCGCCTGGGCGGCCGCCCTGGTGGGCCTCGTCTTCGCGGTCCTGTCCAACAACTCCACCTGGGCCGGCCCCGCGACCCTCGTCTACGGCATCGCCGTCCTGGCCGCCGCCACGCTCGGCGCCGACGGGGCACGCGCGCGTGTCGCCGAGCAGAGCTTCGGCTGGCGCCAGCCGGTCGCCGCGCTGATCGCCCTCGCCTGCGCCGTCGGCCCGCTGCTGGCCGCCGCCGGCTGGATGATCCGCGGCGCCGACGGGCCCGTGGAGCGGCGCGACCCCGTCCAGGTGCCCGCGTTCGTCGCCGAGGAGAGCGGCACCCGCGACCAGGCCCGCACCCTCGTCCTCGACAGCGACTCCGCCGCCCGCGTCGGCTACATGCTGGTCCGCGGCTCCGGCGTCCGCATGGGCGACGCCGAGATCGCCGCGGTGGACGGCGAGAACGCCCGGCTCGACAAGGTCGTCGCCAACCTCGTCGCCGGCTCCGGCGCCGACCAGGCCGACCAGCTCGGCGGATTCGCCGTGCGCTACGTCCTCGTCCACCAGGGCGCCCCCCGCGAGGTCACCCGCGTCCTGGACGCCACCCCCGGCCTGACCCGGCTCAGCCAGCAGGCGGGCGGCGCCCTGTGGCGGGTCGACCGGCAGGTCGCCCGCGCGAGCATCGTCCCCGCCCAGGGCACCGCGGGCGAACCGCGGCCCGTCGCCGCCGGCCCCGTCGAGATCCACACCGAGATCCCGGGCGGCGGCGAGGGCCGGATCCTCCGCCTCGCCGACTCCGCCGCGGAGGGCTGGACCGCCACCCTGGACGGCGAGCCGCTGCCCCGCACCACCGTCGACGGCTGGGCCCAGGGCTTCGAACTCCCCGCCTCCGGCGGCAGGCTGGACGTCACCTACGACGACCCGGTCACGCACACCGCCTGGCTGTGGGCCCAGGGCCTGCTCGCCGTCGTCCTCGTCGTCATGGCCCTGCCCGGCCGCCGCCGCGACATCGACGACGACCTGCCCGAGGAACCCGTCGTGCCCGCCGAGGCACTCGCCGGCGAGGGCCGCCGCGCCCGCCGCCTGCGCGCCCAGGCCGAGTCCACCGCCGAAGAGGCGGGCGGTGACGAGGAGTTCCCCACCCCACCGGAGCAGCCCCCGGCGCCCGTTCCGCCCCAGCCCGACTACGGCGCGTGGGACACGGCGGCCTACGCGGACGCCGGACCCGGCACCCCGTACACCGGCGAGCAGTACCAGCAGTACGCGACGGACGCCTACGGCCCGCCGTACCAGGACGACCCCCACCAGGGCGCCCCCCACCAGGACGGCCAGTACCAGGACGGCCAGTACCAGGACGGTCGGTACGACCCGTACGCCTACGGCACCCCGCCCCAGCAGGCGCCGTACGACCAGGCGTACGGACAGGGCTACGACCAGACCTACGCGCAGGGTTACGACACGCCGTACGACCCCCACGGCACGGGCAATGAGCGTCCCGACGGGAGCCAGCAGTGAACCGCACCACCCTGTCCCTGATCGCGGCGGCCACCGCGCTCGCCGCCGTCACCGGCTTCGCCGCGCTGTCCTCACCCGACCCCGCGGCCCCCGACGACACCGCCAAGGCGGCGGCCCGCCTGCCCGTGGAGCGCACGAGCCTGCTGTGCCCGTCGCCCAGCACCTCCGACCTCGCCGAGACCACGTACACGTCCTTCACGCCGGTCACGAAGGGCACGGAGAACGAGGGCAAGGCCGAACTCCGGGCGGCGGAAAGGCCGGAGTCCGGGACGGGCGAC
>NZ_JAPSKQ010000089.1:0-9586 GCF_031181555.1 Streptomyces sp. | reverse complement strand
GGCGAGGCCCCCGCGCTCGTCGGCACCGCCGACGGCCGCTTCGCGCCCGGCTGGACCGTGCAGCAGACGACATCGGTCACCGCGGGCACGGGCCGGGGCCTGCAGGGCGTCACCTGCACCGCACCGGACACCGAGTTCTGGTTCCCGGGCGCGAGCACCGGTGCCGACCGCACCGACTACGTCCACCTGACCAACCCCGACGACTCGGCCGCGGTCGTGGACATCGAGCTCTACGGCAAGGACGGCGCCCTCGAGACGGTGGTGGGGGAGGGCATCACGGTCCAGCCGCACTCCACCGAGCCGGTCCTGCTGTCCACGCTCACCGAGGAGAAGCAGACCGACGTGACCGTGCACGTCGTCGTCCGCAGCGGCCGGATCGGCGCGGCCGTACAGGCCCTGGACGCCGGGCTGGGCGGCGACTGGCTGGCCGCGTCGGCCGATCCCGCGGGCAGCCTGGTCCTGCCCGGCATCCCGAAGGACGCCACCGCCGTACGCCTGGTCGCCTTCGCCCCCGGCGACACCGACGCCGACCTGAAGGTGCGCCTGGCCTCCCCCTCCGGTCTGATCACCCCCGCCGGTCACGAGACGCTCCATGTGAAGGGCGGCATGACGGCGGCCGTCGACCTGGGCGACATCACGCGCGGCGAGGCGGGCTCCCTGGTCCTGACGTCCACGGACGGCTCCGTGCCGGTCGTGGCGGCCGTACGGGTGCTGCGCGGCAAGGGCGACGCGCAGGAGTCGGCGTTCATCCCGGCCGCGCGACCGGTCGGCACCCGCGCGACGTCCGCCGGCAACACCGCCGAGGGCACGACCCTCTCGGTGACCGCCCCCGAGGGCACCGCCGAGGTCGAGGTCACCGCCTCGGCAGGCACCGAGGGCGGCACACCGGCGTCCCAGACGTACACGATCAAGTCCGGCACCACCCAGAACATCGAGATCCCCGTGCCGGACGGCCTGAAGGGCACCTACGCCCTCACGGTCGAACCCCGGTCGGACACCCCCGTCTACGCCTCCCGGACCCTCACGGCGACGGAGAACGGCGTCCCGGCCTTCACCGTCCAGCCCCTTCCGGACGATCGCGGCACGGTGGCGGTGCCGGAGGCGGAGGAGGACCTGACGGTCCTGCAGAAGTAACCGGCGGCCGCGCACGGCGGGCGGGGAACGGGGCGGTGGGCGGGGCGTGGGCGGCGGTCGCCCGGAGGCCGCGCCCGGTCCCGCCCCGGCCCGCCCTGTCAGTCTTCCCCGTACCGGGGATCCACGGTCTCCGGCGTCAGCCCCAGCAGGTCCGCCACCTGCTCGACCACGACCTCGTGGACCAGCGCCGCCCGCTCATCGCGCCCCTTGGTGCGGATCTCGACCGGCCGGCGGTAGATCACCACCCGCGCGGGACGCCCCTCGCGCGCGGGCACCGCCCCGCCCAGCGGCACCGCCTCGTCGCTCCACCCCAGTCCGCCCCCGTCCAGCCGCGGCACTTCCAGCACGAGGAAGTCGATGTCGGAGAGCTGCGGCCACCGCCGCTCCAGCCGCTCCACGGAGTCCTGCACCAGGTCTGCGAACGTCTCCGCACGGCTGGCGGCGAGCGGCACCTGGGGCGGTGCGATCGGGCCGCGCATGCCCCGGCCGTGGCGATCACGGCGTCGGGGCCCGGGGCCGGCGGCACGGGGCGTCACGGGGCTGTCCATCACTGTGCAGGGTAGTCGTCGCCGGCCCCGCCCGCCCGACCCCCGCACGCCTTCGAGTCGTCCCGCACGGCGTGTCGTTACCTGACCATTCCAGCCAAGGTTGGGCTCAATTCCGTATCTCTCCGAGACCGGTGATCTCAAGGCATTTGACGGTGTTTGCACCAGCCGGTGACCGGAACCAGAATCGTCCGGCACCCCGGACACCGGCGTCGGACCAGGTCAGCGAGGTGTGTCCACAGGGGTGTGTGGGGTGTTTCACACCACGACACGGTGGAGTGACCTGGGGGAGAGTCGTCGCGGCCCGCTCAAGAGTGCGGTACCGTCCAACGTCGTGAGCCCTGTACGTCGCTGTTCGCGCACCGCTTGCGGCCGTCCCGCCGTCGCGACGCTGACGTACGTCTACGCCGACTCGACCGCGGTCCTCGGCCCGCTCGCCACCTACGCCGAACCCCACTGCTACGACCTGTGCGCCGAGCACTCCGAGCGCCTCACCGCACCGCGTGGCTGGGAGGTCGTCCGCCTCCTCGACGGCTCGGCCCCGGCCCAGCCCAGCGGGGACGACCTGGAAGCGCTGGCGAACGCCGTGCGCGAGGCGGCCCGCCCCCAGGAGCGGGCGGCGGGAGCCGGCGGGGCCCGTGCCGCCGACCCCATGGAGGTCGCGCGCCGCGGCCACCTGCGGGTGCTCCGCTCACCGGACAACTGACACCGGCGCCCCCCACCTGCACGTCCCTGCCGCACCGGCGGGCCGCCGCCCGCCCGGAAGCCCGTTCGCCGATCGCGGCGCAGCGTCACCCTCTACGGGTAGTTTGTGGGGACCGACAGGACTTTCGGAAGGGTTGGCCGTGGCTGCTGATCTGTCGCAGATCGTGAAGGCGTACGACGTGCGCGGAGTCGTCCCCGACCAGTGGGACGAGTCCCTGGCCGAGCTCTTCGGTGCCGCCTTCGTGCGGGTGACCGGCGCGAGCGCCATCGTCACCGGCCACGACATGCGACCCTCGTCCCCCGGCCTGTCGGGCGCCTTCGCGCGGGGCGCGGCGGCCCAGGGCGCCGACGTGACCGAGATCGGCCTGTGCTCCACCGACCAGCTCTACTACGCCTCGGGCGCGCTGGGCCTCCCGGGCGCGATGTTCACCGCCTCCCACAACCCGGCGCAGTACAACGGCATCAAGCTGTGCCGCGCGGGCGCCGCCCCGGTCGGCCAGGACACGGGCCTGGCCGAGATCCGCGCACTCGTCGAGCAGTGGAGCGCGTCCGGCGCCCCCGAGCCGGCCGGCACCCCGGGAACGATCACCCGGCGCGACACGCTGGACGACTACGCGGCACACCTGCGCTCGCTCGTCGACCTGACCTCCGTGCGCCCCCTGAAGGTCGTCGTCGACGCGGGCAACGGCATGGGCGGGCACACCGTCCCGACGGTCTTCGCCGGCCTGCCGCTCACCCTCGTCCCGATGTACTTCGAACTCGACGGCACCTTCCCCCACCACGAGGCCAACCCCCTCGACCCGGCCAACCTCGTCGACCTGCAGAAGCGGGTCCGCGAGGAGAACGCCGACCTCGGCCTCGCCTTCGACGGCGACGCCGACCGCTGCTTCGTCGTCGACGAGCGGGGCGAGCCGGTCTCCCCGTCCGCGATCACCGCTCTGGTGGCCTCCCGCGAGCTGGCCAGGAACGGCGGCCGGGGCACGATCATCCACAACCTGATCACGTCCTGGTCGGTCCCCGAGGTCGTGAAGGAGAACGGCGGCACCCCCGCCCGCACCCGCGTGGGCCACTCCTTCATCAAGGCCGAGATGGCCAGGACCGGCGCCATCTTCGGCGGCGAGCACTCCGCGCACTACTACTTCCGCGACTTCTGGAACGCCGACACGGGCATGCTGGCCGCCCTGCACGTCCTCGCCGCCCTCGGCGGCCAGCAGGGCACCCTGTCCGCCCTGGTCGCCCAGTACGACCGTTACGCCGGCTCGGGCGAGATCAACTCCACCGTCGACGACCAGACCGCCCGCCTCGCCGCGATCCGGGCCGCGTACGAGGGCCGCGAGGGCATCACCCTGGACGAGCTGGACGGCCTCACCGTCACCTCCGCCGACTGGTGGTTCAACGTCCGCCCCTCCAACACCGAACCGCTCCTCCGCCTGAACGCGGAGGCCCGCGACGAGGCGACGATGGCCAAGGTGCGCGACGAGGCCCTGGCGATCATCCGGGGCTGAGACCGTGCGGGACGGGAGCGCGGCCCGCCCCGCACGGGCCGGTCCCGGCGTACCGGCGGCCGCTGCCCGCGGCGGCAGTACGAGCGCTCGGCCGCCCCGGAAGCGGTTCAGGACTCAACATCCACAGCCCGCCCGTCCCGTGCCCACCGGCGGTACGCTGACCAGGCACATCCGCATACGTCCGTCCCCGAAGGGAAACTCCCATGGCGCTCGAAGCCGGCCTCCTGGAGATCCTCGCCTGCCCGGCCTGCCACTCCCCCCTCAAGGAGCAGGACACCGAGCTCGTCTGCACCGGCCAGGACTGCGGTCTGGCGTACCCGGTCCGCGACGGCATCCCCGTCCTCCTCGTCGACGAGGCCCGGCGCCCCGCGTAACCGACGATCCGGCGACCCGGCGCACCAGCGACCCGGCGCCCCGCGACCCGACGCCACGCCGACCGGAGGCTGCCGCCCCATGCTCGACGAATCGCTGCTCGACTCACCCGAGGGCCTCGCCGAGGCCGACCACCGCGCTCTGCTCCGCGGCGCCGCCGAAGCGGGCGCCCGCGTCCGCACGGCCCTCCGGCACGCCGCCGAGGCCGGTGTCCACGACCTCAAGCCGGACGGCCGCCCCCGCGCCGTCCTCATCGCGGGACCCGGTGCCGCCGCCACCCAGACCGCCGACCTCCTCGGCACCCTGGCCGGCTCAGGCAGCCCCGTCACCCGGCTCGCCCCGACCGGCGTGGCCCCCGCCGCGGGAGCGCTGCGCTGGGAACTGCCCGGCTGGGCCGGCTCGGTGGACCTGCTGCTGATCGCCACCCCCGACGGCACCGAACCGGGCCTGTCCCTGCTCACCGAGCAGGCGTACCGCCGCGGTTGCACCGTCGTCGTCGTGGCCCCCGCCCGCACCCCGCTCGCCGAGACCGTAGGCGGCTCCCACGGCCTGTTCGTCCCCATGGCCACCGCGCCCTACGACCAGGACCAGCCCCTCGCCGCCACCGCCCCCGGTGTCCTGTGGGCGTTGCTCACCCCGCTGCTCGCGCTGCTGGACCGCACCGGTCTGCTCGCCGCCCCGCCGGACGTCCTGGACAAGGTCGCCGACCGCCTCGACCGCGTCGCCGAACGCTGCGGCCCGGCCATCGCGACGTACAGCAACCCCGCGAAGACCCTGGCCGCGGAACTCGCCGACGCGCTCCCCATCGTGTGGACGGAGGGAGTCTCGGCGGGCCCGGCCGGCCGCCGCTTCGCCGCCGCGCTCGCCGAACTGTCCGGCACCCCCGCCGTCGTCGCCGAACTCCCCGAGGCGCTCGCCGCGCACAGCGCCCTGCTGGCCGGCCCGCTCGCCGCCAGCGCCGACCCGGACGACTTCTTCCGTGACCGCGTGGAGGAACCGCCCGCCCTGCACGCGCGCGTGGTGCTGCTCCGCGACCGCCCCATCGGCGGCCTCACCGCCGCCCCGGCCGCCCGTGACCTGGCCCTCAGCCACGACACGCCGATCAGCGAACTGGAGCCGGAAGAGGGCAGCGAACTGGAGACCCTCGCGGAACTGATCGCCGTCACGGATTTCGCCGCCGTTTACCTGGCGCTCGCCTCCGGAACCTGATCATTCCCGGGACGCACTGATCTCCCCGGCGCGCGTGCGCACGAGACCCGGCAAAGGAACGCAGAGAGCCCCATGGACCGCCTCGACAACACCATCCGCCCCTACGCCTGGGGTTCCACCACCGCCATCCCGCGGCTGCTCGGCACCGAACCGACCGGCGAGCCGCAGGCGGAGATGTGGATGGGCGCGCACCCCGGAGCCCCCTCACGCACCCCGCGCGGCACGCTGGCCGAGGTCATCGACGCCGCCCCGGAGAAGGAACTCGGCGCGGCGTCGGTCGCGAAGTTCGGCCCGCGCCTGCCCTTCCTCCTCAAACTCCTCGCCGCCGGCGCCCCGCTCTCCCTCCAGGTCCACCCCGACCTGGACCAGGCGCAGGAGGGCTACGCGGACGAGGAACGCCGCGGCATCCCCGTCGACGCCCCGCACCGCAACTACAAGGACGCCAACCACAAGCCGGAACTGGTCTGCGCCCTCACCGAGTTCGACGGCCTGTGCGGCTTCCGCGACCCGCTGCGCGCCGCCGACCTCCTCGACGGCCTCGGCGTGGACTCCCTCAAGCCGTACGTCGACCTGCTGCACGCCCACCCCGAGGACGCGGCCCTGCGCGAGGTCCTCACCGCGATCCTCACCGCCGACCCCGACGAGATGGCCCACACCGTCACCGAGGCGGCCGCCGCCTGCGCCCGCCTCGGGGGTGCCTACGCCCCGTACGCCGACATCGCCCACCACCACCCGGGCGACCCCGGCGTCATCGCCGCCATGCTCCTCAACCACGTCCGGCTCCAGCCCGGCGAGGCGCTCTTCCTCGGCGCCGGCGTCCCGCACGCCTACCTCAACGGCCTCGGCGTCGAGATCATGGCCAACTCCGACAACGTCCTGCGCTGCGGACTGACCCCCAAGCACGTCGACGTCCCCGAACTCCTGCGCATCGTCCGCTTCGAGGCCGGCGACCCCGGCGTCCTGCGCCCGGAGGCCACCCCGGACGGAGAGGAGGTCTACGACACCCCCATCGACGAGTTCCGCCTCTCCCGCTACGTCCTCCCCGCGGGCGGCACCGCCCACGACCTGACCCTGAGCACCCCGCAGATCCTGCTCTGCACGGCCGGTTCGGTACGCGCGGGCGAGCACGCGCTGTCCCCGGGGACATCCGTGTTCGTCCCCGCGGGTGAAAAGGCCGAAGTATCGGGTACCGGAACGCTGTTCAGGGCCACGGTCGTCGCCTGACCGGCACATGGCGGCGATCTGACGCGCCGTCTCCCGACAGGACTGCAACAATGGCCCACCGTCAAGGGACGGGCACCGTCCCGGACGGCGTACGCACACGCGCGTCCGGGATCGAAAAGGCGTACGAAGGGACAACACGAACACATGAGCGCGTCAGGCGGCACCAAGGCGATCATGGCGGCACTCGTCGCCAACCTCGCGATCGCGGTAGCGAAGTTCGTGGCGTTCCTCTTCAGCGGCTCGTCGTCGATGCTCGCCGAGTCGGTGCACTCGGTCGCCGACTCCGGCAACCAGGCCCTGCTGCTGGTCGGAGGCAAGAAGGCCAAGCGCGAGGCCACCCCGCAGCACCCGTTCGGCTACGGCCGCGAGCGCTACATCTACGCCTTCCTCGTGTCCATCGTGCTCTTCTCGGTCGGCGGCATGTTCGCCCTGTACGAGGGCTACGAGAAGATCAAGCACCCGCACGAGCTGGAGCACTGGTACTGGCCGGTCGGCGTCCTCGTCTTCGCGATCATCGCCGAGAGCTTCTCCTTCCGCACCGCCATCAAGGAGTCCAACGTCCTGCGCGGCAAGCGCTCCTGGAAGGAGTTCGTCCGCCACGCCAAGGCGCCCGAGCTGCCGGTCGTCCTCCTGGAGGACCTCGGCGCGCTCGTCGGCCTGATCCTCGCCCTCGGCGGCGTCAGCCTCGCCCTGCTCACCGGCGACAGCGTCTGGGACGGCATCGGCACCCTCTGCATCGGCATCCTGCTCATCCTGATCGCCCTGGTCCTCGCCGCCGAGACGAAGTCCCTGCTGCTCGGTGAGGCCGCGGGCGCCGAGGAGACCCGGAAGATCGAGGCCGCCGTCGTCGACGGTGACACCGTCACCCGCATCATCCACATGCGCACCCTCCACATCGGTCCGGAGGAGCTGCTGGTCGCCGCCAAGATCGCCGTGCAGCACCACAACACGGCCACGGAGATCGCCGCCGCCATCGACGCCGCCGAGTCCCGCATCCGCGAGGCCGTCCCGATCGCCCGCGTGATCTACCTCGAGCCCGACATCTACAGCGAGACCGAAGCCGCCAGGGGCGCCGACCCCGAAGCCGCCCCCGGCGGTCCGGCCCCGCACGGCACCGAGCACTGAGACCAGCCCGGCACAAGGGCCCGCCGATCGTCCGGCGGGCCCTTCGCCGTGCCGGTGCCCCGGTGGGTCAGAAGTGTCCGGGCCACAGCTCGACGTGCGCCGGCCGCCGCGCGGCCCGCCCGCGAGCACGCAGCACACCCCCACGACCGCCGGCACCGGACCAAAAACGTGCCCACCGCGAGCAGCACCACGCCCGTGCGTTCCTCCGCCACCCCGCACCGCACCGCCGGCACCGAGACCGGCGGCCACCCCGCGAACGGCGCCGCCGGAGCGTGGCCGGAGGCGTGGCGCTCGTCAGATCGGCCTGATGTGTTCGCGGGCGGACTGGGGTGGGCCGGGCCGGGCGGTGTAGCTTGGGACGGAGCCAGACGTCGCTGCTGATGGCGGTCGGGCGGCCCACCGCGGGCCGGCCGAGGGAGAGAGGGCCTCCGACGGACTGCGCTGCGCGCACGCGGGCATGCCTGTGTCCTCTTCTGGGCACCCCTGTGCCCGCCGCCGCGCAGACCAGCCGTACCCACCTCGACCCAACCCGAGGAGCAGCTCGCAATGACGACTGTCGACAACCGACAGGACTTCAAGGTCGCCGACCTCTCCCTGGCCGAGTTCGGCCGCAAGGAGATCACCCTCGCCGAGCACGAGATGCCCGGCCTGATGGCGATCCGCAAGGAGTACGCCGAGGCCCAGCCCCTGGCCGGCGCCCGGATCACCGGCTCCCTGCACATGACCGTGCAGACCGCCGTCCTGATCGAGACCCTGGTCGCCCTGGGCGCGCGGGTCCGCTGGGCGTCCTGCAACATCTTCTCCACCCAGGACCACGCCGCGGCCGCCATCGCCGTCGGCCCCAACGGCACGCCCGACAACCCGCAGGGCGTCCCGGTCTTCGCCTGGAAGGGCGAGACGCTTCAGGAGTACTGGTGGTGCACGGAGCAGGCGCTGACCTGGCCGGACAGCCCCACCGGCGGCCCCAACATGATCCTCGACGACGGTGGTGACGCCACCCTCCTCGTCCACAAGGGCGTCGAGTACGAGAAGGACGGCAAGGTCCCCTCGCCCGACACCGCCGAGTCCGACGAGCACCGCGTCATCCTCGAACTGCTCACCCGCACCCTGGGCGAGAACCCGCAGAAGTGGACCCAGCTCTCCTCCGAGATCCGTGGCGTGACGGAGGAGACCACGACCGGCGTGCACCGCCTGTACGAGATGCAGCGCGAGGGCACCCTGCTGTTCCCGGCGATCAACGTCAACGACGCCGTCACCAAGTCGAAGTTCGACAACAAGTACGGATGCCGTCACTCCCTGGTCGACGGCATCAACCGCGCCACCGACACCCTGATCGGCGGCAAGACCGCGGTCGTCTGCGGCTACGGCGACGTGGGCAAGGGCTGCGCGGAGTCCCTGCGCGGACAGGGCGCCCGCGTGATCGTCACCGAGATCGACCCGATCTGCGCGCTGCAGGCCGCGATGGACGGTTACCAGGTCACCACTTTGGACGAGGTCGTCGAGACGGCCGACATCTTCATCACCACGACCGGCAACAAGGACATCATCATGGCCTCCGACATGGCCAGGATGAAGCACCAGGCCATCGTCGGGAACATCGGCCACTTCGACAACGAGATCGACATGGCCGGCCTCGCCAGGGTCCCCGGCATCGTCAAGGACGAGATCAAGCCGCAGGTCCACACCTGGACCTTCCCCGACGGCAAGAAGATCATCGTGCTGTCCGAGGGCCGCCTGCTGAACCTGGGCAACGCCACCGGTCACCCG
>NZ_JAPSKQ010000259.1 GCF_031181555.1 Streptomyces sp. | reverse complement strand
CCCTTGTCCGTGGCCGGTGAAACCTTCGAGGCCCGCGCGAAGCGCCATGGCACCCGCGGCCTCCGACCGCCCGGCCCCCTGCCCGTCGCCGGTCGGTCCTCCGAGGCCCGCGCGGGACGCGTTCCCCCGGCCCGGGCCGGGTGCCGGAGCGCCCGGAGCCGCCGGCCTCCCGCGGGGCCGCCGTCCTTCGGCCGGCCCTCGCGCGGCTGCTCCCCGCGCGGCCTGCCGATCCTCGGCGTCCGCCCCGGCCGCTCCGGCCGCCCCGCTCGCTCGCCGTGAGGGGTGCGGCACCGCCAGTCCCGTACCGCCAGGGCCGTCACGACCGCCACCAGTCCGATCCACGCCAGCGTCGCGCCTCCCACCTGCCACCACACCGGCCCGAACCGGGAGAGCGCGGCCACCCCCAGCGGCCCGCCCGCGAGCGCCGCCAGCACCGCCAGCAGGACCGCGCACAGCACGGCCGTCAGTGCCGCCGCGCCGGCGGTCCGGCCGCGCGACCAGGACGCGGCGGGCGCCCGCCCGGGCCGCCCGCTCCCCGGTCTCCCCCCGTCCCCGCCCGCCGTGGCGCCCCGCCCCACGCACCAGCCCGCCACCGCTCCGGCCAGCACCGGCACCGCCCCGGTCGCCCAGTGCACCGGTGTCCCCGCCCCCGCGTCCGGTACCGCCGCGAGCAGCGGGAACGGCGGCAGCAGCGGGGCCGGTGCGGAGGAGAGCGGGGTCACGAGGGTGCCGGTGCCGAGGAGGAAACCGGGGCCGAGGGCGTAGGCCGTCGCCCACACCGCGGCGTTCGGCAGCAGCGTGACACCGAGCAGCAGCACCGCCAGCCGGCCCGACCAGCCCTCCGTGAGCCGCAGGAAGGCCCTCTGGGCCTCCCCGCCGTGCCACCCCAGCGAGACCATCAGCAGCAGCGCCCCGCCGCCGACCAGTACCGCCGTCCCGGCCGCCGCCGCCCGCGCCGCGACCCCGGGGCGGCCGTCCGGGCCGAGGACCAGATGACGCGCCCCCCTCGGCAGCACCCTGCCCAGGCTCCGCTCCAGCGGCCCGCTCGGGCGGCCGTACGCCGTCCACACCCCCGCCCCGGCGGCCACCACGGCGACCAGCGGCACGCACACCCCGGCCGACGTCCACTCCGGTCGCAGCGCACCGTCCGCGGCGTAGAGCGCGGCGGGTGCGCCGACGGCGAGGTAGCCGAGGACGACGCCCGCCCATGCCGTCCGGCCGGGGGCGAGCGGAACGCCGCCCGCCGCGTCCCCGTCCGCGGCGTCGCGGGCCGCCCGGTGCAGCAGCCACACCGGCAGCGCGAGCAGCAGCAGCGGCGGGACGCCCACGGGTGCGGGGGCGCCGGAGAGTGTGTCGGCGCGGACGAGTTCGGCACCGTGCGCCAGCAGCCACAGCGCCGCGGCGATGTGCAGCGCGCCGCCCGCTCCGCTGTCCGGGTAGGGCGAACTGATCCACAGCAGGATCACGAGCATGGCGAACGCCGCGAGCCCCAGTCCGGCCGCGAGGGCGCCGCCGAGGAGACCGGCGGCCAGTCCGGGCGAGCGGTCACGCATCCGGATGAGCAGGAGGGCCGGCGTCGATCGGCGGACGGTCGTCTGGATCACGTCCGCCATGCTCCCAACGACACGCGCTTTCCCGGTGTAACGAGCCAAGCTCCGCTGTGTCGCCCAATATACGTTTATGTACTTTTTTGTGCGAAGGGGTGACCAGTGACGCGGAGGTCTGCCGCCCCCCTCCCTCCGCCCGGGGAACGCCGACGCCTGCGCGAGGCGGGCTCGCTGACGCCCGCTCAGCTCGCCGCACGCGTGGGCGTCAGCGCCGGGGCGGTGCGCGCGTGGGAGTCCGGCCGCGCCACGCCGCGCGGCCGGAGCCGGGAGGCGTACGCGAAGCTGCTGGCCGCCTTGGCGGAGCCCGCGGCGAAGGCGGGGGCGCGGGAGTCCGCCCCGGCCGGCCTCCGGGAGGGCCCGGACCCGGCCGTGGTGGCGGTGCGCCTGAAGGAGCCGGTCCCCGGCACACGCCACGGCCCGGTCGCGCCGGAGCCGTCGGCGTTCACGCAGACGCCTCCGCCGTCCTCGCCGAGCACCCCGGCAGCGGCCGTCCCGCCCGAGGAACAGGACTCCCCCGGCCCGGCGTCCGGCCTGACGCCGGCTCAGGCCTTCGACGCGCTGTACGCGTTCTGCGCCCCCGCCCTCGTCCGGCAGACGTACCTGCTGACCGGACGCCGCGACCTGGCGCGCGAGTCCGTGGAGCAGGCCTTCCAACGGGCCTGGGAGCGCTGGCCCGAGGTGGCCCGCGACCCGGACCCGGCCGGCTGGGTGCGCGCGGCGGCGCACGAGTGGGCGCTCTCCCCCTGGCACCGGTACCGCCCCCGGTACCGGCACCCCGAACCGCCGCTCTCCGACCCGTCCGACCGTGCCCTGCTGGAGGTCCTGCTGCACTTGCCGCCGCCGTACCGCCGCACGCTCCTGCTGCACGACGGGATCGGCCTCGGCCTGCCCGACACGGCCGCGGAGACGGAGGCCAGCACCCCGGCCACCGCCGGCCGGCTGCTGTACGCGCGCGAGACCGTAGCCACCCGGCTGCCGGACCTGTCGGACCCGCGGGTGCTGCACCGGCGGCTGGCCGAGCTGGCCTCCACCGAGCGGCTGCGGGCGGCCGAACCGCCGGCGGTGCGCGACGGCAGCGAGCGCCGGGCCCGCTCCTGGACCCGGGCCGCCATCGCCTTCACGGCCGCCCTGATCGGCGCCACGACGCTCGCCCTGTGCACCGCCCCCACCGGCTACGAGCCGCCGGTGCCGCCGGGGGAGACGGTCCGGGGCGTGCCGCCGAGGGTGGCTCCCGGTCCCCTGTCGGAGGACCAGCGGGAGCTGCGCTCCAAGCTCCGGGAGGAGTTGCTGCACGGACCGGAACGGCTGGCACCGCAGCCGCGGTGAGGCCCCCGGTCCCGGTCCCGAAACGCGGACGGGCCCGTCCCCCCGGGGGGACGGGCCCGTCCGTGCGGTGCGGTGGCTCAGCCCGCGAGGATCTCGCGCGCCAGCTTCGCCGTCTCGGTCGGCGTCTTGCCGACCTTGACGCCGGCGGCCTCGAGGGCCTCCTTCTTCGCCTGGGCCGTGCCGGAGGAGCCGGAGACGATGGCGCCGGCGTGGCCCATGGTCTTGCCCTCGGGCGCGGTGAAGCCCGCGACGTAGCCGACGACCGGCTTGGTCACGTTGTCCTTGATGAAGGCCGCGGCCCGCTCCTCGGCGTCGCCGCCGATCTCGCCGATCATGACGATCAGGTCGGTGTCGGGGTCGTCCTGGAAGGCCTTCAGGGCGTCGATGTGGGTGGTGCCGATGATCGGGTCACCGCCGATGCCGACGCAGGTCGAGAAGCCGATGTCGCGCAGCTCGTACATCATCTGGTACGTCAGCGTGCCGGACTTCGAGACCAGACCGATGCGGCCCGGCTTGGTGATGTCGGCCGGGATGATGCCGGCGTTCGACTGACCGGGGGTGATCAGGCCGGGGCAGTTCGGACCGATGATGCGGGTCTTGTTGCCCTTCTTGCCGGCGTACGCCCAGAAGGCGGCCGTGTCGTGCACCGCGATGCCCTCGGTGATGACGACCGCGAGCGGGATCTCGGCGTCGATGGCCTCGATGACCGCGTCCTTGGTGAACTTCTCCGGGACGAAGATGACCGTGGCGTCGGCGCCGGTCTTCTCGATGGCCTCCTTGACGCTGCCGAAGACCGGTACCTCGGTGCCGTCGAAGTCGACGCTGGTGCCCGCCTTGCGCGGGTTCACGCCGCCGACGATGTTGGTGCCGGAGGCCAGCATGCGCCGGGTGTGCTTCTGGCCCTCGGAGCCGGTCATGCCCTGGACGATGACCTTGGATTCCTTGGTGAGGAAGATAGCCATGGTGTTCTGTGACCTCGTCCCTTACTTCGCGGCAGCAGCCAGCTCGGCGGCCTTGTCGGCCGCGCCGTCCATGGTGTCCACCTGCTGCACGAGCGGGTGGTTGGCGTCGTTGAGGATCTTGCGACCCAGCTCGGCGTTGTTGCCGTCGAGGCGCACGACCAGCGGCTTGTTGACCTCTTCGCCCTTGCTCTTGAGGAGCTCCAGGGCCTGCACGATGCCGTTGGCGACGGCGTCGCAGGCGGTGATGCCGCCGAAGACGTTGACGAAGACGGACTTGACGTCCGGGTCGCCCAGGATGATCTCCAGGCCGTTCGCCATGACCTCGGCGGAGGCGCCGCCGCCGATGTCGAGGAAGTTGGCGGGCTTGACGCCCTTGTGGGCCTCACCGGCGTAGGCGACGACGTCCAGGGTGCTCATGACGAGCCCCGCGCCGTTGCCGATGATGCCGACCTCACCGTCGAGCTTGACGTAGTTGAGGTTCTTCTCCTTGGCGGCGGCCTCGAGCGGGTTGGCCGCGGCCTTGTCCTGGAGCTCCTCGAACTCGGGGTGGCGGAACTCGGCGTTGTCGTCCAGGGACACCTTGCCGTCGAGGGCGATGACGTCACCGGAGGCGACCTTGGCCAGCGGGTTGACCTCGACGAGGAGGGCGTCCTCCTTGACGAAGACCTCCCACAGCGTGACCAGGACGTCGGCGACCTTGTCGGCGACCTCGGCCGGGAACTTGGCGGCGGCCACGATCTCCTGGGCCTTGGCCTTGTCGACACCGTCGATGGCGTCGATCGCGACCTTGGCGACGGCCTCCGGACGGGTGGCGGCCACCTCCTCGATGTCCATGCCGCCCTCGACGGAGGCGATGGAGAGGAAGGTGCGGTTGGCACGGTCGAGGAGGAAGGAGACGTAGTACTCCTCGAGGATCTCCGGGGCCGTCTCGGCGATCATCACCTTGTGGACCGTGTGGCCCTTGATGTCCATGCCGAGGATGTCCGTCGCGCGGGCGACGGCCTCGTCGGGGGTGGCGGCCAGCTTCACGCCACCGGCCTTGCCTCGGCCGCCGACCTTCACCTGCGCCTTGACGACGGACTTGCCGCCCAGGCGCTCGGTGGCTGCGCGGGCCGCCTCAGGCGTGTCGATGACTTCACCGGCCAGCACCGGTACACCGTGCTTGGCGAAGAGGTCCCTCGCCTGGTACTCGAACAGGTCCACGCGCTTCCGTCCCTATCAGTGATCTCGCGGTTCGTTGGATGCGTGGGCGTGCCGCGAAGGGCAACGTGACGTCCGCTGTGTCACAAGGGAGGCGCACACGGTGTCCGAGCGCGCGGCATGTCCATCTCGCAGGTTATCGCCGCACGGCGGGCCTCTCTAAATCGCGGGTCACACGTGAGCGGTGATACCTGTCACATGATGCCGCCCTCCCTGGCACGGCGTGCCGACGGTGAGGGGCCTCACCGGGCTGGGGTTGACCCGGTGAGGCCCGTGGAGCAGCCCGGAGGAGCGGCGAACGCCCTGCTCTCCGGGTGCGGGGACCGGCCCCCACCCCCATGGGGGCCGGTCCCCCATCCGCGGGATTCGGCCCGGACGCACCGTCGGCTTTCGGCCGTCCGGAGCCCGATGCCCCCGCGGAGTCATTCGTCACCCGCGCGTCGGATCGCGGGTCAGATGCGGTTCACCCGCGGGGTGGCCGGCTCGGCGGGACCCTCGGCTCCGGTGACCGCGTGACCGGCGAGCGCGCCCGCGTCGGCCCGGACGGTCCCGGACAGTTCCCGCGCGAAGGGCGCGGCCTGCCCGCCGACCCCGCGCGCGAACGGGCCGGCCGCTCCGGCCACCCCGCCCGCGAAGGGACGGACGTCGCCGGCGACGCCGTGCGCCATCGCCGTCGCGGCATCGACGGCGTGCCGGGCGGCCTGCCCGGCCCCGTCGGCGG
>NZ_JAPSKQ010000258.1 GCF_031181555.1 Streptomyces sp. | reverse complement strand
GTCCCGTCGGATGCCCGGGGTACCGACGTTCGCCACCCCCGGCCGGCCCCGGAGCGCGTGGCGCGCGCTCCGGGGCCGGCGGGCTCAAACCCTCAGAGGGCATGCCCTAAAGAGCGAGGCTCAACGTCACTGGTTGATGCAGGTGTTGCCGAAGGTGGGGTTCAGCAGCCCGATCACGGAGACCGTGTTGCCGCAGACGTTCACGGGGACGTGAACGGGAACCTGAACGACATTGCCGGACAGGACGCCCGGGGAGTGCACGGCGGCACCCTGCGCACCCGAGTCGGCGGCAGCCAGGCCCGCGCCCGCGAGAACCAGCCCACCAGTGGCAGCCGCGACAGCGACGACCTTCTTGATCATTGTTCCTCCTTGTTGGCAATGCGATCCCAAGCCGCGGATCACATCACGGGTAACGAGGAGGAGTTAATGAGGCTACGAGCTTATGGTCGCATTCACCCTTCCCGGTCAACTCCGCACGCCTGCACGATTATTGGTGTGCAAGGCGGCCGTTTCAGGACGCGTCCAGGAAACGGTCGAGCACACGCACGCCGAACTTCAGTCCGTCCACCGGCACCCGCTCGTCGACCCCGTGGAACATGCCCGCGAAGTCCAGCTCCGGGGGGAGCTTCAGCGGAGCGAAGCCGAAGCAGCGGATGCCGAGGTCGTCGAAGGACTTGGCGTCGGTGCCACCGGAGAGCATGTACGGCACGGCCCGCGCGATCGGGTCCTCGGCACTGAGCGCGCTCTGCATGGCGTCGACGAGCCGGCCGTCGAAGTCGGTCTCCAGCGCCTTGTCGGAGTGCACGTCCTCGCGCTTCACGCGCGGGCCGAGGATGCGGTCGAGATCGGCGAGGAACTCCTCCTCGTAGCCGGGCAGGAAGCGCCCGTCGACGTGCGCGGTGGCCTGGCCGGGGATGACGTTGACCTTGTAGCCGGCGCCCAGCATGGTGGGCGCCGCCGAGTTGCGCAGCGTGGTGCCGATCATGCGGGCGATGCCGCCGAGCTTGGCGAGGGTCTCGTCCATGTTCTCCGGGTCGAGCTCGGTGCCGAGCGCGTCGGAGAGCTCGTCCAGGAAGGCCCGTACGGTCTTGGTGACCCTGACCGGCCACGTGTGCCGGCCGAGGCGGGCCACGGCCTCGCACAGCTCGGTGATCGCGTTGTCGTCGTTGGTCATCGAGCCGTGGCCGGCCGTGCCGTCGACGGTGAGCCGCATCCAGTGCATGCCCTTCTCGGCGGTCTCGACGAGGTAGAGGCGCAGCTTCTCGTTGACGGTGAAGGAGAAGCCGCCGACCTCGCCGATCGCCTCGGTGACGCCCTCGAACAGCTCGGGGTGCTCGCGGACGAGGTACTTGGCGCCGTAGGTGCCGCCGGCCTCCTCGTCGGCGAGGAAGGCGAGGACGACGTCGCGCGGGGGCTTGCGTCCGCTGCGCAGCCGGTCGCGGACGACCGCCAGCGTCATGGCGTCCATGTCCTTCATGTCGACCGCGCCGCGCCCCCACACGCACCCGTCGGCGATCTCGCCGGAGAAGGGGTGGTGGGTCCAGTCGTCGGCGTTGGCCGGTACGACGTCGGTGTGGCCGTGGATCAGCAGCGCGGGCCGGGAGGGGTCCTCCCCCTCGATCCGGGCCACCGTGGAGGCGCGGCCCCGGTGCGACTCGAGGATCCGCGGTTCGAGGCCCACCTCGGCGAGCTTCTCGGCGACGTACTCGGCCGCCTCGCGCTCACCGGGGCCCGAGTGGTCGCCGTAGTTGCTGGTGTCGATCCGGATCAGCTCGCGGCAGAGGTCCACGACCTCGTCCTCGCCGGTGACGCTCCTGGTCGTGTCCGTCTCGCTCACGTGCTTCCTCCCGCTGTCCCTGCTGGTGGTCCCCCTCATCCTCTCTCCCCGCCGCACGGGCCCCAAGACCCGGTCCGTGCCGCCACGCGGCGTTCACGCGAGAAGCGGCGGGAGCGGGGTGATCCAGCCACCCCGGAACACCTGGTAATGTTTACGTCGTCGCCGCGGGGGGAAACCCGCGCGACAGACACCTTGTCCGGGTGGCGGAATGGCAGACGCGCTAGCTTGAGGTGCTAGTGCCCTTTATCGGGCGTGGGGGTTCAAGTCCCCCCTCGGACACACGAAGCGCGAGGGCCGCGACCACGAGGTCGCGGCCCTCGGGCGTTGTCGCGGAGGGTGACCATGTCCACTCGCACCACACGGACCACTCGGGCCTCTCGTTCCTGCCCCTGCGGGCTGCCGGAGGCGTACGAGGCGTGCTGCGGCCGCTTCCTCTCCCAGTCTCGGCTCCGCTCGGCCGGGGGGACCCCCATCGGGGCGGCCGCCGCGCCGACCGCCGAGCGGCTGATGCGGTCGCGGTACTGCGCGTTCGTGCGGCAGGACGCCGGTTATCTGCTGCGGACCTGGCACCCCCGGACCCGGCCGGAGCGGATCGACCTCGATCCGCGGATGCGGTGGACCGGGCTGGAGATCCTGGACACGGACGGCGGGTCCGCCTTCCACTCCACCGGGACGGTGACCTTCCGGGCGTCCTACCGGGGCGGCTCGCTGCACGAGCGCAGCCGGTTCGAGCGGGTCGGCGGGGCGTGGGTGTACGTCGACGGGGAGTTCCTGGACTAGCGCACGGCTACGGCGCCAGGATGTCCAGTTCCTGGAGGGCGCCCACGGTGATCTGGCGGGTCAGTTCCTCCGCGCGGGCCGCGTCGCGCTCGCGGACCGCCTCCGCGACCTGGACGTGCAGGGTGACGGCGGCCGGGTCGGGGTCCTCGAACATGACGTCGTGGTGGGTACGGCCGGCCAGGACCTCGGCGACGACGTCGCCGAGGCGGGCGAACATCTCGTTGCCGGAGGCGGTCAGGATCACGCGGTGGAAGGCCATGTCGTGGAAGAGGTACCCCTCCAGCTGGTGACCGCGTGAGTGGGCCACCATGCCGAGCGCGCACTCGGTGAGCTCGGCGCACTGCTCGGCGGTCGCGTTGCGGGCGGCCAGGCCCGCCGCGACGGGTTCGACCGCCGAGCGCAGCACCGTGAGGGAGCGCAGTTGCCGGGGACGGTCCGCGCCGGCCAGGCGCCAGCGGATGACCTGGGGGTCGTAGACGTTCCACTCGCAGGCCGGGAGCACCGTCACGCCGACGCGGCGGCGTGACTCGACCAGGTGCATGGACTCCAGGACGCGGACCACCTCGCGCATCACGGAGCGCGACACGTCGAAACGCTGGGCGAGTTCGTCGGTGCGGAGGACGCTGCCGGGCGGGTACTCGCCCGCGGTGATCTCGGGGCCGAGGGTGTCCAGTACGCGGCCGTGCAGCCCCCGGCCCGTGGTGCTCATGCACTCAGAGTACGGGGTGGATCACGGGAACAAAAAGTCAGACTTATATGTCACAGACTCTTGAATTCGTCGTACCTAATAGGTTTCAGTTGCGTCGACATCACGCGTCGACGAAGACAGCAGACAGTGAGGCAGCGATGAACACCCCCCATGTCGTCGTGGTCATGGGTGTCGCGGGCACCGGGAAGACCACCATCGGTCCCCTGCTCGCGGCCCGGTTCGGCGTCCCCTACGCCGAGGGCGACGACTTCCACCCGCAGGCCAACATCGCCAAGATGTCGGCCGGTACCCCGCTCACCGACGAGGACCGGTGGCCCTGGCTGGACGCCATCGGCTCCTGGGCGCACGGGCGGGCAGGGCTCGGCGGGGTGGTCAGCTGCTCGGCGCTGAAGCGGTCGTACCGCGACCGGCTGCGGGCCGCCGCGCCCGGCGTGGTCTTCGTGCACCTCACCGGTGACCGCGCGCTCATCGAGGACCGGATGTCGCACCGGAAGGGGCACTTCATGCCCACGGCACTGCTCGACTCCCAGTTCGCCACGCTCCAGCCGCTGGAGCGGGACGAGGCCGGGGTCGCCGTGGACGTGACGGGCGGCCCGGAGGAGATCACCGAGCGGGCGGCCGCCGCCCTCCGGGCCCTCCCCGAGCCGGCTGCCTGAGGCCCTCCCGGATCCGCACGGCCGGGGGCGTCCCCCGTCTCCCCGGCCTCCTCCCCGACTCCCCGTACTCCCAAGGAACCCCCGTGACCAGACTCAGCGTCGAGATGCTGGCAGCGGACGCCCCCGAGCCGATCACCTCGGCCGGCCACGCTCAGCTGGGCATCGCCGTCCTGGCGGGCATCGCCGTCATCGTCCTGCTCATCACCAAGTTCAAACTGCACGCCTTCCTGTCGCTGACGATCGGGTCACTGGCGCTCGGCGCGTTCGCCGGGGCGCCGCTGGACAAGGTGATCACCAGCTTCAGCGCCGGGCTCGGCTCCACCGTCGCCGGTGTGGGCGTCCTGATCGCCCTCGGCGCCATCCTCGGCAAGATGCTCGCCGACTCCGGTGGCGCCGATCAGATCGTCGACACCATCCTCGCCAAGGCGAGCGGCCGTTCCATGCCGTGGGCGATGGTGCTGATCGCCTCGGTGATCGGCCTGCCGCTGTTCTTCGAGGTCGGCGTGGTGCTGCTGATCCCGGTGGTGCTGATGGTCGCCAAGCGCGGCAACTACTCCCTGATGCGCATCGGCATCCCCGCGCTCGCCGGTCTGTCCGTGATGCACGGTCTGGTCCCGCCGCACCCCGGCCCGCTGGTCGCGATCGACGCGGTCGGCGCCAACCTCGGTGTGACGCTGGCGCTGGGCGTGCTCGTCGCCATACCGACGGTGATCATCGCCGGTCCGCTGTTCTCGAAGTACGCCGCCCGCTGGGTGGACGTCCCGGCCCCGGAGCGGATGATCCCGCAGCGGCCCTCCGAGGACCTGGAGAAGCGTCCCGGCTTCGGCCCGACGCTGGCCACGATCCTGCTGCCGGTCGTGCTGATGCTCGCCAAGGCGCTCGTCGACATCATCGTCGACGACCCCGAGAACACCGTGCAGCGCGTCTTCGACGTGATCGGCTCCCCGCTGATCGCGCTGCTCGCGGCCGTACTGGCCGGCATCTTCACCCTCGGCGTGCCCGCCGGGTTCAGCCGGGAGCGGATCTCGTCCCTGGTCGAGAAGGGGCTCGCGCCGATCGCGGGCATCCTGCTGATCGTCGGTGCGGGCGGCGGCTTCAAGCAGACGCTGATCGACACCGGCGTGGGCCGGATGATCCTGGAGATCTCCGAGGACTGGTCGATCCCGGCGCTGCTGCTGGCCTGGCTGATCGCGGTGGCGATCCGGCTGGCGACCGGTTCGGCGACCGTGGCGACCGTGTCGGCCGCCGGTCTGGTGGCGCCGCTCGCCGCCGACATGTCGACCACGCACGCGGCCCTGCTGGTGCTGGCCATCGGCGCCGGCTCGCTCTTCTTCAGCCACGTCAACGACGCCGGGTTCTGGCTGGTGAAGGAGTACTTCGGGCTGAACGTCGGCCAGACGATCAAGACCTGGTCGATCATGGAGACCATCATCTCGGTGGTCGCGGGCGCCCTGGTCCTGCTGCTGTCGCTGATCCTTTAGGGGGACGACGGCCACGGGTCCGCCCGCTCCTCGTCGAGGGGCGGGCGGACCCGTTCTCCGTCGAGGGGCCTGTCGGGTCAGGGGCGCCGGAGCGGGTGTTCGTGTTCCGCCCAGTCCCGGCCGACCCGGCCCGTGCGCATGCCGCGACGGGCCTCCGGATCCGCCAGGGCCGTGCCGATGTGGTCGGCGAGGACGATGCCGACGGCCAGGGCCAGCCAGTCGTGGACGAAGGTCGCGCCGGTGCGCCACACCAACGGGGTGAGGTGGGTGAACCACATCATCAGGCCGGTGCCCGGCATGACGAGCGTGGCACCGGCGATCCAGGCCGCGTAGATCTTCTGGCCGGCGTTGAAC
>NZ_JAPSKQ010000257.1 GCF_031181555.1 Streptomyces sp. | reverse complement strand
AGAGGGAGCCCGCCTCGGAGAGCGCGCGGGCGATCTCGTCTGCGGACATGCCCAACTCGTGGGCGACGGCGGCCGCGGCGAGCGCGTTCGACACGTGATGCTCACCGTACAGGCGCATGGTCACATCAGATGCACCGGAGGGTGTGTGAAGCCTGAAAGAGGGCTGTCCGCTGTCCGTGAGTCGCACGTTCTCGGCCCGAACGTCCGCTTCGTCGGACTCTCCGAAAAGGATCACCTTCGCCTTCGTACGGGAGGCCATGGCCCGTACGAAGGGGTCGTCCGCGTTGAGGATCGCGGCACCGCCCTCCTCGGCCGGGGGCAGGGCCTCGACCAGCTCGCCCTTCGCCTGCGCGATCTGCTCGCGGCCGCCGAACTCGCCGATGTGGGCGCTGCCGACGTTCAGGACGAGCCCGACCTTCGGGGGCGTCAGGCCGGTGAGGTAACGGATGTGGCCGATTCCGCGCGCTCCCATCTCCAGCACGAGGAACTTCGTCTCCTCGGTGGCGGTGAGGGCGGTGAGCGGCAGGCCGATCTCGTTGTTGAGCGAGCCGGGGGTGAAGACGGTCGGCGCCTCGCGCTGCAGCACCTGCGCGATGAGGTCCTTGGTGCTGGTCTTGCCGGCCGAGCCGGTGAGCGCGACGAGGGTGGCGCCGAGCCGTTCGACGACGTGCCGGGCGAGGGCGCCGAGGGCCGCCTGGACGTCTTCGACGACGATCGCGGGCACGCCGACCGGGCGGGAGGCGAGCACGGCCACCGCGCCCGCCTCGACGACCGCGGCCGCGAAGTCGTGGCCGTCCACGTGCTCGCCGACGAAGGCGACGAAGAGGCTGCCCGGACCCGCCTCCCGTGAGTCCCGGACGACCGGTCCGGTGACCTGGACGGAGGGGTCCGGTATGTCGTGCGTCTGCCCGCCGACGACTTCTGCGATCTCGGCGAGGGAGAGGGCGATCACAAGTTCATCCCTGGGTCTTCTTGATGGCTTCGCGAAGCACCTGGCGGTCGTCGAAGGGACGCACCACCCCGGCGATGTCCTGCCCCTGCTCGTGGCCCTTGCCCGCGACCAGCACGGTGTCGCCGGGCTGTGCCCGGGCCACGGCGGCGGCGATCGCGGCGGCCCGGTCCTCGAAGACCTGCACCTCGCCGCGCTCGTGGGCGGGGACGGAGGCCGCGCCCTGGAGCATGGTGGCGAGGATCGCGAGGGGGTCCTCGGAGCGGGGGTTGTCGGAGGTCAGTACGGCGGTGTCGGCGAGCCGCGCGGCGGCGGCGCCCATGGGGGCACGCTTGGTGTGGTCGCGGTCGCCGCCGCAACCGAGCACGATGTGCACCTTGCCCTCGGTGACCTTGCGCAGGGCGCGCAGCACCGATTCCACGGCGTCGGTCTTGTGGGCGTAGTCGACCACCGCGAGGTACGGCTGCCCGGCGTCCACGCGCTCCAGCCGGCCCGGCACGCCCGGTACGGCGGCGACGCCGTCGGCGGCGGCCTGCGGGTCGAGGCCGGCGGCGGCCAGCGCGACGATCGCGGCGAGGGTGTTGGCCACGTTGAAGGGGCCCGGCAGCGGCGACCGGGCGGCGATCCGCTCGCCCTCGGGACCGGCCACCGTGAACGCCGAGTCCATGGGGCCGACCCGGACGTCCTCGGCGCGCCAGTCGGCGTCGGGGTGGCCCTCGGCGGAGTAGGTGACGACCGGGACGCCGGCCTCCTTGACGAGGCGGCGGCCGTACTCGTCGTCGACGTTGACCACGCCGAGCCTGCTGCGCTCCGGCGTGAACAGCTGCGCCTTGGCCCGGAAGTAGTCCTCCATGTCGGAGTGGAACTCCATGTGCTCCGGGCTGAGGTTGGTGAAGACGGCGATGTCGAAGACGCAGCCGTCGACCCGGCCGAGGACCAGGGCGTGGCTGGAGACCTCCATGGCGACCGCGTCGGTGCCGCGTTCCCGCATGACGGCGAACAGCGCCTGCAGATCGGTGGCCTCGGGCGTGGTGCGCTCGGACTTGATGCGCTCCTCGCCGATGCGCATCTCGACGGTGCCGATCAGTCCCGTGCTGCGGACGGTCTTGAGGCCGCCCTCGACGAGGTACGCGGTGGTGGTCTTGCCGGAGGTGCCGGTGATGCCGATCTGGAGCAGATCGCGGCCCGGGTGGCCGTAGATGGTCGCCGCCAGCTCGCCCATCCGCGCGCGCGGGTCGTCGACCACCAGCGCGGGCAGCCCGGCCGCGGCGACGCGCTCGGCGCCGGACGGGTCCGTCAGCACGGCGGCCGCGCCGAGGCCGGCGGCCTGGGTGACGAAGTCGGCGCCGTGGGCACGGGCGCCGGGGAGGGCGGCGTACAGGTCGCCGGGGCGGACGGCACGCGAGTCGTGGGTGATGCCCGTGACCTCGGCGGCCCGGTCCGGCGTGGGGGCACCCAGCTGGTCGGCGAGTTCCGCGAGGGGTGTGGCGGAGACCTGCGCCGGCCGGGGCGGTCCCGGATATGTCACGGGATGGCCCTTCTGGATGGTTTGGGACTGATCAGCGTGTGGCACGGCGGTGAGCGTACCGGGCGTACCTGCTTCCGGGCGAAGTGAGGGGCGGGGGGCGTTCTGGTTCCCGGGGTCGGGGGTGATCGTCGTCACGGGGTGGTTCCTGGTGGCTCGGTGCTGATCAGGGTTTGAAGGTGACCGGTAGGTTGGCGGGTTCGGCGCCGGTCGGCGGCACCTGGAGCGTCTTCAGGGCGAACTCCATGACCTGCTTGTAGACGGGTCCGCAGATCTGGCCGCCGAAGTAGCTGCCCTCGGTGGCGTTCTGGATGACGCAGTAGACGGTGACCCGCGGCTTGTCGGCGGGGGCGAAGCCGGCGAAGGACGAGGTGTAGCCGTGGTACTTGCCGGTGGCCGGATCCACGCGGTTGGCCGTACCCGTCTTCCCCGCCACCCGGTACCCGGGGATGCGCGCCTTGGTGCCGGTGCCCTCCTCGTCGTCCACGACCGACTCCAGCATCCGGGCGAGCGTCTTCGCCGTCTTCTCGCTGACGACCCGCGTCTTCTCGGGCTCCGGGGCGGGGGTGAAGCGTCCGTCGGGTCCCGTGGAGCCGCGCACCAGCGTGGGTTCGATGCGGACGCCGCCGTTGGCGATGGTCGAGTAGACGGAGGCGGCCTGCATGGCGTTGATGGACACGCCCTGGCCGAAAGGAATCGTGTACTGCTGCGAGGTCGACCAGGTGTCGGGCGGGGCGAGGATGCCCTTGGTCTCGCCGGGGAAGCCGAGCCCCGTGTGGCTGCCGAAGCCGAACTTGCGCAGGTAGTCGTAGAGGACCTTGTTGGCCTGCGCCTGCGTCTTGCCCAGCTGGCCGGTGGCCAGGATGGTGCCGATGTTGCTGGACTTGGCGAGCACGCCGTTGAGCGTCAGGTACCAGGTCGGGTGGTCGACGTCGTCCTTGAACAGCCGGTCGCCGCGGTGCAGCCGGTTGGGCACGACGACATGCGTCGTCGGGGTGGCGGCGTTCTCCTCCAGGACGGCCGCCATCGACAGGACCTTGGCGGTGGAGCCGGGTTCGAAGGCGTCCTGGACGGCCGCGTTGCCGAGCGTCTCCGGTGCGGCCTCGGAGAGGTTGTTGGGGTCGAACCCGGGCGCGTTGGCCATCGCGAGGACCTCGCCGGTGCGGGTGTCCTGGACGATGACGTAGCCGCGGTCCGCCGCGGACTCCTTCACCTGCCGGCTGATGGCGTTCTGCGCGGCCCACTGGATGTCGCGGTCGATGGTGAGCTCGATGTCGCTGCCGGGCACGGCCGGGGTCTCGGCGGAGCCCGCGGTCGGCACGAGCCGGCCGCCGGACTGGGCGTATCGGATCTTGCCGTCCTTGCCGGCGAGCCGTTTGTCCAGCTGGAGCTCGATGCCGCCGCCGCCCCTGCCCTCGGCGTTGACCCAGCCCAGTATTCCGGCGGCGAGCTCGTTGTTGGGGTACACCCGCTTGCTGGTGGGCACGGAGAGGACACCGGCGAGGACGTTGGCCGCGGACTCGTCGCTCTCCGCCTTCTTCGCCAGCGCCGACTTCAGGTCCTTGATCTGCTTCCAGACCTGCGGGGTCTGGCGGCTGGCCAGCTTGACGTAGCGCAGGGCCTTGTTCTCCGGGCGCAGCTTCTCGACCAGCTCGTCCTGGTCCTGGCCGAGGATCGGGGCGAGGAGGGCCGCGGCCTGTTCGGGGCCGTCGGCGATCCCCAGCTCGTCCGGGGTGAACATCGTGGGGTCGGCCGTGATGTCGTAGGCGTCCTCGCTGGTCGCCAGGGCCACGCCGCTGCGGTCGGTGATCTCGCCGCGTTCGGCGGCCAGCACCTGGCCGACGTAGCGGTTCTGCTCGGCCTTGGCGGCGTACGTGCCCGCGTCGACGGCCTGCACCTGGAACAGGCGTACGACGAAGGCGAGCAGGACCAGGGTCAGGGCCACGCCGATCAGGCGCAGGCGGGGCCGCGGGCTGCCCAGCCGGATGGCCTTCGGGGCCCCGGGCCGGGGCGGGCCGGGGCGGCGGACCGGACGGGCGCCGGGCCCGGGGCGCTGTCCGGTGCCCGGGCGGGCGGGCCCGGCGGGTCCGGGCACCCGGCGGCGGAGCGGTTCCCTGTCGGACACTTCCGTCACCTGCCCGGGGTCGATGAGGAGGTGGGGGCGGGGGCCGGGGTCGCGGTCCCCGGGGCGGGGGGCGGGACCGTCCCGGTGGCCGGCGCCTCGGGGGCGGGGACCAGGGGGGCGCTGGCCGCGGAGGCGGGGCCGGGAACGCCCTTGACCTTTCCGTCGGGGCCGAGGAAGGCGGGGCCGCCGCCGGGCACCATGCCGAGTTCGCGGGCGCGGCGCTGGAGGGCGTCGGGGGCGGAGTAGGCGTCGATGTCCCGCCGCAGGGCCTGTTCCTCGTCGGTGAGGTTCTTGGTCTCCCGCTGGAGGTCGTCGAGCCGGAAGGCGCCCTCGCTGAGGGCGGAGTTCAGCACCAGGAGGCCGATCAGACCGCCGCCGAGCAGCAGGACGACGAGGAGGACGAAGGGAGTGCGCGCCGCCTGGGCGCGTCCGGTGGGGAAGAGCTGGGCGAGACGGGCCGCCCTCCCCTTCAGTTCGGGTTTCCTACTCACTCACGCTCCCCTGAGTTCGCTTTTCCCACCCGCACGCCCGGCCCGTCACCCGCCTCACTCATACGCCAGGTGTGCCCGCGTGCGCTTCGTGACGCCTCGTCCGCCTCACTCGGGATCCTCCCGGATCCGCTGGGCGCCGCGCAGCCGCGCGGGGGCCGCGCGGCGGTTCTCGGCGATCTCCTCCTCGGTGGGGAGTTCGGCACCGCGCGTGAGCAGCTTGAGCCGGGGCTGGTAACGCTCGGGGACGACCGGCAGTCCGGGCGGCGCGGTGGTGGCGGCGCCCGCCGCGAACACCTGCTTGACCAGCCGGTCCTCCAGGGAGTGGTACGACAGCACGGCGATCCGCCCGTCCACGTCGAGGGCCTTCACGGCGGCCGGGATCGCCCGCTCCAGTACCGAGAGCTCGCCGTTGACCTCGATCCGCAGGGCCTGGAAGGTGCGCTTGGCCGGGTTGCCGCCGGTGCGCTTGGCGGCCTGCGGCAGCGCGTCCCGGATCAGCTCGACCAGGCGGGCGCTGTGCGTGAACGGCTCCTTCTCGCGCTCGCGCACGATCGCGGCCACGATCCGCTTGGCCTGCTTCTCCTCGCCGTAGGCGCGCAGGATGCGGACGAGTTCGCCGGGCGGGTAGGTGTTGAGGACCTCGGCGGCGCTGACGCCGGTCGTCTGGTCCATGCGCATGTCGAGCGGGGCGTCCTGGGCGTAGGCGAAGCCGCGGTCGGCCTCGTCGAGCTGCATGGAGGACA
>NZ_JAPSKQ010000088.1 GCF_031181555.1 Streptomyces sp. | reverse complement strand
GAGTGGACGTACCCAGGCGCCTTCGATCTGGGTATGTTCCTCGCCGTCAGGGCAGCCACCGCGTCCTCGAGGAGTCGAGACCCGTGTCGGAAAACAAAGATCCCCACGTAGCTCAGCACGGTACGAGCGTTGAGGGCGTGAAGTTCGTTTACGACTTCACCGAGGGCAACAAGGACCTCAAGGACCTGCTCGGCGGCAAGGGTGCCAACCTCGCCGAGATGACCAACCTGGGCCTTCCCGTCCCGCCCGGCTTCACCATCACCACGGAGGCCTGCAAGGTCTACCTGGAGAGCGGCGAGGAGCCGGCGGCACTGCGTGACGAGGTGAGTGCGCACCTCGCCGCCCTCGAGGAGAAGATGGGCAAGAAGCTCGGGCAGGCCGACAACCCCCTCCTCGTGTCGGTCCGCTCCGGGGCGAAGTTCTCCATGCCGGGCATGATGGACACCGTCCTCAACATCGGCCTCTCCGACAAGTCGGTGCAGGGCCTGGCCAAGCAGGCCGGCGACGACCGGTTCGCGTGGGACTCCTACCGGCGCCTCATCCAGATGTTCGGCAAGACCGTCCTCGGCGTCGACGGCGAGCTCTTCGAGGACGCGCTGGAGGCGGCGAAGGCGGCCAAGAAGGTCACGGTCGACACCGAGCTGGAGGCCGCCGACCTCAAGAAGCTCGTCACCAAGTTCAAGAAGATCGTCAAGACCGAGGCCGGCCGGGACTTCCCGCAGGACCCGCGCGAGCAGATGGACCTCGCCATCAAGGCGGTCTTCGACTCCTGGAACGGCGACCGCGCCAAGCTGTACCGCCGCCAGGAGCGCATCCCGCACGACCTGGGCACCGCCGTCAACGTCTGCTCCATGGTCTTCGGCAACCTCGGCCCGGACTCCGGCACCGGCGTCGCCTTCACCCGCGACCCCGCTTCCGGCCACCAGGGCGTCTACGGCGACTACCTGCAGAACGCGCAGGGCGAGGACGTGGTCGCGGGCATCCGCAACACCGTGCCGCTCGCGGAGCTGGAGCAGATCGACAAGAAGTCGTACGACCAGCTGATGCAGATCATGGAGACGCTGGAGAACCACTACAAGGATCTCTGCGACATCGAGTTCACCATCGAGCGCGGCCAGCTGTGGATGCTCCAGACCCGTGTCGGCAAGCGCACCGCGGGCGCGGCCTTCCGCATCGCCACCCAGCTGGTGGACCAGGGCCTGATCGACGAGGCCGAGGCGCTCACCCGCGTCAACGGCGCCCAGCTCGCCCAGCTGATGTTCCCGCGCTTCGACGAGAGCGCGAAGGTCGAGCAGGTCGGACGCGGCATCGCGGCCTCGCCGGGCGCGGCGGTCGGCAAGGCGGTCTTCGACTCCTACACCGCCGTCAAGTGGTCCCGCTCCGGCGAGAAGGTCATCCTGATCCGCCGCGAGACCAACCCCGACGACCTCGACGGCATGATCGCGGCCGAGGGCATCCTCACCTCCCGCGGCGGCAAGACCTCCCACGCGGCCGTGGTCGCGCGCGGCATGGGCAAGACCTGTGTCTGCGGCGCCGAGGAGCTCGAGGTCGACACCAAGCGCCGCCGGATGACCGTCCCGGGCGGACACGTCGTGGAGGAGGGCGACCTCATCTCCATCGACGGCTCCAGCGGCAAGGTCTACCTCGGCGAGGTCCCGGTCGTCCCGTCCCCGGTCGTGGAGTACTTCGAGGGCCGGATGCACCCGGGCGCCGACGACGCCGACGAACTGGTCGAGGCCGTGCACCGGATGATGGCCTTCGCCGACCGCAAGCGCCGGCTGCGGGTGCGCGCCAACGCCGACAACGCCGAGGACGCGCTGCGCGCCCGCCGCTTCGGCGCCCAGGGCATCGGCCTGTGCCGCACCGAGCACATGTTCCTCGGCGACCGGCGCGAGCTGGTGGAGCGGCTGATCCTGGCCGACACCGAGGCCGAGCGCGAGGAGTCCCTCAAGGCGCTGCTCCCGCTGCAGAAGCAGGACTTCGTCGAGCTGTTCGAGGCGATGGACGGCCTCCCGGTCACCATCCGCCTGCTCGACCCGCCGCTGCACGAGTTCCTGCCCGACATCACCGAGCTGTCGGTCCGTGTCGCGCTCGCCGAGTCCCGGCAGGAGCCGCACGAGAACGAGCTGCGCCTCCTGCAGGCGGTGCACCGGCTGCACGAGCAGAACCCGATGCTGGGTCTGCGCGGCGTCCGCCTCGGCCTGGTCATCCCCGGCCTGTTCACCATGCAGGTCCGGGCCATCGCCGAGGCCGCGGCCGAGCGCAGGGCGGCCAAGGGCGACCCGCGCGCGGAGATCATGATTCCGCTGGTCGGCACGGTCCAGGAGCTGGAGATCGTCCGCGAGGAGGCCGACAAGGTCATCGCCGAGGTCCAGGAGGCCACCGGCACCGAGCTCAAGCTCGCCATCGGCACGATGATCGAGCTGCCGCGCGCCGCGCTGACCGCCGGTCAGATCGCGGAGGCGGCGGAGTTCTTCTCCTTCGGCACCAACGACCTCACCCAGACGGTGTGGGGCTTCTCCCGGGACGACGTGGAGGCCAGCTTCTTCACGGCCTACCTGGAGAAGGGCATCTTCGGGGTGTCGCCGTTCGAGACGATCGACAAGGACGGCGTCGGCTCCCTGGTGAAGTCCGCCGTCCGGGCCGGCCGCGAGACCCGGCCCGACCTCAAGCTCGGCGTCTGCGGCGAGCACGGCGGTGACCCGGAGTCGGTCCACTTCTTCCACGAGGTCGGCCTGGACTACGTCTCCTGCTCCCCGTTCCGCATCCCGGTGGCCCGCCTGGAGGCCGGCCGCGCGGCGGTCACGTCCACGGGAAGCGACCACCGCTAGCCCTTCGGGGCGCGCAGGCCCCGGAGCCGTTGTCTGTCACCCGACCACCCTCACCGATCGGCAACGGCTCCGGATCACGGAGGAGAGGGCGGCACCCGTGCGGGGGTGCCGCCCTCTCCCGTGCCCGGGACCGGTTAGTGTCCGGTGCCGGAACTCACGGAGCCGCCACGGCGGGGAACACGGGGGGAGCAGCGTGCGACGCGGCATGCGCAGGAGCACCATCAGGCCGCTGAGCAGCATGGGCGGGTACGCCGTCGATCCCTGGCGGTCGGTGCGGCGCACGGTCGGGGTGGCGCTGTTCGGATGGGCCGCCGCGGCGGTCACCGCCGGCGTGTCCTACCTGACGCTGCGCTGGGTGGCGGTCCCCATCATGGTCGGGACCGCGCTGTGCGTGGCGTTCGCCGTGCTGCTGGCCGTCCTCCACCGCGCGGCGTGGATCGCCCTGGTGTCCCTCGCGCCCGCGCTGTTCATCCTCGTCGGGGCCGTCCAGTACGCGCCCGAGGCGGCGTTGGAGGTGCGCGGGGTGCGCGAGAGCGTGGTGATCGTGGCGGACAGCACGGACGAGACGGGCGGCGACAACCACCGGTTCACGCTGCGCACCGCGGACGGCGAGGAACTCGGGGAGCGGCTCACGCACAACGGTGACGTCGGGGCTCCGGAGGTGGGGGACCGGCTCGACGTCATCCGCGACCCGGAGGGCGTGGTGCCCATGGAGCCGGCGGACGACGTGGACCCGGCGGGGCGGCTCGGCGGTCTGATCGCCGGCCTCGTGGCGTGGACCCTCATGGCGGTCCTGGCGGGCCGGCGCGGGCATGTGCGTCGCCGGCGGGGGAAGGAGGACTCCCTGCTGCTGTCCGTGTGAGCGGTGCCCGGGAGGGCCGGGGAGCCGGGCGGGCCCGGGGCCGGTGCGCGCCCCGGGCCCACCTCCCGGCCGGCTCCCGGCGCGGGGCGGTGTCAGCGGCTCTCGCGCCGCCTGCGGGCCGCGAACAGCACGCCGCCGCCCGCGAGGAGCACGGCCGCGCCGCCGGCCGCGAGGTACGGGGTGGCGTCGCTGCCGCCGGTCTCCGCGAGGTCGGTGCCCGAGCCGGAGCCGTCGGAGGTGCTCCCGGTCTCCTCGTCCGTGTCCTCGTCCGTGCCGCCGCCGCTGCCCTCGTCGTCGTGCGGCACGAAGTCCGCGGGCGGCCGGTCGCAGCCCACGCCGTCGCCGTCGCGGTCCAGGTGCTCGCCGTAGTGGTCGTCGCCCTCGGGGATGTCGGCGTACCCGTTCTCGTACGCCTCGGTGCAGTTCTTGAACGGGTGGTCGCCGTCGTGGGCCACGGCGGTGGCCGGCAGCGCGGCCAGGGCGAGGGCGGCGAGGGCCGCGGCGGAGGTGCGAAGCGGGTTCATGGCGGAGAGCCCCCCAGATCGGTGCGTGTGCCGGTGCTCGGCGCGGGGTGACGAAGCTACTGGGGGGCTCGTGTGACGGGATGGGGATATGAAGGACCCGTGATGCGAACGTGACGTGACCGGAGGGTAGCTCTCCGCTACCGGTTCCCCGCTACGACCGGAACGGTCCCCTCACCTCGTACGTGATCCCGCCCGACGAACTCCCGCTCGTCCCGCGCTGGCTGGAGAAGTACAGGCGGCTGCCGTCCGGGGAGAAGGCGGGTCCGGTGATCTCGGAGCCGGAGTGACCGTCGACGCGCAGGAACGGGGCGACGACGTCGGCGGGGGTGATGACGCAGATCTCCATGTTCCCGCCGTCCTCGGCCACGAAGAGGTCGCCGGAGGAGGTGCCGGTGACGTTGTCGACGCCGGTCAGGGGGGCCGTGCCACCGGTCACGAGCGAGTCGTCGTAGGCGAGTTCGATGGTCTGGGCGGACGCGTTGTACTGCCAGACGCGGTTGTCGCCCTTGGTGGTGAACCAGCAGGTGTCGTTCGCGTAGTAGCAGCCCTCGCCGCCGTTGAAGTGCTTGGCGCCGGAGACCTGGTGACGGGTGGCGGTGGCGCCGGAGGGGTCCGGGACCCGCGCCCAGCTCACCGGGCCGCTGGTGCCGCTGCCCGCGACCAGCACCTCCAGCGTGCCCGAGGACAGATCGCCCCAGGTGGTGGGCCGGAAGCGGTAGAAGCAGCCGTCCGACACGTCCTCGGTCAGATACACGACCTTGCGCACGGGGTCGGCTGCCGCCGCCTCGTGCTTGAAGCGGCCCATCGCGTCGCGGCGGACGGCCGCCTTCACGCCCCACGGGTCGGTCTCGTAGACGTACCCCCGGTCCACCTCCTCGCAGGACAGCCAGGTGTTCCACGGGGTCTTCCCGCCCGCGCAGTTCTGCCGGGTGCCGGACAGGACGCGGTACGCGCCCGTGATGGCACCGGTGGCCGAGAACTTCACCGCGCTCGCGCCGCCCGACGGGTTGATCTCCGAGTTGGAGACGTAGATCCAGCCGCTTCCGTCGGCGTAACAGGCGCCGCCGTCGGGGGCGTTGTGCCAGGTGTACGACGTGCCCGCGACCCGCTGGCCGGAACGGGCGATCACCCGGCTGGTGAACCCGGCCGGAAGTCTGATCCCGTTGGCGTCCGGGGCTCCCAGCGGACCGTACGGGCCGGTGCCGGGCTGGGCGGGGGCGGCGTGCGCGGCGCCGCGCCACAGGGTCCCGCCGAGCACGGCGGAGGTGCCGCCGACGGCGGTCGCACGAAGGAAGGTACGACGTTCCACAGTCGCTCCAAGGGTGCCGTGACCGTCCCGCCACCGGTCGGCGGCGGGGGCGTGCGGTGAGGGACCCTAGGGGCGCGGAATGGACGCCTCATGACCGGGGACGTACCGGCAGATGACCATCCTGCGGGGCGCCCGCCCCGTCCTGGCGGGCGCCCCGGACCCCCGACGACGCGAGGGGGAGCGGCTGCGGACCGTCGCCGGGGGCCGACGGGCGTGGCGTACGACGGCCCGGCGCCGCGGCGGAGCCCTACAGCGGCACGGCCACCGCCGTGAACGACGTCTCCGGTGTCTGCGGGCTGGTGAAGCGCGCGTTGACCAGGTAGAGGCGGTCGCGGAAACGGGCGGCGGTGGCGGGGACGTCGAAGCGCGGGTCGGTGATCGAGCGGCGCAGGGTGGCGGTCGTGGCCCCGGCGTCCAGGTCGAACACGGTCACCACGTTGAGCCGGTTCTGCACCACGTACAGGGTGCGGCCGACGCGGACCAGACCGTCGCCGTTGACGACGTCGTCCGCGCCGACGAGCGTGACCCTGGTGGCGCGGCCGGTCCTCAGGCACACCCGGTACAGCTCGCCCGGCGTGCTCTTGACGACGATCACGCCGTGGCCGTCGGGCGTGCTCACGATGCCGTTGGCGTTGATGACGCCGGGCAGTTGCTCCCAGTCGCCGGTGAGCGGCAGCGCGCGGACCCGGCCGCCCCGGCCGCGCGGGACGCCGTACAGGACCGCGTCGTACGAGTCGGTGAACCAGGCGCGGTCCCGGAGCAGGACGACGTCGTTGACGAAGTGGCCGGTGGCGGCGGTGAGCCGGTGCGTCGTCACCGCTTCGCCGGTGCGGGCGTCCACGATCCTGGCGGTGCCGCCCGCGCCGCCGGAGACGTACAGCAGGCCGTCGTGGCCCAGCTCGAGGCCGATGGCCGCGAGGCCGGGGGCGCCCTCGTGGAGCACCCGGCCCTTTCCGGTGCGCAGGTCGGTGCGGTGGATCGCGCCGTCGGCGCGGGAGCCCATGTAGGCGAAGGGCGCGCTGCCGATGGTGATGCCCTCGGGCAGCCAGCCGTCGGGCAGCGGGAACTCGGTCGGCCAGGCGGGCCCGCGGCCGGCGGCCTGTGCGCTGCCGGTGCCGGCCGCCGCCGCGAACGCGGCGACGGCGGCACCGCCGAGCACGGCACGCCGGGAGGGCTGAAGGTGCTGCGGGTGCTTCCGGGTCATGGTCCGGGCCTCCGTGACGGATGGGGTGGGGCACGAAACGAGTGGGGCAGGATCGATGAAACGCGAAGAACCTGCCCCACTGAACGGAGGACACGCACCCGACAGGAAGTCGGCAGGAGGCCGGCAGGACCTAGGCGGTCACGCCGCCTTCGCCTCGTACGCCGTCACCCGTACCGTCTCGTCGTCCAGGCACTGCCCCGACTCGAGGTCGAAGCGCTGCTTGAGCAGCGGGGAGGCGACGAAGGGGCGGCCCCGGTGGGTGCCGGTCAGGCCGCGGGAGAGGACCGCCGCCCCGGTGAAGGGGTCGCGGTTGTCGATGGCGTAGAGGCGGCCGGCCCGGTCGGTGAAGACGGCGGCCTGACGGCCGTCGGGGAGCAGGGCCGCCACCCCGCGGCCGGGGATCAGCGTGCTGAGGTCGCAGACCGTGAACCAGTCGTCCTCCAGGCGGAGCCGGACCTTCAGGTCGGTGGTCTCGAGTGCCAGGGTCATCGCCGGGCGCTTCCTTCCAGGATGTCGTCAGCGGGTCGCAGGCCGATGTTCAGCAGGGGCAGGTCGGGCTTGATCTGGTCGCGCTCGGGGACGAACGCGACCACCGGGTCGGGGGTGTCGGGCGCGTTCACGAAGGACACGAACCGGGCCAGCTTCTCCGGGTCGTTGATGGTCTCGGCCCACTCGTCGCGGTAGTGCGAGACATGGGCGGCCATCAGGGCCTCCAGCTCGTCGCAGATGCCGAGGGAGTCGTGGACGACGACGTCCCGCACGTGGTCCAGGCCGCCGGGGATCCGCTCCAGCCAGGCCGAGGTGCGCTCCAGGCGGTCGGCGGTGCGGATGTAGAACATCAGGAACCGGTCGACGAGGCGGACCAGTTCGGCGTCGGAGAGGTCCTGGGCGAGCAGGTCCGCGTGGCGCGGGGTGGCGCCGCCGTTGCCGCCGACGTAGAGGTTCCAGCCGCCCGCGGTGGCGATCACGCCGAAGTCCTTCGACCGGGCCTCCGCGCACTCGCGCTGGCAGCCGGAGACCGCCGACTTCAGCTTGTGGGGCGACCTGAGTCCCCGGTAGCGCAGCTCCAGGTCGATCGCCATGCGCACGGAGTCCTGCACGCCGTAGCGGCACCAGGTCTGCCCGACGCAGGACTTCACCGTGCGCAGCGACTTGCCGTAGGCGTGGCCGGACTCGAAGCCGGCGTCCACCAGGCGGGCCCAGATCAGCGGGAGCTGCTCGACGCGGGCGCCGAACATGTCGATGCGCTGGCCGCCCGTGATCTTCGTGTAGAGGCCGAAGTCGCGGGCGATCTCACCGATCACGATCAGCTTCTCCGGGGCGATCTCGCCGCCGGGGATGCGCGGGACGACCGAGTACGAGCCGTTCTTCTGGAGGTTGGCCAGGAAGTGGTCGTTGGTGTCCTGGAGCGCGGCCTGCTCGCCGTCCAGGACGTAGTTGCTGGCCCCGATCGTCGGGGCGAGGGAGGCGATGATCGAGCCGACCGCCGGCTTGCAGACCTCGCAGCCGTCGCCGCCCCGGGCGCCCTCGCGGCCGTGGCGGTCGAGCAGGTCCCGGTAGGAGGTGACGCGCAGGGCGAGGACGATCTCGTACAGCTCCTCGCGGGTCTGCGCGAAGCAGCCGCACAGGCCCTTGTCGACCTCGACGCCGCTCGCCTCCAGCTCGGCGTTGACCAGCTGGCCGAGCACCTTGACGCAACTTCCGCAGCCGGTACCGGCCTTGGTGCACTTCTTCACCTCGGGCACGGTGGTGCACCGGTGGTCGGTGACCGCGCCGCGGATCGTGCCCTTGGTGACGTTGTGGCAGGAGCAGACGACCGCGTCGTCCGGCAGGGCGGACGGGCCGAGCTGCGCCGGGGCCCCGGCACCGGCGGGCAGCACCAGCGCCTCCGGCGCGACCGGCGGCACCGAGCCGGTCAGGGCGCGCAGCGTGCCGTACGCCTCGGCGTCGCCGACCAGGATGCCGCCGAGCAGCGTGCCGTCCCGGCCGATGACCAGCTTCTTGTACAGGCCGGCGCGCGAGTCGGAGTAGACGACGTCCAGGCAGTCGGCGGTGGCGCCGTGCGCGTCGCCGAAGGAGGCCACGTCCACGCCGAGCAGCTTCAGCTTGGTGGACAGGTCGGCCCCCGTGAACGACGCCTCGTCGTCGGCGATCGTCGCGGCGGCGGTCTGGGCCTGCTCGTAGCCGGGGGCCACCAGGCCGTACACCCGGCCGTCGGCGGCCAGCGCGCACTCGCCGATCGCGAACACGCGCGGGTCGGTGACCGTGCGGCACTGCTCGTCGACGGCGATGCCGCCGCGCTCGCCGACCGTCAGACCGCAGTCGCGGGCGAGCTGGTCGCGGGGACGGACACCGGCGGAGAACACCACCATGTCGGTGGCGAGTTCGGAGCCGTCGGACAGCTTCATGCCGGTGACCGCGCCGTCCGCGCCGGTCACGATCTCCTGCGTGCCGGTGCCGGTGTGCACGGTCAGGCCCATGTCCTCGATGGTGCGCAGCAGCGCCGCGCCACCGCCGTCGTCGACCTGCACGGGCATCAGGCGCGGTGCGAACTCCACGATGTGCGTGGTGAGTCCGAGGCCCTTGAGCGCGCCCGCGGCCTCCAGGCCGAGCAGGCCGCCGCCCACCACCGCACCGGTCGTCGCCTTCGTCCTCGCGTACTCCTCGATCGCGAGCAGGTCCTCGATCGTGCGGTAGACGAAGCAGCCCTCGGCGTCCTTGTTCGGCACCGGCGGCACGAACGGGTAGGAGCCGGTGGCCAGGACGAGGACGTCGTAGCCGACGACGAGCCCCGAGCGGGCGGTGACCCTGCGGGCCTCCCGGTCGACGCTCTCCGCCGGGTCGCCGACGTGCAGCTCGATGCCGTGGTCCTCGATGAACCCCGGGTCGGTCATGGAGAGGTCTTCCGGGGTCCTGCCCGAGAAGTACGAGGTGAGCTGGACGCGGTCGTACGCCGGACGCGGCTCCTCGCACAGCACGACCACGCGGTGCGTGGCGGTCAGGCCGCGCTCGGCGAGTGCCTCGAGGAAGCGCTGGCCGACCATGCCGTGGCCGACGAGCACGATCGTGGGGGTGCCCCCCGGGTTGGCGGTCATTCAGGAGCCTCCATCGTTGGTGAGCAGGTGGAGCAGGGGCCCGCCGTCGGAGGGCAGCGGCTCTGCTCCCTCCCAGGCGCGCGCGAGGGCGCCGACGGTGCCGAGTTCGCCGACCAGGACCCCGCCGACCAGGCGGTCGTCACGGACGACGACCTTGCGGTAGGTGCCCCGGGTGGCGTCGGCGAGCTGGACGACGTCGTCGCCCGGCAGCGCCTCGGTCTCGCCGAACGCGGCGAGGTCGAAGGGGCTGTCCGGCCCGGTGAGGGTGAGCCGGGTCAGGGAGCGGGTGCCGGTGTAGCGGGCGTCCGCGTCCCCGGCGAGCAGCGCGGCGAGCGCGTCGGCCTGTTCCAGCGCCGGGGTGGCCAGCCCGTACACCGTGCCGGCGTGCTGGACGCAGTCGCCGACGGCGTGGACGTACGGGTCCGAGGTGCGCAGCTCGTCGTCGACGACGACGCCCCTGCGGACCTCGATCCCGGCCGCCTGCGCGAGCCCGGTGCGGGGATGGACCCCGCAGGCCAGGACCACGAGGTCGGCGTCGAGCGCGTACCCGTCGGCCAGCTCCACCGAGCGGACCGCGCCCGCGACGCAGCGCACGTCGCGCACCCGGCACTCGGTGTGCACCTCGACGCCGAGAGCGGCCAGGTGCCGCCGGACGAGCTGCGACGCGGCCGGATCGAGCTGACGCTCCATCAGCCGCTCGGACTGCTGGGCGAGGACGACCTGCGCGCCGCGCACGGCGAGCGCGCGGGCCGCCGAGACCCCGAGCAGCCCGCCGCCGATCACGACCGCCCGCACGCCCGGCCGTACCGCCTTGGCCAGGCCCAGGCAGTCGTCCATGGTGCGGAACGCGTGCACGCCCTCCGGCAGTTCGTGGCCCCGGGTGAACAGGCCGCGCAGCGGCGGCAGCACGGGGTTGGAGCCGGTGGCCAGGACGAGCCGGTCGTACGCGATCACCGAGCCGTCCGCGCAGGCGACGGTCCGCCCGGCGCGGTCGATGCCGGTGACGCGGGCGCGGGTCAGCCGGGCGGGCGCCGGCAGGGCGATCACCTCGGGGCTGTACCGCCCGGCCAGCACCTCGGCGAGCAGCACCCGGTTGTACGGGCGGTGCTCCTCCTCGCCGATCAGCGTCACGGGCGTGCCGAGCTCGCCGAGCCGCCGGGCGAGACGTACGCCCGCGAGGCCGGAGCCGATCACCACCACACGCTCGTTCGAGGTCATGCCCTTGAGCGTGCGGTGCGGGTGTTACCCGGCGGCATCCCCTCTGTTTCCCGCGCGGAACGCTGCCCTCAGCGGAGGCGGGGGGCGGATGTGAGGGTTCGGGGCGCCCGGCCCGCGGCGGAGGTGAGGAGGCCAACCTCAATAAAAGCTCATCTTGATGGACGGCACATCTACCGCGTCCATAGGCTCGCGGCCATGCCCGACATCTCGCTGACCATGGTCGTCCTGCTCTGCCTGGCCGCCCTCGCCGCCGGCTGGATCGACGCCGTGGTCGGCGGCGGCGGGCTGCTGCTCCTGCCGGTCCTGCTGCTGGGGCTCCCCGCCGGCACCCCGGCCGCGCACGCCCTGGGCACCAACAAGGCGGTCGCGATCGTCGGCACCACGGGCGCGGCGGTCACCTACGCCCGCAAGGCACCGGTCGACGTGAGGACCGCCGTGCGCATCGGACTGGCCGCCCTCGCCGGATCGTCGGCCGGGGCCTTCTTCGCGGCCGGGATGAGCACGGAGGTCCTCAAACCGGTGATCATGGTGGTGCTGCTCGGTGTGGCCGCCTTCGTCATCCTGCGCCCCGCCTTCGGCACCGCCCCCGCCACCGGTCCGGCGACCCGGCGCCAGATCCTCGCGGCGATCGGCCTGGCCGGCCTCGGCATCGGCTTCTACGACGGTCTCATCGGCCCCGGCACCGGCACGTTCCTCGTCCTGGCCCTCACCGCCCTGCTCCACCTCGACCTCGTCACCGCCTCCGCCACCGCCAAGATCGTCAACTGCTGCACCAACGCCGGCGCCCTCGCCACGTTCGCCTGGCAGGGCGCGGTGCTGTGGCAGCTGGCGGCGCTGATGGCCGTGTTCAACCTGGCGGGCGGCACGCTCGGCGCCCGCACGGCCCTGAAGAAGGGCAGCCGCTTCGTGCGCATCGTGCTGCTGACGGTCGTCTTCGCCCTGGTGGCGAACCTGGCGTACGAGCAGTGGCTGGCCTGAGCGGCACCCCCGGTGACCGATCCGGCTGACATGATCCACGCGCGCGGAGTAGGCTCCAGCGCCGCTCCATGACGTGCGCGGCCGGTGCTGGGGAGCGCCGCGGAACGGAACACGGGTGGGGGACACGATGGCCGAGGGCGGCGGACCGGCCGGGACGCGGACGCTGGTGAAGGCCGCACTGGTGGTCGGAGCGGGCGCGCTGACCGGGCTCGCGGTGGAGTTCCACGCACTGGGGTGGTCGTCCATCCCCGGCAACAGCTGCGGCAGCAGGTACCGGCCCTGCCCGGAGGGCACGACGCCGACCCTGGTGCTGGCGTTCCTCCTCACCTTCGTGGGCCTCCCCGTGCTCGTCGCCACCGTCGCCGCGTTCACCCGGGTCCGCCCCGGGAAGGCCGTGCCGGGCGCGCTCGCGGCGGCGGGCGCGCTGATCGTGCTGTGGCCCGGCTGGCAGGCCCCCCTCTGGATGCGCGGGCCGGTGCTCGACCGCGCCTGGCAGGCCGGCCCGGACCGGCCCGCGAGCGTGCGCGGCGTCGGGGTCTGGGCGGTGGGCGACTCCGACGGCGACAGTTATCCCCCCGCGCTCGCGGTCAGTCCCCAGTCGCCGCCCGCACCAGCAGGTCGATCATGCCCGCCCCGTCCTCGTCGCCGTGCCCGTCGGCGACGCGGCGGGCCATCAGCTCCATGTACGGCGTGAGGAGTTCGGCGCTGACGCCCTGTTCCTCGGCGGTGCGCAGCAGGGTCGCGTTGCCCGCGGACTGCATCGCGAGGTTGGAGACGACCCCCTTGGTGTAGTCGCCGCTCTCCAGCTGCTCGGCGGTCTGGTGGGCGGCCGGTGCCATCGCGGTGAGCCAGGAGACGAGCAGCGGCGCGAAGTCCCTGGGGGCGATGTCCTCCCGGCGGATCAGCGCGAAGGCGTGCACGACGCCGGCGAACAGTCCGCTCATCGCGCTCAGCAGCGCCACGTCGTGCAGCGCGGCGAAGCCCGGGTCGTCGCCGACGTACCGGGTGCCGGCCGGGGCGGCGAGGGTGTCCCGGTGCTCCTCGAACAGGGCACGCGAGCCGCTGTAGAAGACGTACCCCCCGGACTCCGGGTCCCCGATCATCGGGGGGACGGCCATGATGCCGCCGTCCAGGAAGCGGGCGCCGCGCGCCGCGGCCCAGGCGGCGCGGGCGCGGCCCTGGCCCGGGGTTCCGGTGGTGAGGTTCACCAGGTCCCGTCCGGTCAGGTCGGCGCCCCCGAGCGCCTCGCCGAGGGAGGCGTCGTCCAGCAGGCAGGCGACCACCAGGCGGTTCGCGGCCACCGCCTCGGCGGCGCTCGCGGCGACCGCGGCGCCCTCGGCGGCCAGGGCGTCGGCACGGGCGGGGGTGCGGTTCCAGACGGTCACCGGGTGTCCGGCGGCGAGCCAGGCACGGGCCAGCGCGGTGCCCATGGCGCCGGTGCCGAGGAGGGTCAGGGGGGTGCGGGAAACAGGGGCGGTGGCGGAGGTGTTGTCGGTCATGGCGACTAGGCTCGCCGCGGGAGGAGGGCCTGCTCAAGTACGTACTTCGAAGTGGGCGCTCACCCCGGGGAAAGGGTGCAGGCAGCGCGGGTGGACGGGGTGACGGGCATGGCGACGGTACGACGGCCGGGTGGGTACGTGTGCGGGATCGACGCGGCGATGGACGTGATCGGCGGCAAGTGGAAGGTGCTCATCCTCTGGGCGCTGGACGAACGGCCGCACCGCTTCGGCGAGCTGCGCCGGGAGCTGCCCGGGGTCACCGAGAAGGTGCTCGCCTCGCACCTGCGGGAGCTGGAGGCCGACGGCATCGTGCACCGCGAGGAGTACGACGAGGTGCCGCCCCGCGTCGAGTACTCGCTGACGCCGAAAGGGGAGTCCCTCAACGCGGCGCTGGAGCCGCTCGGGGCCTGGGGGCGGGAGAACGTGCTCGGGGACGCCCGCCGCGGGGCGCGGGACGGCTCAGCGCCCGCCCGTCAGGTGCGCGTAGACGACGACGTTCCCCTGGTACCCGGTCGTGCGTGACCAGTCGCCGCCGCAGGTGATGACCCGCAGCTCGGGGCGGGGCGCCGCGCCGTACACCCGCGCGTCGGGGAAGTCCCGCCCGTCGTACACCTCGACGGCGTCCACCGTGAACACGGCGACACCGCCGTCGCGCCGGTCCACCTCGATGGTGCTGCCCTTGCGCAGGGCGCCGAGGGAGTAGAAGACGGCGGGACCGTCGGCGTTGTCGACGTGGCCCGCGATGATCGCGGTGCCGGTCTCGCCGGGGGTGGTGCCGGCCTCGTACCAGCCGGCGAGGTTCTTCCGGTCGGCGGGCGGGACGTCCAGGCTGCCGGTCTCCGTCAGGCCGAGGCCCGTCAGGGGCGCGTCCACGTCGATCGAGGGGATGCGGATGCGGTCGGGCGGGGAGGGCGGCAGCGCGGGCGCCGCGGCCCGGCCGCCGCTGCGGTTGTCACCGCCGGTGTGCGCCTGGGCGGCGGACGGCTGCGGCGGGGCCTGCGTCCCGGCCCCGTCGCGCAGCAGCCACAGCCCGGAGCACAGGGCGAACACGGTGACGGCGGCTATGGCTGCGTTGCCCGGACTGCCGGTCCGGCGGAACCTGCGGCGCATGGCGGACTGACCTCTCATCGAGTCGGTCCCCGTGCCCCCTCCGAGCCGCGAGGGGCGTCGGACCCGGAGGGGGAGGGGACCTGCGGTACCGGCGGACGGGCAGCGGAGGGTGCCCGTCAGATCCCGTCGCCTCTCGCCCGGCGATGCAGGAGCCAGGTACCGCCCGCGGCGGCGACGGCGAGAGCCGTCACACCGGCCGCGGTCTGCACGGGATCGGGGCCCAGAGCGCCACCGATCCCCGTCTTCACACTTCCCCGGGGGTACACCTGCTGGGATCCGGACACCAGCGTGACCACCAGGTCACCGGTCACCCGCCGGCCGCTCTCGGCGCACGTCGCGACGATCTCGTACGTCCCCGGCTGCGCGCTCGGCGGCACCCGGAACCGTCCGATCACCTCCCGCTCGTGCGTGCTCGGAGCGAGGGCGAAGCGGCCCGCGCCCACGGCGGTGGAGTCACCGTCGGCCGTCCCCTCGCCACCGCACGCCGCGGTGTTCACCGTGACCTGCGTGCCCGGTGCGACCGAGGACGGGTACACCTCCAGGCTCCCGGCCGGCGCACCGTGCGGCCGGCCCACCGGGGCGACGGCCTCCCCGGCGTACGCGGGCGCGGCGAGCGTCCCCGCGGCGGCCACGGCGAGCGCGGTGCCGGTCAGCAGCCGGGCGGTACGTCGCATCGATGCTCCCTCGGGCTCACGAAGGGACACGGCCCGCGGCACCCCCATGTGCCGCCGTCGGACGCGTCCCTGCTTCTCCGAGGTAAGTGCCACCGGGCCCGGCCCGCTTCCTGAGGAAGCGTCAGGAAGCGGGCCGAACGGGTGTCGGACGGACCCGGAGGGATGCCGCGCGGATCGCGTTTCAGCAGGTCACGGGTGCCACGTCGACCCGGCCGCGGAAAAGCACCCGAAGGGTGCGCGGCGCGCCTGTGAACGGGTGACCGGGGCGGTCCGGGCGCGCGACTTGACCTCAAGCTAAGTCGAGGTAACAGGCTCTGTCGCATGAAGACAGCAACCGATGCCCTCCGTGTCACCGTCATCGTCGGCAGCAACCGGCACGGCCGGTTCG
Organism: Streptomyces sp.; assembly: GCF_031181555.1. Lineage (GTDB taxonomy): Bacteria > Actinomycetota > Actinomycetes > Streptomycetales > Streptomycetaceae > Streptomyces > Streptomyces fimbriatus. The sequence goes on along the minus strand of NZ_JAPSKQ010000088.1, from coordinate 11,285 downwards.
GCCCCGTCGTCGCCGGCTGGCTCCTGGACCGCCTCCGCGGCCGCGACGACCTGGCCGTCGACGTCGTGGACGTCGCCGACATCGACCTGCCCACCACCCTGGAGCCGACCGCGCGGGCCACCGCCGCGCTCGCCGACGTCACCCCGAAGCTGGCCCGCGCCGACGCCTTCGTCGTCCTCACCCCGGAGTACAACCACTCCTTCCCGGCGGGCCTGAAGAACCTCATCGACTGGCACTTCGGCGAGTGGCGGGCCAAGCCCGTCGCCCTGGTCACCTACGGCGGACTCGCCGGCGGCCTGCGCGCCGCCGAGCATCTGCGCCAGGTCTTCGCCGAACTGCACGCCGTCACCGTGCGCGACACCGTCTCCTTCCACAACGCGGGGGCGTCCTTCGACGACGAGGGACGCCTGAAGGACCCGGCGGGGCCGGACGCGGCGGCGAAGGTGATGCTGGATCAGCTGGTGTGGTGGGCGACGGCGTTGCGGGAGGCGCGGCAGCGCAGGCCGTACGCGGGCTGACCCTTTCCCGGGGCGGGCCCCGCCCGCCCCCCTCAGCCCCGCCCGCGCCGCTCCCCGCCCTCGACCGGCTTCCCCCGGGTCCGCAGCCGGGCGGCGACGGCGGGTGCGGCGACGTACATCCAGGCCCGTGCCGCCGTGCCGCCGGCCTCCCGGACGACCTCCCTCGTCACCCGCTCGTACAGGCTGCGCGGATCGCCCGGTACGCAGCCCCCCAGCCGGTCCAGCTCGGCGAGCAACCCCTCGTAGGTATCCGGCCGGGCGGCCCGCTCCACCGCGATCGACAACGCCGCCGCGGTCCTCGCGGACCGCGCCGCCGCGCCGGGGCTCACCAGGGCCCAGGGGGGCGAAGGTCCGGGACGTCGTCGTCGACGAGGACGGCACCCAGCACGTCCGCTACGACCGCACCTACCGCCGACTCCCGGTCCTGGGCGGCGACTTCGTGCTCCACCTCGCCCCGGACGGCAGCTACCGCGGCGCCGACCGCGCCACCCGCGCCGCGATCGACCTCCCGACCGTCACGCCGAAGGCCGCCGCCCCCGAGGCCGCCGGCCTCGCGGCGAACGCCCTGCGCACCGCCCACCTCGGCGAAACCCCCGAGAAGCTCACCGCGAAAGCCCGAGTTGGTGGTCGACGCCCTGCACGGCACCCCGAAACCGGCCTGGCGCACCGACGCGGTGGCCCAGGACGCCCTCGGCGTCCGGACACGAACTGAAGGACCCCACGCGCGGCAACACCTACACCGGCGACGCGGGCAACAGGACCGACCCGTGCCTCCTGGCCGTCTGCCTCGACCGCGCACCGGCCACCCCCTTCACCGACGCCGACAACCACTGGGGCACCGGCACCGAGTCCGACCGCGCCACCGCCGCGGTGGACGCGCGGTACCGACGTCACCTGGGACTACTACGAGGACGTCCACGGCCGCCGCGGCATCGCGGGCGACGGCAAGGGCTCGTACAACCGCGTGCACTACGGCAACAAGTACAACAACGCCTTCTGGGACGACCGTTGCTTCTGCATGACGTACGGCGACGGCGACGGCACGCAGATGGGCCCGCTGGTGTCGCTGGACGCGGCCGGGGACCTCTACGGCGAGGGCGGCACGGAGTACGCCGCGGTCGCGGCGGCGTGGAGCGCGGTCGGCGTGGACTGGACCGTCGTGCCGGGACCGTCATGCCCGGGGACCGGGCTGCATCCCCCCGACCGCCTCCACCCGCACCGCGCACGCCTTGAACTCCGGCATCCGCGACGTCGGGTCCAGGGCCGGGTTGGTGAGGGTGTTCGCCCGGCCCTCGCCCGCCCAGTGGAACGGCATGAAGACCGTGTCGGGGCGGATCGCGGTGGTGATCCGGGCCGGCGCCACCGCCCGGCCCCGCCGGGACACCACGGCCACCGGGTCGCCCTCGGCGGCACCGAGCCGCTCCGCGAGCCGCGGGTGCAGCTCCACGAACGGGCCGGGCGCGGCGGCGTTCAGCTCGTCCACGCGCCGGGTCTGGGCGCCGGACTGGTACTGCGCCACGACCCGTCCCGTGGTCAGCAGCACGGGGTACTCGTCGTCGGGCTCCTCGGCGATCGCGCGGTGCGACACGGGCGCGAACCGGGCCCGGCCGTCCTCGGTGGCGAACCGGTCGAGGAAGAGGCGGGGCGTGCCCGGGTGGACGCCGGTGCCGGCGGTGGCCGGCGGGGCGTCCGCCGGGGCCGGGCACGGCCAGAACACGCCGTTCTCCTCCGCCAGCCTGCGGTAGGTGATCCCCGAGTAGTCCGCGGGCCCGCCCGCGCTGGCCCGGCGCAGCTCCTCGAAGACCTCCTCGGGATCGGTCGGGAAGCCCTTCTCCAGGCCCCTTTCGCCGCCCAGCCGGGCCGCCAGCGCGTGCAGCACCTCCAGATCGCTGCGGACGCCCTCCGGCGGGGCGACCGCCCGGCGGCGCAGCAGCACCCGGCCCTCCAGGTTCGTCGTCGTGCCCGTCTCCTCGGCCCACTGCGTCACCGGCAGGACGACGTCGGCGAGCGCGGCCGTCTCCGACAGCACGACGTCGCACACCGCCAGGAAGTCCAGCGCGCGGATGCGTTCCTCGACGTGCGCCGCGCGGGGCGCCGACACCACCGGGTTGGAGCCCATCAGCAGCAGCGAGCGGATGTCCGTGCCCAGCGCGTCCAGCAGCTCGTAGGCACTGCGCCCCGGCCCGGGCAGGGTGTCGGGGTCCACGCCCCACACCCCGGCCACGTGCGCCCGCGCCGCCGGGTCGGTCAGCTTGCGGTAGCCGGGCAGCTGGTCCGCCTTCTGGCCGTGCTCGCGCCCGCCCTGCCCGTTGCCCTGCCCGGTCAGGCACCCGTACCCGGACAGCGGCCGGCCCGCCCGCCCCGTCGCCAGGCACAGGTTGATCCACGCGCCCACCGTGTCGGTGCCCTTGGACTGCTGCTCGGGACCGCGGGCGGTGAGCACCATCGCCGCCTCCGGCTCGCAGAACAGCCGTACGGCCTCCCGCAGTTCGGGAACGGACACCCCCGTGATCCGCTCCACGTACTCCGGCCAGTGCGCCATCGCCGCGGCCCGGGTCTCCTCCCAGCCGACGGTGCGCTCCCGGATGTACGCCTCGTCGGTGCGGCCCTCGGCGACGATCAGGTGCAGCAGCCCGAGGGCCAGCGCGAGATCGGTGCCGGGGCGGGGCGCCAGGTGCAGGTCGGCCTGCTCGGCGGTCCTCGTGCGGCGCGGATCGACGACGATCAGCGTGCCGCCGTTCTCCCTCAGCTCGGTGAAGTAGCGCAGCGACGGCGGCATGGTCTCCGCCGGGTTCGACCCGACCAGGATCACGCAGCCGGTCCTCGGGACGTCCTCCAGCGGGAAGGGCAGCCCGCGGTCCAGGCCGAACGCCCTGGTGCCCGCGGCCGCCGCCGACGACATGCAGAAACGGCCGTTGTAGTCGATCTGGGAGGTGCCCAGCACCACCCGCGCGAACTTGCCGAGGCCGTACGCCTTCTCGTTGGTCAGCCCGCCCCCGCCGAACACCCCGACCGCGTCCGCCCCGTGCTCCGCCCGCGTCCGGCGCAGCCCGTCCGCGATCCGGTCCAGCGCCTCGTCCCAGGAGGCCGGGACCAGCGCGCCGGCCTCGGAACGCACCAACGGGGAGGTCAGCCGCACCCGGGAGGAGAGCACGGCGGGCGCCGTACGCCCCTTGCCGCACAGCGCGCCCCGGTTCACGGGGAAGTCCGTGCGCTCGCTCACCTCGACGGTCCCGTCCGGCGCGGGCGTCAGATTCATCCCGCACTGCAGGGCGCAGTAGGGGCAGTGCGTGGGCGTCACGGTGTTCTGCATGCGGTTCAGCCTGCGTCGCCGGTGTTACGCGCCGCGCCGGCCCCTGTTACACGCCCGGTACGGCGCCCTCCCCGCCCCCGGGGAACCGCCGTGAGGCGCGGGTACGGGCGGCAGCGCCGCCCGCTCGGACGCCGGCGAGCCGGACACGGCCGCCGCGCGGACGGGACATGTCATCGACGCCGGACGTCAGTACGGCCACCGGCCCCGGCCGGCGCAGTGCCGTCTCGGCGACCCGCTCGGCCGGGGGTGTCACCGTGATGCGCGTCGTGTCCGCCACGGCGCGGGCGTACCGCGGTGCGCGCGCTCCGTCACCCAGCGGCTTCCGGAGCGCGGACACCCGCCAGCGCCCGCTCCACCCCCGGTTCCTCCGGTCCCAGGAACCGCGGATCCGGGTGGAACGCCGCGTCCGCGGCCGCCTTCCCCGCCGCGAGGATCTCCCGGACGCCCCCGTAGTACCAGGTGGCGTCGTGCCGTTCGTCGACCCCGACGCCGTACGAGGAGACCCCGGCCGCCCGGCACAGCGCCACCGCCCGCCGGATGTGGAAGCCCTGGCTGATCAGCACCGCCCGGTCCACGCCGAAGATCTTCCTCGCGCGGACGCAGGAGTCCCAGGTGTCGAAGCCCGCGTAGTCGCTGACGATCCGCGCGTCGGGCACGCCGTGCCGGGTGAGGTAGGCGCGCATGGCGTCCGGCTCGTCGTAGTCCTCGCGGCTGTTGTCACCGGTGACCAGCACCACCTCGATCCGCCCCGCCCGGTACAGCTCGACCGCCGCGTCCAGCCGGTGCGCGAGGTACGGCGACGGCTCCCCGTCCCACAGACCGGCCCCGAAGACGACGGCGACCTCGGTGCGCGGCACGTCGGCGGTCGTGCGCAGCCGGCCGTCCGCCGCCAGGCGCAGCCACGTCGCCGGCAGCAGCACCAGCACGCACACCGCCATCACCGCCTGCGTCAGCCGCCGCCGCCCGGCACGGGTGCGCGGCAGGCGCGGCCCGGCCCCTCTCGCACGGCGCAGCACATGACGCGGCCCATGGCGCATCGGACGGCCCTCCCCGGTCGGTCCTCGACGGTGAGAGACGTCCCCCCGCGCCCCCCGGTTCGCGCCCCGCCCTGTGACGAGCTTCACGGGAGGGGGCGGACCCGCAGGCCGAACGGCCTCACACCGCCCGTGGTCCGCATCGTGAACCGCCGGAAAACGCCTGTCACCGGCGCGCAACGGGGAGGCAACGCGCCGCGGCCACCATCGGTGCATGACGGCGACGCACCTCGACAGTACGGCGGACCTCATGAACCGGATCGGCACCATGCTCGCGGGACGGCTCGGCCTCGTCCCGCCGGACGGGCGGCGCCGCCCGGCCCCGCCCGCCCTCGTCGTCGTGGCCCACGGCAGCCGCGACCCGCGTGCGTCGATCACCGTACGGGCGCTCCTCGACCGCGTCCGCGCACTCCGTCCCGGCCTGCCGGTGCACCTCGGCCACATCGAGCTCGACGCCCCCCTGCTGCCCGACACGCTCGCCGAGCTCGACGCGCGGGCCACCGAGGCCGCCGTCCTCGTACCGCTGCTGCTCAGCCGCGGCTACCACGTCAAACGGGACATCCCCGAGATGGCCGCCGAGGCCCGGCTGCACACGCGCGTGGCCGCCCCGCTCGGCCCGCACCCCCTGCTGGCGGACGCCCTGCACGCCCGCCTCACCGAGGCCGGCTGGCCCACCCGTATGGACGACGGGGCCCGCCGGACGAGCGGGGTCGTGCTCGCCGCCGCCGGGTCCCGCGACCCCGAGGCGAAGGCCGACACCGGCCGCACCGCGCGCCTGCTCGCCGAACGCCTCGGTGTCCCCGTCGTCCCCGCCTACGCCTCCGCCGCCGCCCCCACCGTGCCCGACGCCCTGCGCGCCCTGGCCGCCCGCGGCCGCCACCGGGTCGCCGTCGCCTCCTGCTTCACCGCTCCCGGCCGCTTCGCCACCGAGTGCGCCGACGCCGCCCCCTGGATCGCCGCGGCCCCCCTGGGCACCCACCCCGCGATGGCCCGCCTCCTCCTCCACCGCTACGACCGGGCGCTGGGAACCCGCGCGGCTCTCGCCGAACCGGCCCTCGCACCGGCGTGAAACGTTCGCCGACGTCCCGTGTGTCAGCGGGTGCCTCTACTGTCGGTACATGGAAGGCATCGCATCCGACACACCCCTGACCCCGCCGCCGTACGAGAACCACGTGCCGCCCGCCGGATACGACCCCTCCGCCGTCGAGCGCTGGGCCGTCGAACCCGACAAACGCCCCGGCCGCACCGCCTTCCAGCGCGACCGCGCGCGCGTCCTGCACTCCGCGGCCCTGCGCCGCCTCGCCGGGAAGACGCAGGTCGTCACCCCCGGGGAGCTCAGCCAGGCCTGGGACGCCAGCCCCCGCACCCGCCTCACCCACTCCCTGGAGTGCGCCCAGGTCGGCCGCGAGCTCGGTGCCGCCCTCGGCTGCGATCCCGACCTCGTGGAGGCCGCCTGCCTCTCCCACGACCTCGGCCACCCGCCCTTCGGGCACAACGGCGAACAGGCGCTGAACGAGTTCGCCGAGGACTGCGGCGGCTTCGAGGGCAACGCCCAGTCGCTGCGCCTCCTCACCCGCATCGAACCCAAACGGTTCGTCACCGACCCGGAGACCGGCGACCTCACCAGCGTCGGCCTCAACCTCACCCGCGCCGCCCTCGACGCCGCCACCAAGTACCCCTGGCCCCGCGGCGCCCACCCCACCGACCCGGCCTCCCCGAAGTTCGGCGTCTACGAGGACGACCGCCCCGTCTTCGACTGGGTCCGCAAGGACGCCCCCGGCACCCGCACCTGCTTCGAGGCCCAGGTCATGGACTGGTCCGACGACGTGGCGTACTCCGTGCACGACGTGGAGGACGGCCTGCACGCCGGCCACATCGACCCCAACCTCCTGCAGGCCGACCCCGAACGGGAGGCCGTCTTCGCCGTCGCCGTCGGCCGGTACGTTCCCGCGGACACCGACCCGGCCGAACTGGCCGAGGCCCTCGACCGCCTCCTCGCCCAGGAGTGGTGGCCGCACGGCTACGACGGCACCGCCGTCGCCCAGGCCCGCCTGAAGGACGCCACCAGCCAGCTCATCGGCCGCTTCTGCCTCGCCGCCGAAGGGGCCACCCGGCAGGTCCACGGCGGTGGCCGCCTCACCGGATACGGCGCCGAGCTCGTCGTCCCGCGCGGCACCCGCATGGAGTGCGCCGTCCTCAAGGCGGTCGCCGACCGGTACGTCATGCAGCGCGCCGGGCAGGAGCGGCTCCGCGCCGACCAGCGGATCGTCGTCCTCGAACTGGCCGAGGCGCTCACCGCCCGCGCCCCCGACGGACTGGACCCGCAGTTCCGCACCCTGTTCGACCGGGCCCCGGACGACCGCGCCCGCAAGCGGGTGATCGTCGACCAGATCGCGTCGCTCACCGACGCCTCGGCCCGCTCGCTTCACGCCCGTCTCACGGGGCAGGGGTGAGACGGGACCGGTACCGCCGGGACGGGTGAGACGCGGGTGACGCGAGCACGCCCGGAGGTGACCCTGCGTGGCCTGATCGGGTCACCACCCCTTCCCGCATCACGCTGCGTGCGGGACGCTCGCAGGTGGCGGCACCCTCACGAGGAGGCATCACGTGATCGACGCGGATCAGACATTCGTCATCGTCGGAGGCGGCCTGGCCGGCGCGAAGGCGGCCGAGACGCTGCGGACGGAGGGCTTCACCGGCCGCGTGATACTGATCTGCGACGAACGCGACCACCCGTACGAGCGCCCGCCCCTGTCCAAGGGCTACCTCCTCGGCAAGGACGAACGCGACAGCGCCTTCGTGCACGAGCCCGCCTGGTACGCGCGCCACGACATCGAACTGCACCTCGGCCAGACCGTCGACGCCGTCGACCGCGCCGCGAGGACCGTCCGCTTCGGCGACGACGGCACCACCGTCCGCTACGACAAGCTGCTGCTGGCCACCGGCGCCGAGCCCCGCCGCCTCGACATCCCGGGCACGGACCTGGCCGGCGTCCACCACCTGCGCAGCCTCGCCCACGCCGACCGCCTCAAGGGCGTCCTGACCTCCCTCGGCCGCGACAACGGCCACCTGGTGATCGCCGGGGCCGGGTGGATCGGCCTGGAGGTCGCGGCGGCGGCCCGCGAGTACGGCGCGGAGGTCACCGTCGTCCACCGGGGCCAGACCCCGCTGCACTCGGTGCTCGGCCCCGAGCTCGGCCAGCTCTTCGCCGAGCTGCACCGCGAGCACGGCGTCCGCTTCCACTTCGGCGCCTCGCTCACCGAGATCACCGGGCAGGACGGCATGGTCCTCGCGGCCCGCACCGACGACGGCGAGGAACACCCCGCGCACGCCGTCCTCGCCGCCATCGGCGCCGTCCCGCGCACCTCCCTCGCCGAGGCGGCGGGCCTGGCGCTCGCCGACCGCGCGGACGGCGGCGGCGTCCTCGTCGACGAACGGCTGCGCACCTCCGACCCCGACATCCACGCGGCCGGCGACGTCGCCTCCTTCCCGCACGCCCTCTTCGGCACCCGGCTGCGCGTGGAGCACTGGGCCAACGCCCTGAACGGCGGCCCGGCGGCGGCCCGCGCGATGCTCGGCCGGGAGGTGACGTACGACCGGATGCCGTACTTCTTCACCGACCAGTACGACCTGGGCATGGAGTACTCCGGCTGGGCGCCCCCGGGCTCCTACGACCAGGTGGTGATCCGGGGCGACGCGGGCAGGCGCGAGTTCATCGCGTTCTGGGTGAGGGAGGGCCGGGTGCTGGCCGGGATGAACGTCAACGTGTGGGACGTCACGGACCCGATCCAGCGACTGGTCCGCTCCGGGGCCGCGGTGGACACGGAGGCACTGGCGGACCCGCACGTACCGCTCGAAAGCCTCGCCTCCTAGGTGTCAGCACGTCCCCGTAGAATTCACGCGTGGCAGGACGGATCAACGACGAGGACGTGAAGGCGGTACGGGACGCGGTCCCGATCGACGCCGTGGTGTCCGAGTACCTCCAGCTGCGCAACGCGGGCGGCGGGAACCTCAAGGGCCTCTGCCCCTTCCACGACGAGAAGTCGCCGTCCTTCCAGGTCAGCCCGAGCAAGGGACTCTTCCACTGCTTCGGCTGCCAGGAGGGCGGCGACACCATCACGTTCGTGATGAAGATCGACCACCTCTCCTTCTCCGAGGCGGTCGAGCGGCTGGCCGGACAGGCCGGCATCACCCTGCGCTACGAGGAGGGCGGCTACAACCCCGCCCACCAGCGCGGCGAGCGCATCCGCCTGGTCGAGGCCCACAAGATCGCCGCCGAGTGGTACGCGGAACAGCTCGCGACCTCCCCCGAGGCCGAGACCGGCCGGGTCTTCCTCGCCGAGCGCGGCTTCGACCAGGCCGCGGCGCTCCACTTCGGTGTCGGCTACAGCCCCCAGGGCTGGGACCACCTCACCCGCTACCTGCGCGGCAAGGGCTTCAGCGACAAGGAGCTCATCCTCTCCGGCCTCTCCCAGGAGGGCCGCCGCGGCCCCATCGACCGCTTCCGCGGCCGGCTGATGTGGCCCATCCGCGACATCGGCGGCGACGTCGTCGGCTTCGGCGCCCGCAAGCTCCACGAGGCGGACAACGGCCCCAAGTACCTCAACACCCCCGAGACCGCGATCTACAAGAAGTCCCAGGTCCTCTACGGCATCGACCTGGCGAAGAAGGACATCGCCAAGGCGTCCCGCGCGGTCGTCGTCGAGGGCTACACCGACGTCATGGCCTGCCACCTGGCCGGCGTCACCACCGCCATCGCCACCTGCGGCACCGCCTTCGGCGGCGACCACATCAAGATCCTGCGCCGGCTGCTCATGGACAACGGCAGCGCCCGCGTGATCTTCACCTTCGACGGCGACGCGGCCGGCCAGAAGGCGGCCCTGCGCGCCTTCGAGGACGACCAGAAGTTCGCCGCCGAGACCTACATCGCCATCGCCCCCGACGGCATGGACCCCTGCGACCTGCGCCTGGCCAAGGGCGACGAGGCCGTCGCCGACCTGGTCGAGCCCCGCACCCCGCTCTTCGAGTTCGCGCTGCGCCAGATCGTGAGCCGCTACGACCTGGACACCCCGGCCGGCCGCGCCGCCGCCCTCGACGAGGCCGCGCCCGTCGTCGCCCGCATCAAGAACAGCGGCGCCCAGCACGAGGTCGCCGTCCAGCTCGCCGGCATGCTGGGCATCCTCGACACCCAGTTCGTCGTCAAGCGGGTCGCCCAACTGGCCCGCTGGGCCCGCGAACGCGGCGGCAAGGGCCCCGCCCCCGACCGGCAGCAGCGCGGCGGCGGCCCCCAGCAGTTCGCCCCCGCCCGGACCGCCCCGCGCGGCCCCGCCCTCAACCTCCGCAACCCGGTCTTCGCCACCGAGCGCGAACTGCTCAAGCTCGCCCTCCAGCGCCCGGAACTGGTCTCCCCGGCCTTCGACGCGTACGGCGTCGACGAGTTCACCGCCCCGCCCTACGCGGCCGTCCGCCAGGCGATCCTGGACGCCGGCGGCGCGGAGTACGGCGTGCAGGACCCGCAGGAGTACCTGATCCGGGTCCGCGACGCCGCCCCCGACGACACCGTCCGCGCCATGGTCACCGAACTCGCCGTCGAGGCGATCATGCTGCACCGCGGCGTCAAGGAGGTCGACGAGACCTACGCGGGCGCCCAGTTGGTCACCGTCCGCCGCCGCGCCGTCGAACGCCGCATCCGCGACATCACCAGCCGCCTCACCCGCCTCGGCACCCACGGCGACCCGGCCGAACTGGCCTCCGTGCAGAACGAGTTGTGGGTGCTCCAGCAGTACGACCAGGCCCTGCGCGAACACGGCGCGGCGGCGCTGTAGCAGACGGGGGTCAGTTCCCCGGGGGCTGCTCGGGAGGCGCTGCGCCGGGAGGGCCCGTGATCGCGCCGACCTGCTCCCCCAGGGGCACCCGACCGGAGACCGGGGCTCCGAGTGCCTCGCCGTGCTCGGCGAGCGTCCTGCCGTGTCCCACCCGCCCCCCGGCGTCCCCCGAGTTCGGTCCGGTGACCGGACGAGCCGAGTAACCGCCCGGTCACGGTCCGGACGCAAAAAGTCACCGCACGCCCCTCGTGGGGACGTTGTGTCGTACCCCACACTGGGGTGCGGTGCCTGAGTCCTCGGAGCACGGCCGATCCGTCACCGACGGATCCCGGACACCCGCGGTTCCGCTCATCGCGTACGGGACGGACAGCGGCGAGGCCGTCGACTCCGCCCCCGAAGTACCGCTGCCGCCCTCCTCGGCAGCGATCATCCTGGAGGTCGCCCCCGTGCAGACCCAGACCCTCACCCAGACCGACACCGCCACGGCCGGCGCGCAGCCGGAAGCCGACGTGCTGATGGCGGTGCCCGCGCAGAGCCGTGCCGTGCACCACCCCGAGACGGGGCCCGAGCCCGAGGTCCCGCCCGAGCCGGCCGA
>NZ_JAPSKQ010000087.1 GCF_031181555.1 Streptomyces sp. | reverse complement strand
CCGCTCGCCAGCCCGAAGACGACTCCCGTGCTGAAGTCCAGGACCCGCTTGGCGACCTCCGTCTCCGCCCCGGTCAGGTCGAGCAGCACCGGTATCCCGGCCATCAGTGTCTCGGCGACGTCGCGGGCGTCCGCGAACACGTTCACGCGCAGGACGACGAAGCGGCGCCGCGCCTCGGTCTCGGCCTCGGGTATGGACCGGTGACCCACCGCGGACGGCCAGGCGTCACGGCCACGCAGCGGCACGACCTGGGCGAGCCCCTCCCACTGTTCGTCGGTGACATCGTGGCTGTTCACCGGCATGCTCCGTCCTGGGTCGCACTGGCTGTCTGCATCGGGTAATTCTTACGCATGGTCACCCGTTCGGCCCAACAACGACACGCTCCGCCATCTCGGGGCACCTCCTGCCGGACCCGCACGGCGTGACGCGTGTCCCCGCGCGCCCCGGAGGCGGCCGTGGTGCGGTGGTGGTGGCGGTGGCCGGGAACACGAGCCGGACCACAGTCGTTGCACTCGCTACAACCCCCATGTGAGGAGTCACCTACTTGTCCGCCAGACCGACGGACCCTCCGGGACACAGTCCCGGACCATCCCGCCACAACACTGTTGATCGCGGCACCCGGCGGGGTGGTGTTCGATGAGTGCCGCCGAGGCCCTGCTGGGCCTGTTCGCCGTGTTCGTGCTCACCGCCGGCACCGGCTACTTCGTCGCCCAGGAGTTCGCCTACGTCTCCGCCGACCGGCTCGCGCTCGCCCGTGAGGCCGAGGCCGGGGACCGGAAGGCCGCCCGCGCCCTGAAGGTGCTGCAGCGGTTGTCGTTCATGCTGTCGGGCGCCCAGCTCGGCATCACCGTCACCGGCCTGGTCGTCGGCTTCATCGCCGAGCCGTCGGTGTCCGCGCTGCTCCGGCCCGCGCTGTCCGGCCTCGGCCTGCCGGACGCGGCCGTGAGCGGCGTCTCCGTGGTGCTGGCCTTCGTCCTCGCCACCGTCGTGCAGATGGTGCTGGGCGAGCTGGCCCCGAAGAACCTCGCCATCGCCGTGCCGGAACGGCTGGCGAAGGCGCTGGCCGGCTCCACCCTGGCGTATCTGAAGGTCGTCGGGCCGGTCGTGCGGATCTTCGACGGCGCGGCCGACCGGCTGCTGCGCCGCGTCGGCATCGAGCCGGTCGAGGAGCTGCACCACGGCGCCACGCTGGAGGAGCTCGGCCATCTGATCGGCGAGTCCCACGAGAGCGGCGCGCTGCCCGAGGACACCGCCACCCTGCTGGATCACGCGCTGGACTTCTCCGAGCGCACCCTGCGCGAGGTGATGGTGCCGCGCGCGGACGCCGTGTTCGTGCGCAAGGACGCGAGCGCCGACCAGGCGGTCGGGCTGATCGCCGCCCACGGCCACTCGAACTACCCCGTGCTCGGCGATCACCCCGACGACGTCGCGGGCGTGCTGGGCGTGCGCGAGCTGATGGCGCTGCCCGCCGGCCGGCTGTCCGCCGCCACCGCGGGCGCGGTGGCCCGCCGGCCCCTGCTGCTGCCGGACACGCTCCCGCTGCCCGACGCGGTGGCGCGGATGCGCGAGCAGGACGACGAGTTCGCCGTCGTCCTGGACGAGCACGGCGGCGTGGCCGGCATCGTCACCTACGAGGACATCGCCGAGGAACTGGTCGGCGACATCGCCGACGAGACCGACACCGTCACCGAGGCGGCGGTCGCGGACGGCGACGGCTGGCTCGTGGACGCCGGCCGCCGGCTGGACGAGGTGGCCGAGGCGACCGGCGTGCACCTGCCCGAGGAGGACGACTACGACACGGTGGCCGGACTGATCGTGGACCGGCTGGGCCGCTTCCCCACCGTCGGTGACCGGATCACCGTCGAGCTGCCCGCGGGCGGCGGCGCGGTGATCGACGTGCGCACGCTCGACCGGCACGTGGCCGAGCGCGTGCGGATCACCCCCCTGGTGGAGGAACGGACGAAGGCGGAGGAGCCCTCATGAGTTTCCCGACGGCTCTCTTCGTGACCGTGCTGCTGCTGGTCGGCAGCGGGTTCTTCGTGGCCGCCGAGTTCGCTCTGGTCGCCGCCAGACGACACCGCGTGGAGAAGGCGGCGGCCGAGGGACGGCGCGGCGCCGGAGCGGCCCTGGCCGGCATGCGCGAGCTGTCGCTCATGCTCGCCGGCGCCCAGCTCGGCATCACGGTGTGCACGCTGGGCCTGGGCTCGGTGTCCAAGCCCGCGATCTCCCACGAACTCGACCCGCTGCTGCACAAGCTGGGCCTGCCCGGCGCGCTCAGCTACGGCATCGCCTTCGCCGTGGCGATGATCGTGGTGGTGTTCCTGCACATGGTGATCGGCGAAATGGCGCCCAAGTCGTGGGCGATCGCCCATCCGGAGCGCTCCGCCATGCTGCTGTCGCCGCCCTTCCGGGGCGTGGTGAAGGCCGTACGGCCGCTGATCCGGCTGCTCAACGCGGTCAGCAACGCACTCGTACGGCTGTGCCGGGTCACCCCGCGCGACGAGCTCGCCTCCGTCCACAACCGGGAGCAGCTCACCCACCTGGTGACGGAGTCCGAGCGGCTCGGCCTGATCAGCACGGCCGACTCGCAGCTGCTCACGCGGTCGCTGACCGAGCCCGGGACACCGGTCGGTGCGCTGTGCGTCCCGGCCGCGCGGATCACCTCGGTCGACGGCGACGCCGGCATCGACGAGCTGCTGCGGGTGGCCACCGCCCACGACCGCACCCGGCTGCTCGTCCGCGAGGGCGGCGCGGTCCTCGGCGCGGTGCACGCCCGTGACGCCCTGGTCGCCCGGTCCCGCGGCCGGGCCACGCGCGCCCGCGAACTGGCCCGCCCGGTACCGGAGGTGACGGACACCACGACGATCGCCGACGCGATCGACACGCTGCGCCGCCGCCGGGCCACCCTGGCCGTGGTCCGCGACGACACGGGCCGGCTGACGGGCATGGTCACGCTGGACGACCTGCTGGCCCGGCTGGTGCAGCCGACGCCCGCGGGCTGAGCCGGTGGGCGGCCGCCGCCACGCCGACGCGTCCTCGGACACGTCGGCGTGGCGGCCCGCCCTCCCGTCGCACGGTCGTCGTCGCCTCCCGCCGCGAGCGTTCGCTTCCGTGGGCCCCTGACTGATGCGGCGCGGAACGCGGCGGACCCCGTCCTCCTGTCCGAGACGCGGGACGACCGGGGGAAGTGGCTGGAGGAACACCACCACGACAGGTCCGGGGTGTGGCCGGGGATCCCGGGAAGGACTCAGGCCGGGCCGGCGCCGACTACGCCACCGCGCTGGAGTGCGCGCTGCGCCACGGCTGGATCGACGGGCGCGGGAAGAAGCTGGACGACACGCACCGGCTCCGGCGCTTCACCCCCGCGCGTGACCACCGTGGACGGCCGGCCGCGCTCATCGAGCGGGGCCGGATGCGGGAGTCCGGGCTGCGCGAGGTGGAGAGGGCGAGGCGGACGGCCGCCGGGAGGCGGCGTACGCGAGCCGGAGCACGGCGCCGGTCCCCGCGACCTGCGCGCGGCCCTGGACGCGGTCCCGGCGGCCCGTGACTTCTTCGACGCCCTCGACAGCCGCGACCGCTGCGCGGTCCTCCGCCGGACCGAGGAGGTCGAGCGGCCGCAGACCCGGGCGGCCCGCATCGAGAGGTTCGTCGCCGTGCTCGCCGGGGGGAGGAAGCCCCGCCCCCGACGGCACGGGGACGTGACGGCGCACCGCGGCGGTCCGGGCGGCACGGCCCGGACCGCCGCGGTGTCAGCCGGCGACGACCGCCTCCGCCGCCGCCACGCCGCAGACCCGGGCCGCGCCGTGGGTGGCGATGTGCAGGGCGCCGCGCGGGGAGGACTGCGGTACGCCCATCTCCACGACCACGGTGTCCGGGTCGGCGGCGAGCAGGGTGTCCAGGGCCGTGCGCATCCACGGGTGCCGGTGCTCGTCGCGGACCACGGCGACGACGCGCCGGCCGCCGGCCGCCTTCAGCGCCTCCTCGCCGGCGTCGGGGCCGGCGAAGAAGCCGGTGGTGGTGCCCGGCAGCAGCCGTTCCAGCTCCGCGCCGACGCCCCAGGGCGTCTCGTCGCCCACGGCGATGTTCGCGCCCGGGGTGAACGTGGCCACGTAGACCGGTCCGGCGGGCGGGGCGGTGGGCCGGGTGCGGGTGACGGTCACCGCGCGGCGGGCCGCCGTGAGACCGATCTCCGGCCCGGGCGCGGCCGCCGGGGCCGGGGAGCGCCGTGCCCGCGTGGTCCAGTCGGCCAGGGCGCGGACCCGGGCGGCGGCGTCCGCCAGCCGTTCCTCGGGCAGCTCGCCGGAGCGGACGGCGGCGACGAGCGCGTCCTGGAGGCGTTGCACGGTGCCCTCGTCGCACAGCCCGCCGCCCACGCAGATCGCGTCGGCGCCGGCCGCGAGGGCGAGGACGCTGCCGCGTTCGATGCCGTAGGTGCCGGCGATGGCGTTCATCTCCATGCCGTCGGTGACGATCAGGCCGTCGTAGCCCAGTTCGCCGCGGAGCAGCTCGGTCAGGACGCGCCGGGACAACGTTGCCGGGACGTCCGGATCCAGGGCCGGGACCAGGATGTGGGCGCTCATCACCGCGCGGGTTCCGGCGGCGATCGCCGCGCGGAACGGCGCCAGGTCCCGCTCGGCCAGCAGGGCCGGGTCCGCGTCGATGCGCGGCAGCGCGAGGTGGGAGTCGACGGCCGTGTCCCCGTGCCCGGGGAAGTGCTTGGTGCAGGCCGCCACGCCCGCCGACTGCAGGCCGGTGACGTAGGCGGCGGTGTGCCGGGCGGCCAGGGCGGGATCGGCGCCGAAGGACCGCACGCCGATCACCGGGTTGTCGGGGTTGGCGTTCACGTCGGCCGAGGGCGCCCAGTTGAGGGTGACCCCGCAGGCGGCGAGGCGGCGGCCCAGTTCGGCGGCCACCTCCTGGGTGAGCGCCACGTCGTCCACCGCGCCGAGCGCGTGGTTGCCGGGGAAGGAGGAGCCGGTGCGCACCTCCAGGCGGGTGACGTCGCCGCTCTCCTCGTCGATGGCGACCAGGACGTCGTCGCGTTCGGCGCGCAGCCGGGCGGTCAGGGCGGCGAGCTGCTCGGGCGCGGTGATGTTGCGTCCGAACAGGCCGACCGAGGCGAGGCCCGCGCCGAGGCGGCGCAGCAGCCAGTCGGGGGCGGTGGTGCCGGCGAAGCCGGGCTGGAGGACGGTGAGGGCGTCCCGGGTCAGGGTGTCGGTCGTACCGCTGGCGAGTGTGGTCATCGGGTGGCGTTATCCCTTCACGGCGCCCGCGGTGAGGCCGCTGACGGCCTTGCGCTGCAGGAAGACGAAGAGGATCAGGATCGGAATGGCGAACAGGGACGAGGCGGCCATGGTCGCGCCCCAGTCGTTGCCGAACTGGCTCTGGAAGCTGGACAGCCACAGCGGCAGCGTCTGGGCCTCGGCGTCCTTGTTGAGCACCAGGACGAGGGCGAACTCGTTCCAGGCGGTGATGAAGCCGAACATCGAGGTGGCCATCAGGCCAGGGGCGAGCAGCGGCAGGATGACCCGGCGGAACGCCTGGGCGCGGGTGCAGCCGTCGACCATCGCCGACTCCTCCAGCTCCTTCGGCACGGCGGCGACGAAGCCGCGCAGCGTCAGGATGGTGAAGGGGAGGATCATCATCGTGTAGAAGAGCGTCAGCGGCACGAGGCTGTTCAGCATGGACGCGTCCCGCACGATCATGTAGATCGCGATGATCATGACTTCCCAGGGCGCCATCTGGGCCAGCATGAAGCCGATGACGAAACCGCGCCGCCCCTTGAACCGCATCCGCGCGAGGGCGAAGGAACCGGCCAGCGCGATGATCAGCGAGAAGACGACGGCGAGGCCGGTGACGGTCAGCGAGTTGGTGACGTACGTCCAGAAGTGCTCGACGTCGGTCGCGGTCCTGAAGTGTTCGAAGGTGACGTCGGTCGGGAACCAGACCGGGTTCTCCGAGATGATGTCGCCGGTCGGCTTGAAGGCCGTGGCGAACATCCAGTACACGGGGAAGACGAAGCCGATGAACAGGACGACGGCCGTGACGTTGGGCCACAGGCGGCCGAAGAGCGAGCGCTTCACAGCTCGTCCTCCTCTTGCTTGAGCACGATCCTGAGGTAGTAGGCGGTCAGGCCGAGCAGGATCAGGATGGTCAGGGTGGCGATCGCCGCACCCATGCCGTAGTGCTGGTTGCCCATGCCCTCGACGTAGGCGTAGACGGGCAGGATCTCGGTGAGCCGGTCGGGGCCGCCGTTGTTGAAGAGCTGGACCTGGACGAACGCCTTGAAGACCCAGATGATCTCCAGGAAGGTCGTCGCGTAGAGGAACGGCCGCAGGAACGGCATGGTGACCGTCGTGAAGCTCCGCCAGGCGCCGGCGCCGTCGAGGGACGCGGCCTCGTAGAGCTCCTTCGGGATGGTGGTGGTCGCCGCGTAGAGGTTGATCGCGACGAACGGGATGGACATCCACACGATCAGCAGGGTGACGACGAAGAACGTCGACATCTGGCTGCTGGTCCAGCTGTAGTCGGCCATGGAGTGCCAGCCGAGCTTGTCCAGCACCCAGTTGACGACGCCGAAGCGCTGGGCGAACAGCCACTGGTAGACGGTGGTGGCGGACACGATCGGCATGGCCCAGGCCAGTACCAGGCCGATCATCAGCGTGAACCGCATCCACTTGCCCAGGCGGGCGAGCAGCAGGCCGGTCAACGCGCCCAGGACCATGATCAGGACGACGTTGACCGCCGTGAACAGGATCGAGCGAAGGGTGACCCGCCAGAAGTCCTCGCTGGTGAGGGTCTCCTTGTAGTTGTCGACGCCGTTCCACTCGGTGACGTGCTGGATCAGCTGCGCCATGTTGAGGTTCTGGAACGACAGCAGAACGTCCTTCAGCAGCGGCCAGCCGAGCAGCAGCACGGTGGCCGCGCAGGCGGGCAGCAGCAACAGGTACGGGGCGAGCGCGCCGGCGCGCGACGCGGCTCGCGGTGTCGGCCTGCCGGATCCCCCGTCGTCCGCCTTGCGGACGTCCGCCGGGCCGGAGGGCGGCCGTTCGGTCTGCACGGTCATGCTCGCGATCTCTCTTCTCGACGTACTCGACGCCGGGGCGGGGACCGGCGAGTGGCCGGCCCCCGCCCCGTCCGTGCGTTCGGGCGCCTACTGCTGCTGCGCCAGGCGCTTGTTGAACTCGCCCTCGACCTGCTTGGCGGCCTCGGCCGGGGACTTTCCGTTCAGGACGGCGGTCAGGTACGTCTTGATCGGGTTGGGCGCGTTCTCCACCGCGGCCCACTCCGGGATCAGCGGCGTGGTGCCGCCGACGGCGGCGGCCGGCGCGCCGGCCTCGGCGGCGGCGTTGCCCTTGAGGTTGCTCTGCAGCGACTCCTTGTTGGGGATGACGCCGTTGAGCTTGGCGAGCTGTCCCTCGAACTTGTCGGACAGGGCGATCTTCAGGAACTCCTTGGCGAGCTCCTGCTTCTTGCTGCCCGCGGCGACGGCGAGGTTGGAGCCGCCGAGGAAGACGCCCTCGGGCTTGTCGGCGGTCTCACCCGGGATGGTGAAGTAGCCGATCTCCTTCTCGATCTTCGGGTTGGCCTTGACCGCGATGCCGGCTTCCCAGCCCATGCCGATGAACGCGCCGACGTTGCCCTTGGCGAAGACCTCGCCCTGCTGCGGGGTGGCCTCGTCCTTGTCCTTGGGCGCCTTGGACAGGGCCTGGAACTTCTTGTAGGTCTCCGCGGCGGCGGCGACCTTCGGGTCGCCGAGGTTGGAGACGTACTTGTCGCCGTCCTTCTTGACCAGCTCGCCGCCCTCGCCGATCACCAGGCCGACGAAGTGGTACCAGTTCTGGCCCGGCAGGTAGATCGGCTCGGCGTCGGTCTTCTCACCGATCGTCTTGAGGGCGTCGTAGAACTCGTCGCGGGTCTTCGGGGTGTCCTTCAGCCCCGCGTCCGCCCAGACCTTCTTGTTGTAGAGGACGACGCGGTTGACGACGTACCACGGCACCGCGTACTGCTTGCCCTCGTAGACGGACGACTCGTTGAGGGACTCGGTCCAGTCGGCACCGATCTCGGACTTGAGGTCGCCCAGGTCGGCGAGGCCGCCGGTCTTGGCGTAGGCCGGGGTCTGGGTGTTGCCGATCTCGAAGACGTCCGGCGGGTTCTCCTCGGACAGCGCGGTGGTCAGCTTCTGCTGGATGCCGTTCCACTGCTGGACCTCGAACGTGACCTTCGCCTTGGTCTTCGCCTCGAACTCGGCGGCGAGGTCCTTCTGCCACTGGTCCGGCGAGGAGCCGTCCATCACCCACACGGTGAGCGTCTCGCCGGCGTACCCGTCCGCGCCGGCCTTCTTGCCCCCGTCACCGCCGTCGTCGCCGCCGCACGCAGCGACGGAGAACAACATGCCCGCGACCCCGATCGCGGCTATCAGCTTGCGCTTCACGCGCCACCCCTCCTCAGGAATTGCCTTGCACACCCACGCCCTCGGCGGTGACCCTCACACGGCGCAACAGCTCGGTGGGCTGGGACCCGGCTTCCCCTAAATGGTTTAGACCAGCAAGGGGAGCTTGGCCTAGACCTATGGCTCTGTCAAGGGTCGCGTCCGCCCCCGCCGATAACGACTCCGACACCCCCGCCGGGAGCCCGAACTCCCCCCAAACCCGTACGCGTCGACAGTTGGACTAGACCAAAAAGAGGACGCACGGTTATAACGGGTTCGCCGAGCGTGCGGCGCCGAACCCGGCGGTCCGCCGACGTGCACCGCGGCCGGCGTCTGCCGTCCGCGCGCCGGACACCGCAGCCGGAAGGCAGGTCATGAGCACGGACGTCAGCAGCGCCCAGGCCCGGTCGGGGGCGCCCGGCCGTACCGGCCGTACCGAGCGCGTGCCGAAGTACTACGGCATCAAGCAGCGGCTCCTGCGGATGACCGAGGCGCGCGCGCCGGGCTCGCCGATGCCGGCCGAGCGCCTCCTCGCCGCCGAGTTCCGCACCTCGCGCACCACCGTCCGCAAGGCCATGCAGGAACTCGTCAGCGAGGGCCGCCTGGACCGCATCCAGGGCAAGGGCACCTTCGTGGCGCGTCCGAAGGTGTACCGGACGCTCCAACTGACCTCGTACACCGAGGACATGCGTGCCCAGGGCCTCGATCCCGCCTCGCGGATCCTGGACATCGGGTACATCGCCGCCGACGAGGAGCTGGCGGCCCTGCTCGAAGTGGAGCGCGGCGACCGGGTGCTGCGCATCGAGCGGCTGCGGCTGGCCGGCGGCGAGCCCATGGCCATCGAGACGACCCATCTGTCCGCACGGCGCTTCCCCGGCCTGCGCCGCAACCTGGCCCGCTACACCTCGCTCTACACGACGCTCGCCGAGGTGTACGGCGTACGCCCGGCGGAGGCCGACGAGACCATCGAGACGTCCCCGGCCACACCGCGCGAGGCCGGGCTGCTGGCCACCGACGTGGGCCTGCCGATGCTGCTGCTGTCCCGCCACTCCCGGGACCGGACGGGGACGCCGGTCGAGTGGGTCCGCTCGGTGTACCGCGGCTCGCGCTACCGGTTCACGGCCGTCCTGACCCGGCCGGCGCCCTGATCCGTCCGGGGCTCTCACCCGGCCGGCGCCCCTGCCCGGCCGGCGCCGTGGCGCGGGCCGGGGCTGCGTCCGCCCGGACGCGGGTGACCGGGGCCTGTCACCGGGCCGGGCGGCGGTACGCCGTGATCACGCTGGCGTAACTGTTCCTGGCGTGGCCCTGCGCGATGACCCCCTCCATCAGTTTCCGGGAGTACTCGGGGAGCGCGGTGTCCACACCGAGCGCCTCACTCTCCTCGAGGAGGTGCCTGAGCGCACCCAGGTGCGTCTCCAGCCTGGCGTCGTTGGCCGGGAACTCCCCGTCCCCCGCGTCGATCTGCGCGGCGTAGTCGGCCGTGAAGATCTTGATGGCGTCGAGCCACATGTGCGCCCAGGGCACGAACTCCCGCGCCTTGACACCGCCGGTCTCCACGATGGCGACACCGTGCAGGAAGCTGTTCAGGGCCCCCCACATCAGGCCGAGCAGCGACACGTCGAACAGGGCGGGCTTGCCGTGGTCGGTACCGAGGTAGGTGGTGCCGCCGCCGAGCAGCCTCAGCACCGGCTCGTGGGCGTCGAAGACGGCCTCGTCGCCGGCGTAGAAGAGGACCGAGGTCTCGGCGCCGATGCCGGGCGGGGTGGCCATGATGGCACCGTCGAGGTACGCCGCCCCGTTCTTCCGCGCCCACTCGGCGGTGTCACGGGCCTGCTCGGAGGAGCCCGAGGTCAGGTTGACCACGGTCTTGCCGTGCAGCGCGTCACCCAGCGGGCCGATCACCTCGTGCACCACGTCGTACGTCGACAGACAGACGACCACGAGGTCGCTCGCGGCCACGGCGTCGGCGGGAGTGCCGGCGAGGACCGCGCCGTCCGCGACGAGCCGGTCGGCCTTGTCCGCCGAGCGGTTCCACACGGTGGTGGCACGACCCGCCTTCAGGAAGGTGGCGGCCAGCGCCTGCCCCATCAGTCCGAGCCCGAGTACCGACACCGAGGTGCGGTTGTCATCCATGGATCAGTTCCTCCACTGCAGAACGGTGTGCTGAACGTCCGGACGCGGGGCGCCCGGTGAGGAGAACGGCCCTGGACGGTCCCTGGACGTCGTGCGGCCGGCCCCTGCTCCCGGCCCGCCCCGTCCGCCTTCCTCACCGCCGTCGAACCGCCTCCGTCGGAAGCCTGGTGGAGGCCGCTTCGGATTCGCTTCGGAGGACTTCCGGAAGACTTCGGACCGATGCGCGGGCGCGCTTCGGGCCGGTGGCCGGGCGCCGTGGGTGACCGGTCACGCTGCGCGGCGGCCAGCTACGCTGAGATCATGAAGTTCGGGGTGCTGGGCCCCTTGGAGGTGTGGACGGACGAGGGGCGCCTTGTGCGCGTGCCCGAGGTCAAGGTCCGTATGCTGCTCGCCGATCTGCTCGCTCACCGGGGACAGGCCGTGCCCGTGGGCCGGCTCGTCGAGGACCTCTGGGGCGGCTCGACGTTCACGGCACGGCCCACGGCGTCCTTGCAGGCCAAGGTCTCCCAGTTGCGGCGCGCCCTGGAGGACGCCGAGCCGGGCGGCCGCGCACTGGTGGCGCACCGGGCACCGGGCTACGTACTGGACGTCCCTGCCGCCGCGCTGGACGCCGGCCGGTTCCGCGCCCTGGTCGCCGACGCCCGCACCACCGGGGACCCCCGGGCGCGGGTCGCGCTGTACACCGAGGCGTTGTCCCTGTGGCGCGGCCCCGCCTTCGCCGAGTTCACGGACCAGCCGTGCGTACGGCCGATGGCGACGAGCCTGGAGGACGAACGGCTGACGGCGGTGGAGGAGCACGCCAAGACCCGGCTGGAGCTCGGCGAGCACGACCTGCTGATCGGTGAACTGACCGAGCTGGTCGGCAAGCACCCGCTGCGCGAGGGCCTGCGGGGCGCCCTGATGCGGGCGCTGTACCGGGCGGGGCGCTCGTCCGACGCGCTCGACTGCTTCACCGATCTGCGACGCCGGCTCGACGAGGAGCTGGGGCTCACCCCCGGCCCCGCTCTGGAGGCGCTGCAACACGCCATCCTGCGGCACGACCCCGAACTGGTCCGGCTCGGGCCGCCCGTCGGGTCGCCACCGGACCGGCCGGAGCCGACGCTCCCGGCCCTGGCGTCGTCCCTGGTCGGCCGTGACCAGGACGTGCGGGCGCTCCGGACGCTGCTGCTGCAGCGGCGCCTGGTGACGCTCACCGGGCCCGGCGGCGTGGGCAAGACCCGTCTCGCCCACGCCACGGCCGAGAGTCTCACCGGCGCGTTCACCGATGGGTGCTGCCTGGTGGAACTCGCCGACACCGGGGGGCTGCGGCGGCTCGCGAGCACCGACGCGCTGGCCGAGCGGGTCATGGCGGCGCTGGGGATCCGCGAGAACGCCGAGGACGACCACAAGAACCCCGCGCACCGCCTCGCCGACGCGCTGGCCGCCCGCCGGCTGCTCCTGGTACTGGACAACTGCGAGCACGTCGTGGAGTCCGCCGCACGGCTGACCGGCCTCCTGCTGAGCAGGGCCGCACATCTGCACGTGCTGACGACCAGTCAGGAGCCGCTGCGCACCAGGAACGAGACGGTGTACCCGGTGGCTCCGCTGTCCCTCCCACCGGCGGGCCGGCCGGCCCTGGAGACGGTGACGAGCGCGGGCGCCGTACAGCTCTTCGTGGAGCGGGCCACCGCCACGGACCCGGAGTTCGTGCTCGACGCGACCACCGCCCCTCTGGTCGCGAACGTGTGCCGGCGCCTCGACGGCATCCCGCTGGCCCTGGAACTGGCCGCCACCCGGGTCAGGTCCCTGGGCATCAGGGAGTTGCACGACCGTCTCGACGACCGCTTCAAGATACTCAACAACGGCTACCGGGACGCCCCTTCGCGGCACCGGACGCTGCAGGCCACGCTTGACTGGAGCTGGGGCCTGCTCGACGCCCGGGAGCGGACGGTGCTGCGGAGGCTGTCGGTCTTCGGCGAAGGGTGCGGTCTCGAGGCCGCCGAGGAGGTGTGCTCCGGCGACGGCGTCTCCCGGGCCGATGTCGTCGACGCGCTGGGCGTACTCGTGGAGCGGTCCTTCGCCGTACGGACCGAGGGCCCGTGCGGTCCGCGCTACCGGCTGCTGGAATCCGTCGCGGCCTACGCGCGTGACAGGCTCGCCGAGTCCGGGGAGGGCACCGTGACCGCGCGCCGGCATCTGCGCCACTGCGTCCGGCTCGCCGAGCGGGCCCGGCCCCGTCTGCACGGGCGCGAGCAGTCCCGCTGGCTCCGGTCCCTGGACCTGGAGTCGGCGAACGTGCAGCGCGCGCTGCGGGAAGCCGCCGACACCGGGGCCGCACGGGACGCGCTGCGCCTGGTCAACTCCCTGACGTGGTACTGGTTCGTGCGCGGCCGGCTCAACGAGGCCCGCAGGGCGCTGGCGACGGCGTTGGACACACCGGGCCCGGCCGCGCCCGAGGAGCGCGTGGAAGCGGAGTTCTGGCACGCGGGCATCCGTCTGCTGCTCGGCGAGCACGTCACGGAGCACGACCCCGGGCGCGGGTACGGCGCCGGGGCCACCGTGGAGTCGGCCAGGGCCGAGTGGTTCCTGGCGCACGCGCAGTGGACCGTGGGGGCGCTGGCCGACGGCGAGAGGCGGGTCGAGCACGTCCTGGTCCGCTTCCGCGCCCTGGGCGACGCATGGGGCACCGCCGCCGCGCTCACCACGCGCGCCGCGTTCGCGCTGGCGCGCGGCGACCTGGAGGTGCCGCGCGGCAACGTCGAGGAGGCCCGCGCCCGGTTCGCCGAACTGGGGGACCTCTGGGGCAGGTCGAAAACGACCGATGTGCTCGGCAGGCTCGCCGAGATCAGCGGCGACTACGACCTGGCGGCCCGGCTGCACCGCGAAAGCCTGCGGATGGCCCGGGCCCTCGAGATGTGGCCCGAAGTGTCCGCGAAGCTGTCGGGCCTCGGCCGGATCGCTCTGCTCGCGCAGCGCTATGAGGAAGCAGACGCTCTGCACACGCGCGCACTGCGGCTCGCGGCCGAGCAGGGCGATCAGCCGGCCGAGCAGTTCGCCGCGCTGGGCCTCGCGCTGAGCGCCCGGCGCCAGGGCAGGCTCGAGGCCGCCGAGGAACGGCTGCGCCCCTGGCTCGCCTGGAACCGCCGGCGCGACGACGCCCCGGGGCTCGCGCTGGTCCTCGCCGAACTGGGCTTCATCGCCGAGCAGTCGGGCGAGGACGACCGCGCGTTCGCCCACCACCGCGAGGGTCTCGCGGCGGCCGTGACCACCCAGGACCCCCGCTCGGTCGCCCTTGCGCTGGAGGGCCTGTCGGGCGCGTACTCCCTGGCCGGACATCCGGAGCGCGCCGCACGTCTGCTCGGGACGGCGGCGGCGACCAGGGAACGGGCCGGGGCTCCCCACCCGCCCGCGGAGCGGGGCGACGTGGAGCGGATCTCCGCGCGGGTGCGCGGCGCGATCGGCGAGGACACTTACGCACGGGAGTTCGCACGCGGCGGGCGAACGGGCCACGAGGCCCAGGCCGCCGCGGAGACGGCCCTCCCCGGCCTCCGGGCGGAGGGGTCCTCCGGACCGAGCGGTGACGCGCGTCGGTGACACGCCTCGGCACCGGCGCCATGGGGCCTGCCGTGGTCGAGCCGTCACCTGTCGGGACACTCGGCACACCGCGCACCGCCCCGGAGGGACAGGGGAGACAGCGGTGCCCCCGGGGGAGGTCGGCACTGTGGGCGCGTCCCCGGGGGCACCGCTCGTGTGCTGCCGGCGGCTCAGGCGCCGGCAGCGGGCTCCTGGCCGAAGACGGCGTGCAGGCGCCGCGTGTGGTCCACGTGACGTTCCGGGCCGGTCAGGGTGACCGTCGCCGTCAGGCGCGGGTCGGTGCTGGACGCGGCGAGCCGCAGCTCCAGATCACCCGGCTCGACGACGCGGCGGCCGTCGCGGCCGGTGAAGGAGGCGAGGTCGGCCGGGACCGTGACGCGCACCCGGCGTGCCTCACCGGGGGCCAGCGGCACCCGCGTGTAGCCGATGAGGCGCTGCACCGGCTGGACGACGGAGGCGACCGGGTCGTGCAGATAGAGCTGGACGACCTCGGTGCCGTGCCGTCCACCGGTGTTGCGGACGGTGAACGCCAGCGAGAACGCGCCGTCGGTGGGCGCCTCCTTCGCGTCGACCGCCAGGTCGCTCCAGTCGAACGTGGTGTACGTGAGGCCGTGGCCGAAGCCGAAGGCGGGCGTCGGGTCGATGTTGGACACCTCGCTGGCGTGCGCGAGCCGTGCGCCCAGGTAGGTGTTCGGCTGGCTGCCCGCTCCGCGCGGCACGCTCACCGGCAGCCGGCCCGACGGGCTGGTCCGTCCGCTGAGCACCCCGGCGAGGGCGGCGGTGCCCTCCACGCCGGGGAAGAAGGACTGCACGATCGCGGCGGCCTCCTCCACGGCACGGCCGAGGGCGTAGGGCCGGCCCGCGAGCAGCACCGTCACCACCGGCGTCCCCGAGTCGAGCAGCGCGTCGAGCAGGTGCTGCTGGGCACCGGGCAGGGCCAGCGACTCGACGTCGCAGCCCTCGCCGCTGGTGCCCCGGCCGAACAGTCCGGCGCGGTCGCCGAGGACGGCGACGACGACATCGGCGTCCCGGGCGGCCCGGACGGCCTCGGGGATGCCGAGGGCGTCGCCGTCGTCGACGCCCGTGCCGCGCACGACCGTGAGCTCGGCGTCGGGGAACTCGGCGGCCAGGGTGTCGCGCAGGGTGGGCAGGTCGACGCCGACCGGGGTGTCGGGGTGGTGGACGCCGACGTGCAGCGGGAAGGAGTAGCAGCCCAGGACGGCCGTGGGCTCGTCGGCGTTGGGGCCGACCAGGGCGATGCGGCGCGGCCGGTGAAGCGGCAGGGTGCCGTCGTTGCTCAGCAGCACGACCGCTTCCTCGGCGACCGTGCGGGCCAGCTCGCGGTTCCCGGGGCCGTCCAGGTCGATCCTGCCGCGCAGGGCGTCCGGGTCGTCCAGGTCGGCGCCGTCGAGCGCGGGCGGCACGGGGCTCCAGTCCGGGTCGAGCAGCCCGAGCTCCGCCTTCTGGGTGAGCACCCGGCGCAGGGCGCGGTCGATCACCGACTCCGGTACGCGGCCCGCGGCGACGGCCTCGACGAGGGGCGCGCCGAACGTCTTGACGGTGGGCAGTTCGACGTCGACGCCCGCCCGCAGCGCGGCACCGGCGGCGTCGGCCCAGTCGGCGGCCATGCCGTGCAGCGTCTTGAGGAAGGCGATGCCGAAGTAGTCGGCGACGACGGTGCCGTCGAAGCCCCAGGTGTCGCGCAGCAGTCCGGTCAGCAGGTCCTCGTCGGCCGCGGCGGGCACGCCGTCGATGTCGTTGTAGGCGTGCATCACCGACCGGGCGCCGCCCTCGCGGATCGCCATCTCGAAGGGCGGCAGCAGGACGTCGGCGCGCTCGCGCGGACCCATGGGGGCGGGGGCGAGATTGCGTCCGGCGCGGGAGGCCGAGTAGCCGACGAAGTGCTTGAGGGTGGCGACGATCCCTGCGGTCTCCAGGCCGCGCACGTAGGCCGTGCCGATGGTGCCGACGAGATACGGGTCCTCGCCGATGGTCTCCTCGACGCGCCCCCAGCGGGCGTCGCGCACCACGTCCAGGACGGGCGCGAGGCCCTGGTGGACGCCGACGGACCGCATGTCGCGGCCGATGGCGCCGGCCATGCGGTGGACCAGGTCCGGGTCGAAGGTGGCGCCCCAGGACAGCGGGACGGGGTAGGCGGTGGCGCCCCAGGTGGCGAAGCCGGCCAGGCACTCCTCGTGGGCGACGGCGGGGATGCCGAAGCGGTTCGCCGAGGCGATGCGGGCCTGGGTGCGCAGCAGGGAGAGCGCGCCGAGCGCCGGGTCGACGGGGGCGGTGCCGAAGGGGCGGGTGAGCTGGCCCAGTCCGGTGGGCAGGAGGGCGTCGAGGTCGACGGCCTCCTCCATGTCGTGCTGGTGGGGGGCCACTTCGCCGCCCTCGTCGGAGGCGCCGACCCACACGCCGTACAGCTGGGCGATCTTCTCCTCCAGGGTCATCGCGTCGATCAGCGCGGACACCCTGGTGGTGACGGAGTGGGCGGGGTCGTTCCAGAGGGGGACTTCGGGGGTGGTCTCAACGGCCACGTTGGCGGTCACTTTCCTCCGACGCCCATCAGACCCTGGACCAGGGCACGACGGGCGAACAGGTAGACGAGCAGGACGGGCACCATGGACAGCACCACGGCCCCCAGCAGACCGGGGATGTCGATGCCGTGTTCGGTCTGGAAGTTGTACAGACCCAGGGTGACCACCTTGGTGGAGTCGGACTGGGTCAGGACGAGCGGGAACAGGAAGCCGTTCCACGCCTGCAGGGCGGAGAACACGACGATCGTGGACAGTCCGCCCCGGGACAGCGGCAGCACGAGCTGGAAGAACATGCGCCGCGGGGTGGCGCCGTCCATGGCCATGGCCTCGTACAGCTCCGGGGAGATGTCGCGCATCGCGCCGCTGAGGATCAGCGCCGACATCGGCAGGCAGAACGCGGCCGTCGGCAGGATGACGCCGAGCAGGTTGTCGTACAGCCCGGCCTCGCTGATCAGGTAGAACATCGGCACGATCACGGCCTGGGCCGGGATGGCGAGTCCGAGCAGGAAGAGCCGGAAGATCGCCGACGTGGCCCTGCCGCGGCTGCGCACGATCGCGTAGGCGAGCGGCGGGACCAGCAGCAGCACGATGCCGATCACACAGGCGGTGACGACGAGCGTGTTGAAGAAGTACTGGCCGAAGCCGGAGTCGAAGGCGCCGGTGTAGTTGTCGAGGGTGAAGCTGTCGGGGATGGAGACCGGGCCGTTCTCGGCGTAGTCCTGGCGGGTGCGCAGGGTCGCGGCGAGCATCACGTACAGCGGCAGGCCGACCAGGAAGAGCCAGAGGAGCGAGCCGACGCCGGCCACGTAGTTCGGTCGGCGCCTCATGACACACCCTCCATGGAGCTGCGCATCTTGTCGTAGCCGGAGACCCGGACGACGATCAGCGAAATGACGGTGGCCGCGACGACCAGGGCCAGGGCGATGGCGGAGCCGGTGCCGAAGTCGAAGCCCTTGAACGCCTTGTCGTACATGTAGTAGGCGCTGATGGTGGTGTCGGTGCCGGGGCCGCCCTGGGTCAGGATGAGGACCGTCTCGAACGTGGTCAGACCGCCGACGATCATCAGGATCATCGAGGTGATCATCGAGTTGCGCAGCTGCGGCAGCGTGATGTGGAAGAACTGCCGGTAGCGGCCCGCCCCGTCGATCTCCGCCGCCTGGTAGAGCACCTGCGGGACGGCGCGGGCGGCGCCCTGGTAGATCAGGGTGTGGAACGGGGTGAACTGCCAGGTGCTCACGAACGCCAGCACGCCGATGGCGGTGGCCTGTTCACCGAACAGGTTGCCGTCGCCGAACAGCCAGGTGGCCTCGGCCGGGATGCCGAAGTTCGGGTCGAGCAGCGCCCGCCACAGCACGGAGACTGCCGTCGCGGACAGCAGCAGCGGGATGAAGTAGATGACGGACAGCACGGCCCGGTTGCGCTGGTAGCCGGCGGCCCAGACGCCGAGCACGATGCTCAGCGGCGTCTGGACGACCACGCCGAGCACGGTCAGCAGCAGGGTCAGCCAGATGCTCTTGAGCATCACCGGGTCGTCCATCAGGCGCGACCAGTTGTCCGTGCCGACGAACTCGGGCGAGCCGAGCCCGTCCCAGCTCATGAAGGACAGCACCGCGACCATGATCAGCGGGGCGATCGCGAAGAGGGCGAAGAACACTGCGGCGGGCAGCGCCCAGGCGAAGCCGGGGCGTCCCACCGTCGTTGCGGACGAGGCGGGCGGCCGCCGCCGGGACTCCTCGCGGGGTCCGGCGGCGGGCCGAGCGCTCGTGGTCTTTGTGGTCATGAGCCGTTCGTCACTCGGTCGGGAGGGCCTGCATGGCCTTGATGAAGCCATCCGTGTCGAGCTGTCCGTTGAAGAACTGCTGGACGGCCTTGTGCATGTCCGAGCTCGCCTTCTGCGGGTACGCCTGGTCCCAGGACAGCTGGAACGACGGGGCGTCGGCGACCAGGTCGTACTGGAAGCGCGAGTACTCGGGAGTGCCCGAGGTCTCGATGAACTCGGCGGTGTTGGTCGTGGTCGGCAGGTTGCCGATGTCCAGCTGCGCCTTGACGAACTCATCGGAGTACATGAGCTTCAGGAACTCGGCGACGGCCTCGGGGTGCTTGGTCTTCTTCATCACCGAGTAGTAGTTGTTGGTGTTGCCGGCGACGTTGGCCGGGTCGCCCTTGCCGCCCTCGACGGCCGGGAAGGCGGTGTAGCCGAGGCCCTTCTCGGCGAACTCCTTGTGGTCCGTCAGCTGCTGGGAGTAGTACCAGGAGCCCATCAGCTCGAAGCCGGCCTTGCCCGAGGCCACCAGCGCGACCGAGCCGCCGTTGGTGTACTTGACGGAGTCGTAGTTCTTGCCGAAGGCGCCGGCGTCGACGAGCTCCCTGATCATGTTCAGGGCCTTCTTGCTGTCCGCGCTCTCCCAGGCGCTCTTGTCGCCCCCGACGGCCTTCTTGAACAGCTCCGGGCCGGCCACGCGGTCGAAGAGGTACTGGAACCACATCTGCGTCGGCCAGACATCGCCGCCGCCGAGCGCGATCGGCGTGACGCCCGCGTCCTTGAGCTTGCCGACCGCGTCGAGCAGTTCGTCCCAGGTCTTCGGCGGCTTGACGCCCGCCTCGTCGAGGACCTTCTTGTTGTGGAAGAGCAGGACCGGCTGGGTGCCGCGCATCGGGATGCCGTAGGGCTTGCCGTCGACGACGGCGTTGTTGAAGACGGACGGCAGGAACTTGTTCTCCAGGTCCGGGTTCTTCTTGATGAAGTCGTCCAGCGGCATCAGCAGATCGGCCTTGACGAACGGCTTGATGCTGCCGCCGCCCCAGTTGAAGAAGACGTCCGGGGCCTGGGGGGTGTTGATGATCGTCTGAAGCTTCTTCTGGTAGTCCGCACCGGGGATGGTGTCGAGGACGACCTTGACGTCGGACGTCTTGTTGAACGTGTCGACGATCTTCTTCTCGACCTTGTTGCTGGCGTCCCCGTAGACCAGGACATGGATCTTGCCGTCGTCCGACGACGCCCCGCCGTTCCCGTCACCGCACGCCGAGAGGCCGAGTGCGAGGGTGAGCGTCGCACCGCAGGCGACCAGTCTGGGCAAGCGCGCACGTGTCTTCATCGTTCGCCTTTCGAAAGTTTCGACACCATTGCCGAAAGTCCATGCTGTCGGACAGTAAAGTCAGACCGGATTTTTGGTCAATGGTCGTGCACCGCACTGACCCAAACCGTTATCGAGCGCATGGCCTATCCTGCTGACATGCACGATGACGACGGGGTGAGCGCACGAGTGACGCTGGCCGAGGTGGCGAAAGAAGCGGGGGTCTCGCTACCGACAGTTTCGAAGGTGCTGAACGGCCGCTCGGATGTCTCCCGCGCCACCCGGGCCAAGGTCGAGCGGCTCCTGGAGGCTCACGGCTACCGCCGCCGGAACCCGCGCGCGCCGCACTCCCCCCTCGTCGAACTCGTCTTCCACGAACTGGACAGCGTCTGGGCGATGGAGATCGTCCGGGGCGTGGAAAACGTTGCCAAGGAGAACCGGGCGACCGTGGTGCTCACCAGGAGCGGCACCCGGCACTCCCCCGCGCCCGACTGGCTCGAGGGCGTGCTGCGGCGCAGACCCCTGGGCGTCGTGCTGGTCTTCTCGTCGCTCCCGGAGGACGTGAAACGGCAGCTCGAAGCGCAGGCCATCCCCTTCGTCATCATCGATCCGGCCGGGGATCCCGACCCCTACGTGCCGTCCGTGGGCTCCGCCAACTGGGCCGGCGGCCTCGCGGCCACGCGCCACCTCACCGACCACCGGCACGAACGCATCGCGATCATCACCGGGCCCGAGGACATGCTGTGCTCACTGGCCCGCCTCGACGGGTACCGCTCGGCCATGTCGATGGCGGGCCTGCCGATCGACCCGCGCCTCGTCCGCTTCGGCGACTTCCACGTGCAGAGCGGCTTCGAGCACGCCATGGACCTGCTGGACGGTCCCGACCGGCCGACCGCGATCTTCGCGGGCAGCGACCTCCAGGCGCTCGGCGTGCTGGAGGCGGCCCGGCTCAGGAACCTGCGGGTACCGCAGGACCTCTCGGTGGTCGGCTACGACGACGTGCCGCTGGCCCAGTGGTCGAGCCCGCCGCTGACCACGGTCCACCAGCCGCTGCGCCGGATGGCCGAGGAGGCGACCCGCATGCTCCTGAGCCCGGACGACCCCGGCAAGGCGGCCCAGCGCATAGAACTGGCCACGCACCTCGTCGTACGGCAGAGCACCGCGCCGCCCGGAGGAGGGCCGAAGCGGCGGCCGGTGGACGAGGTCACGGCGGTCGGCTCGGCGGCGGGCGCCCCCGGGGCGGAGCCGGACCGCTGCGGGGGCGCGGGCCGCTGAACCCGCCCGGACCTGCCGGTCGGCGGCGTGCCACCCCTGTTGTGACGGGATTTCCCCCCCATAGTGGGGCGTCATGAGCACGGAACCGATCGAACAGCCTCAGCCTGGGTCTCCGTCCGGCCCTCCTGTGACCGGCGCGCCCGACCGCGCCCTCGTCGGTATCGGGATGGCCGCCGTCGCCGCCGTGGTCCTGTGGGCCTGGCTCGGCGAAGAGTCCTTCGACAGTGTCTCCTCCACGAGCCTGGCGTGGGTGCTGGACAATTTCGGCTGGCTGTTCGTGGTCGCCGCGGACGTGTTCCTGGTCCTGTGCCTGGTGATCGCCTTCAGCCGGTTCGGCCGGATCAGGCTGGGCGAGGACGACTCCGAGCCGGAGTTCGGGAACCTCGCCTGGGTCGCGATGATGTTCAGCGCGGGCATGGGCATCGGTCTGATGTTCTACGGAGTCGGGGAACCGCTCACGCACTACCTGACGCCGCCCCCGGCGAGCGGCGCACGGACCGGTTCCGGCGCGGCGGCGCGTACGGCCATGGAGTACTCGTTCTTCCACTGGACGCTCACCCCCTGGGCGATCTACGGGATCGCGGGACTCGCCCTGGCCTACGCCGGTTTCCGCAAGGGGCGCGGCAATCGGCTCAGCTCCGCGTTCGTGCCGCTCATCGGGGCCCGGCGGGCCGTGTCGTGGCAGGGCAGGGTGATCGATCTCCTCGCCGTCTTCGCGACCGTCTTCGGTACGGCGACGAGCCTGGGCCTGGGCGCGCTGCAGGTGGCCGAGGGGCTCGACCTCACGGCGGGGGTCGACGCCTCCCGGACCACGGAACTGATCATCATCGCGGCCCTGTCGGCGGCGTTCGTCGTCTCGGCCTTCTCCGGTCTGCACCGGGGCATCAAGTGGCTGTCGACGCTGAACATCGTGCTCGTGGCGGCCCTGATGGTGTTCGTCTTCCTGTTCGGCCCGACCGTCTACGTCCTGGACACGATCCCGGCGTCCGTCGGCGGTTATCTGCAGAACCTGCTCCCCATGGCGACGCGGACCGGGGCCTTCTCCGACCACGCCTGGCTGGGCGCCTGGACGATCTTCTACTGGGCCTGGTGGCTGTCGTGGGCACCGTTCGTGGGGACGTTCATCGCCCGCATCTCGCACGGCCGGACCGTCCGCGAGTTCCTCATCGGTGTGCTGCTGGTGCCGAGCGGGGCGACCGTCGTCTGGTTCTGCGTGATGGGCGGTACGGCGCTCCGGCTCGAGTCGACCGGGCAGGCGGACCTCGCGGGCGCGGTGGCGGACGGCGCCGAGGCGTCGCTGTTCGCGATGCTGGACGCACTGCCGATCGGCACGGTCACGTCGTTCGTCGCGATGGTCCTGGTCATGACCTACTTCGTCACGAGCGCCGACTCGGCGTCGCTGGTGATGGGCTCCCTGACCAGCCGCGGGGCGCTGCACCCGCCGTCGTGGCTGGTCGTGCTGTGGGGTGTGCTGATGGCGGCGGTGGCGGCGGTGCTGCTGGTGGTGGGCGGGCTGAACTCGCTGCAGACGGCGACGATCCTGGTGGCGCTGCCGTTCGTGGTCGTCATGCTGCTGCTGTGCTGGGCGCTGCTGAAGGAGCTGCGGGAGGATCCGGGCGCGGGCCCCGCCCGGCATCACGCCCTGCACGGGCTGCGGGACGTCGTGCGGGCGATGGTCGGAGACGCCGTCACGGAGCAGAGCGGGGTGCGCCACCACCGGCTGCGGCGGGCGGCGAGGTCCCGCACGGAGTCCGACGACACCCCCTCCTGACGCGCCCTCGCGGCCACCGCGACGCCCGGTCCCGGCTCGCCGGGACCGGTGTCCCCCGGGCCGGCGGAGGCACCGGACGGACGGTCACGTCTTTAGGGGTCGCGGGGGCCCGGGTAGGGGGCGTGCGTGCCGGCGGGGCACGGGAGTCGCGGCCTCCAGTGGACGGGTACGGCCGCACTGCCGCCCGCGGACCTGATGCCCTCACCGGCTGGGTGGGCTCATCGGGGCCCGGGCGCTCGTCGTCGGGACGGGGGTTCCGGTGTCCGGCGAGGGGCACGGCCACGGCGTCGGGGCGGCCGCCTCGCCGGGACGGGGCGATCCACACGGCGGTGCTGACGGCACCGCGCAGGAAGCGGACACCGGAGGCCGCACAGCCGAGTTCCAGCCGACCGTCCGCCGGGACGGTCGCCTCCACCCCTCGCCGGGTCGTCACACGCGCGGGAGCCTCCGTCTCGTCGAGTCACCGCGCCGGCATTCCCCACAGGAAATGCACCATATCGATGTCGCGCGCGACAGCACGGAGCATTCCTGCCGACACATCGGTGTCGTTGTCTTTTCGCGCCCCCGCCGATCGCTTTGCGTTTCTCGTACGCGGTGGAGGGCGGAACACCGCGGAAGACGCCGGTCGGCTCCACCCGGCACACCGGAGGAAACAGGCCACAGCTGCGCGATGACTCCGCCGGGACAAGGCCGGGCGCCGGCTCCCGGGCCCGTACGCCGGTCGCGCTCCGGCTGGCCCACACCAGCCGGGACGGCGCCCGGCGCTCGTCGGCCGGCCACCGCTGCACCAGCCCCGCACGCCCCTTCAACTCGCCTGCGCGGGGCGGGGATTCGCCGTCGACGGAACCGGAAGCGGCGAAACCCCCGAACCCGGCCGCCTGCGACGCCGGGTGCGGTCCGCCGCGCAACCACGGAGCGACCCCACTGGTCCGGTACTCCGTTCAGCACAGACGAACCGACGGCTCGACGGCGGTCACCCGGTGGGGTGCCGCCGCCGTTCCCGCGGTCGGGCCGGGGTTCACTCGGCAGGGCGAGTGGCACGCTCCCAGACGAAGACCCGCAGGCGAAGGCCGTCGTGCACCTCCCAGTCGGGGCTGGGAACGAAGTGCTCGTAGTGACTTCCCAGGAAGAACTTCAGCTTCTCGTCCGGGTCAGGAACATAACGAATGCGCTGCGTCTCAGTGAAGTAGGGCGAAGAACAGCCACTGAGGATGACATTCGGCTGGGAGGCACTCATGCGGGAAAAGCTCCTCTCGACGTCTGGCCGTTGCCGGACCGGGCGCGAAGATCGCGCAGCGCCTTTTCCTGACGGTATTGCTCACGGAATGGGGCTGGCATTCCCCGGTAGGTTATGCACCGGCGCCCACGCTGCACACCCCTACGTCCCCCTACATGCGTCGGGGGCCGCCGGGAGCGCCGTAGTGGTCGGCCGCGCCGTAGGCGACGTACGCGGAGTCCGCCGGACACGGTGGCGACGGGCCTCCTCGGCCGGCCCCGTTCACCGCGTCCAGGGATGCGAGGGCGGCACCGCTGCCCCACAGGGCCCGAGTGATCCCCGTGAACGGCCAGGCGTCGTCCTGAGCGGCACGGCGCTCAGCGGGGCCGCTGAAAAGCAGGTGGCGGTGACGACGTGCGCGGGCGTGACGGGGGACGTCGTCACCCCGCACCGCAGCGAGTCCGGCATCGAGTACGCCCCGGCGCTCGGTGACGGCGCGGGACTCCTCAGCCAGTTGTTCCCCTTGTGCCGCCAACGCCCCGGTGCCGGTGCGCAGTTCACCGTTCCAGGTGCGCCGGGTCTGAAGTGACCGGGCAGGCGGAGTCCGCCGCCCGGCCGGTCGCCCCCTGTCCCTGGGTGGCCGCACCGAAGACGAAATCGGGCGGGAAGGAAGGAAAGTCACTCACGAGGTGTCCGTGTCCTGTCGCTGACGGTACAGTCGGGACCCTCAGGAACTAAACCGGTTCTGTAAAGCTGACCGGCAACTCGCACGGTGATTTTACTAAAACCTGGACTAAACTTACTGCCAGCTAGACAACGTTGTCAGCAGTGTGCAGAGTGTCCGTCCCCGAGGGCTGAATCCCGCTGTTCGCAAGGAAGGACCGACGTGATGGTCGTGTACGGAGCACTCGACATCGGTGGCACGAAGATCGCCGGAGCACTCGTGGATCCGCAGGGGCGGCTGCTCGTGCGGTCCGAGCGTCCCACCCCCGCCCGCGAACCGGCCGAGGTGCTGATGGGCGCCGTGACGGGCGTCCTGGATGAGCTCTCCGGCCACTCCGCCTGGCGGGACCTGGCGCGCCTGGGCGTCGCGAGCGCGGGTCCGGTGGACATGTCCGCCGGGACGGTGAGCCCGGTCAACATCCCGGGCTGGCGCGGTTTTCCGCTGATCGAGCGGATCCGCTCGCATCCCCGTGTGCCCGCCCACGCGGATCCCGTACTGGTCGGGGACGCCGTCGCCATGGCAGCGGCCGAGCACTGGCTGGGAGCCGCTCGCGGGGTGGACAGCGCTCTGTGCATGGTGGTCTCCACGGGCATCGGCGGCGGACTGATCCTGGGCGGACGGCTGCACGCCGGGCGATCGGGGAACGCGGGGCACATCGGGCACATCTCCGTCGACCTCGACGGGTCCGCGTGCCCGTGCGGTGCCCGGGGCTGTGTGGAGGGGCTGGCGAGCGGGACGGCGATCGCCGCGCACGCCCTGGCGGCAGGCTGGACCCCGCCCGCGGGCACTGCCGCGACCGCGGCGGGTGTCGCCGCCGCGGCCCGGTCGGGCGACCCCGTCGCCCGGACCGCGTACGACCGGGCCGCCCAGGCCCTGGCGGCCGCGATCGCCGCGACGACCGCCCTGGTCGAACTCGACCTCGTGGTGATCGGCGGAGGTGTGGCACAGGCCGGTGACACTCTGTTCGCCCCCTTGCGCCGGCACATGGCCGACTACGCGGTCCTCGACTTCACGCGCGACGTACCGGTCGTGCCGGCCGCACTGGCCCTGAACGCCGGGCTGATCGGCGCCGCGGCCGTCGCCGCCGCCCCCGTCGTGGGACCGGAGGGGACGGCGGGCGCGGCCGTCGGCGCCACACCGGTCGGCCCCCGGGCATCCGACGGCGGCGCGGTGCCCGGCCCCAGGACGTCCCTCCCCCTGCGAGACGGCGCAGCCCTCGGGTGACGGACCGGCCCGCACCTGCGCCGCCGACTCCGGCACGAGCGCTTCCCCCCTGCTCGGAACCGCTCGGCCCCGGACGTGCGGCCGACGGTTCTCCAGCCCACCGCCCGCCCGGGCACTCCACGGCAGTGCGAAAGGAAACCCCTCGCGTGGACCGTCTCGTCAACACCGTTCGCCCCTACCCCTGGGGCTCACCCACCGCGCTGCCCGCTCTCATGGGCACCACCCCGGACGGCTCTCCGCAGGCCGAGGTGTGGATGGGCGCGCATCCCGGCGCCCCCTCCCGAGTGGAGCGCGACGGACGTCTTCGGGGGCTGGACCGGATCATCGAGGAGAATCCGCAGGGCGAGTTGGGTGACGCGGTCGTGCGTCGCTTCGGTCCGCGGCTGCCCTTCCTCGTCAAGCTGCTGGCGGCCGATGCCCCGTTGTCCCTGCAAGTGCACCCCGATCCGGCCCAGGCAGCCACCGGATACGCGCGGGAGAACGCCCGGGGCGTCCCCCTCGACGCCCCGCACCGCACCTACCGGGACCCACAGCACAAGCCGGAGATGATCGTCGCCCTCACCCCGTTCGAGGGCCTCTGCGGATTCCGGCCGCCGCACGAGAGCGCCGATCTGCTGGCCGCCCTGAACCTGGACTGGCTGGCCCCGTACGTCCAGACGCTCCGCTCGGCCCCGGAGGAACCGGCGCTGCGGGAGGTCTTCTCCGCGTTGCTCTCCCTCTTCCCGGGCCGGCCGGCCGAGTTCGGCGGCGCACTGTCGTCCGCTGCCCGGCAACCCGGCCCGCTGCGGGAGGAGTTGGCGGTGTACGACAGGCTCTCCCGGGCCTACCCGGGTGATCCCGGCGTGCCGGCCGCCCTGCTGGTCAGGCATGTCCGGCTGGCGCCCGGAGAGGCCCTGTTCCTCGGGGCGGGCGTACCACACGCCTATCTGCGGGGACTGGGCGTGGAGATCATGGCTGCCTCGGACAACGTCCTGCGCTGCGGCCTGACGAACAAGCACGTGGACGTGCCCGAGCTGCTGCGCGTCGTCCGCTTCACCGCCCTCCCGACGCCGGTGTTGCACCCGGTGCGCGAAGGGGACCACGAAGAGGTGTACCCGGTGCCCGTCGACGACTTCCGGCTGTCACGTCTCGTGCGGGGAGCGGGAGACAGCGCCCGCGTACTGCCCGGGTCCCGGCCGCAGATCCTGGTGTGCACCGGGGGCACG
>NZ_JAPSKQ010000086.1:5503-27364 GCF_031181555.1 Streptomyces sp. | reverse complement strand
GCAGGATCACGTTGCCGCTGTTGTCCGGGTCCTGGTCGGTGACCTTCAGGGCGTTCCAGACGGCCGAGTACGACAGCTTCGTCTGATCGCTGATGATCGTGTGCAGGGCGTCCTTCAGGGCCGGGCCGGTCTTGCCGATCGCGCCGGCGTAGTAGGTGTCGTCGTACGGGGTGGTCGAGGCGCCGGCGGTGGTCGAGGCGGCGACGGTGGTCGCGGCACCGGCGGGCGGCGCGGTCAGGGCGGGGACGGTGAGACCGACCAGGGCGGCGGACGCGGCCAGGGCGACGGTCTTCCAGCGGCGGCGTATGAGGGTCACGGGCATGTGGGAGCGTCCGTTCTACGCGGGTTGAAAGAGCAGCCGCGAGAAGCGTGACATGGACATGTATGCGTCAGGGTGAAGGCGAGGTGGCGGTCATGTGTCGGTAAGAGGGGAACGGGCGTCACCGAGCCGCCCTACGGTGACGCCCATGCGCCTGAGAACTTTCCTCGCCACCGCCACCGCCGCCCTCACGGCGGCCGGCTGCCTGACCGCCGCCGCGCCCGCCGGCGCGACCCCGCCCCGCGCCTGCTCGCCGTCCGTCTCCCTCGACCGCTTCTCCGACGCGCTCGACAAGACGACGTACGACGGCACCTACGTCGGCAACCTCTCCGCGCTCGCCGTCGACCTCCCCCGCTCCCGGCTCCGCTCGAGCGGGGGGACCCCCACCGGCTCGCTCGTCGCCCTCTCCGACCGTTCCGCCCTGTTCCGGCTGGACGCCCGGACCCTCGAGCCCGAGGGGGTCGTCCCGCTCACCGACGAGGAAGGGAACGGGCTCGACTCCGAGGGACTGGTCGTCGACCGGGACGGCACGTACCTCGTCTCCTCCGAGACCGAGCCCTCGGTGCGCCGCCACTCCCGCGACGGGAAGGTCCTCGGCCGGCTCCCCGTGCCCGACGCCCTCCGTACCGCCCCCGAGGGACCCGCCCGGGCCAACGGCACCTTCGAAGGGCTGACCCTCCTCCCCGGCGGCCGCACCCTGCTCGCGTCGATGGAGTACCCCCTTGCCGGGGACCCCGCCGACCTGGTCCGTTTCCAGACCTGGCAGCGCAGCGCGCACGGATCCTTCCGGCTCGGCGCCCAGTACACCTACCGGGTCGACCGGGGCCTCGGTGTCTCCGAGGTCACCGCCACCCCCGACGGGCGCCTGCTCGTCCTGGAGCGCGGCTTCACCTCCGGCGTCGGCAACACCGTCCGGCTGTACCTGGCCGACCGGCACCGCGCCGCGTTCGAGAAGACCCTCCTCGCCGACCTCGTCCACTGCCCCTCCCTCGGCGCCACCGCCGAGCAGCCCCAGCCCAACCCGCTGCTCGACAACATCGAGGGCATGGTGATCACGGGGCGCGGCCACGGCCGCCTCAAGGTGCTCCTGGTGAGTGACGACAACCAGAACGACGTCCAGACGACCCGCTTCTACGCTCTCCGCGTACGGGTCTGACCGTTCCCGATCATTGCGGAGGGATGAAATCCGCTCCTGATCGCGTTGGTGCCTTCCGGTAGATCAGGTCGAACGGAGGGCACCCGCGTGACACCGCAACGGGGATGGGCACGACGACTGGCCGGATACGCGTGGCGCCATCCCAAGGACGTCGTCCTCGCCCTCGGCTCCTCCCTCGGCGGCATGGCCGTGATGGCGCTGGTCCCGCTGATCACCAAGGTGATCATCGACGACGTGATCGGCGACCACAGCCGCGCCATGGCCCCCTGGGCGGGCGCCCTGATCGGTGCCGCGCTCGTCGTCTACGTCCTCACCTACATCCGCCGCTACTACGGCGGGCGGCTCGCCCTCGACGTCCAGCACGACCTGCGGACCGAGATGTACGGGACGATCACCCGGCTCGACGGCCGCCGTCAGGACGAGCTGAGCACCGGGCAGGTCATCGGCCGCGCCACCAGCGACCTCCAGCTGATCCAGGGCCTGCTCTTCATGCTGCCGATGACGATCGGCAACCTCCTGCTGTTCCTGATCTCGCTGGTGATCATGGCGTGGCTGTCGCTGCCGCTCACGCTCGTCGCCCTCGCCGTCGCCCCCGCCCTGTGGTGGATCGCCAGGCGCAGCCGCACCCGGCTGCACCCCTCCACCTGGTACGCCCAGGCCCAGGCGGCCGCCGTCGCCGGTGTGGTCGACGGCGCGGTCAGCGGCGTCCGCGTGGTGAAGGGCTTCGGGCAGGAGGAGCAGGAGACCGGCAAGCTGCGCGAGGTCGGACGCCGCCTGTACGCCGGGCGGCTGCGCACCATCCGGTTGAACTCCCGGTACACCCCCGCCCTCCAGGCCGTCCCCGCCCTCGGCCAGGTGGCGATGCTGGCGCTCGGCGGGTGGCTCGCCGCGCGCGGGAACATCACGCTGGGCACGTTCGTCGCCTTCTCCACCTACCTCGCCCAGCTCGTCGGCCCGGTCCGGATGCTCGCGATGGTCCTCACCGTCGGCCAGCAGGCCCGCGCGAGCACCGAGCGCGTCCTGGAACTGATCGACACCGAGCCGTCCCTGACCGACGGCACCAAGGAACTGCCCGCCGACGCCCCCGCGACCGTCGAGTTCGACGACGTCTCCTTCGGCTACGACCCCGGGCACCCGGTCCTCGACGGCCTCTCCTTCGAGATCCGCCCGGGCGAGACCCTCGCCGTCGTCGGCTCCTCCGGCTCCGGCAAGTCCACCGTCGCCCTGCTCCTGCCGCGCTTCTACGACGTCACGCGCGGCGCGGTCCTCGTCGGCGGCCACGACGTGCGCGAGCTGACCACCGAGTCCCTCCGGGCGGCGATCGGGCTGGTGTCGGAGGACTCCTTCCTCTTCTCCGACACCGTGCGCGGCAACATCGCCTACGGCCGTCCGGACGCCACCGACGAGCAGATCGTCGCCGCCGCCCGCGCGGCCCAGGCCGACCGGTTCATCACCGAGCTGCCCGACGGCTACGACACCACCGTCGGCGAGCACGGACTGACCCTCTCCGGCGGCCAGCGCCAACGCATCGCCCTGGCCCGCGCGATCCTCACCGACCCGCGCCTGCTGGTCCTGGACGACGCGACCTCGGCCGTGGACGCGCGCGTCGAGCACGAGATCCACGAGGCGCTCAGGGAGGTCATGCGGGGCCGCACGACCCTGCTGATCGCCCACCGCCGCTCCACTCTGGGCCTCGCCGACCGCATCGCCGTCCTCGACGCCGGCCGGCTCGTCGACATCGGCACCCACGACGAGCTCCAGCGGCGCTGCGCCCTCTACCGCCGGCTGCTCACCGACCCCGACGAACTCGGCGCCGTCTCCCCGGGCCACACCCCGCCCGCGGAACCGCAGGACGAGGACACCTCCGTCCGCGCGGAGCTGGACGCCGAGTTCGACGCCGAGCGCGGGGTCACCCCACGGCTGTGGACCGGCGACCGCGAGCCCAAGGACACCGCCCTGTCCGGCACCCCGGCCACCCCGGAACTCCTCGCCCAGGTCGAGGCGCTGCCCCCGGCGACCGACGTTCCCGACGTCGACGAGGCCCACGCCGTCCGGCCGGAGGACTCCTACGGCCTGCGCCGCCTCCTGCGCGGCTTCGGCCTGCCGCTCCTGGTCAGCCTCGGACTCGTCGCCGTGGACGCCGGCATGGGCCTGCTGCTGCCGGTGCTGATCCGGCACGGCATCGACGAGGGCGTCACCCAGGCCGCCCTCGGCGCGGTCTGGGCCGCCTCGCTGCTCGCCCTGCTCACCGTGGCCGCCCAGTGGGCGGCGCAGACCGGCGAGATCCGGATGACCGGACGCACCGGCGAACGCGTCCTGTACGCGCTCAGGCTGAAGATCTTCGCCCAGCTCCAGCGGCTCGGCCTCGACTACTACGAGCGCGAGCTGACCGGCCGGATCATGACCCGGATGACCACCGACGTCGACGCCCTGTCGACGTTCCTGCAGACGGGCCTGGTGACGGCGTTCGTCTCGGTGGTCACCTTCTTCGGCATCATGATCGCCCTGCTGGTGATCGACGTGCAGCTCGCCCTGGTCGTCTTCGCCACGCTGCCTCCGCTGATCGTCGCCACCTGGTTCTTCCGCCGGGCCAGCGTGAAGGCGTACGAGCTGGCCCGC
Organism: Streptomyces sp.; assembly: GCF_031181555.1. Taxonomy (GTDB): domain Bacteria; phylum Actinomycetota; class Actinomycetes; order Streptomycetales; family Streptomycetaceae; genus Streptomyces; species Streptomyces fimbriatus. The sequence continues at coordinate 23,270 of NZ_JAPSKQ010000086.1, read as the reverse complement.
GAGCGCGTGTCCGCGGTCAACGCCGACCTGCAGGAGTCGGTGTCCGGGCTGCGGATCGTGCAGGCGTTCCGCCGGGAGCGGGACGGCGGACGCCGGTTCGCCGAGCGCAGCACGAGCTACCGCGACGCCCGCGTCCGGGGCCAGTGGCTGATCTCGGTGTACTTCCCGTTCGTGCAGTTCCTGTCCTCGACGGCGGCGGCGGCGGTGCTGATCGTGGGCGGTGCCCGGGTCGACGACGGGACGCTGACGACCGGCGCGCTGGTGGCGTACCTGCTCTACATCGACCTGTTCTTCGCCCCCGTGCAGCAGCTCTCCCAGGTCTTCGACGGCTACCAGCAGGCGTCCGTCTCGCTCGGCCGCATCCAGGAGCTGCTGCGCGAGCCGACCTCCACCAAGGCCGCCGACGAGCCGGTCGACGTGCCGTCCCTGCGAGGGGAGATCGCCTTCGAGGACGTGCACTTCTCCTACGCCTCCGGCGACGGGGGGAAGGCGGAGGAGGCGCTCGGCGGGATCGACCTGCGCATCCCCGCCGGGCAGACCGTCGCCTTCGTCGGCGAGACCGGCGCCGGCAAGTCCACCCTGGTCAAGCTGGTGGCCCGGTTCTACGACCCCACCGGCGGCCGGGTCACCGTCGACGGCACGGACATCCGGGACCTGGACCTCACGGCCTACCGGCACCGGCTCGGCGTCGTCCCGCAGGAGGCGTACCTCTTCCCCGGCACCGTCCGCGACGCCATCGCCTACGGCCGCCCGGACGCCACCGACGCCGAGGTGGAGGCGGCGGCCCGCGCGGTCGGCGCGCACGAGATGATCGCCACCCTGGAGGGCGGCTACCTGCACGAGGTCGCCGAACGCGGCCGCAACCTCTCCGCCGGCCAGCGCCAGCTGATCGCGCTGGCCCGTGCCGAACTCGTCGACCCCGACATCCTGTTGCTCGACGAGGCCACGGCCGCGCTCGACCTGGCCACCGAAGCCCAGGTCAACCAGGCAACCGACCGGCTGGCGGGCCGCCGCACCACCCTGGTCGTCGCCCACCGCCTGACCACCGCCGCCCGCGCCGACCGGGTGGTCGTCATGGACCACGGGCGGGTCGCGGAGGACGGCACGCACGAGGAGCTGCTGGCCCGCGACGGGCGGTACGCCGCGTTGTGGCGGACGTTCATCGGACAGACCGAGCCCGAGGAGCCGGTCGGCGCCTCCCGCTGACCCCGCCCGAGGGCGCCCGCAGGACGGGGGGAGCAACCATCCGGCCCGCGCCGGGCGTCCGTACACCCGTACGTCGTTGGTCGCGCAGGCGCGGTACGGGGAGGAACGACAGTGGGCAGTGGAGCGATACGCCGGCGACTCGCGCTCGGCCTGGCGGTGCTGACCGCCGCGGGGCTGCTCGCCGTCGCCGCGCCGGGTGACGCGCACGCCGCCGCGCCCTGCCCCGGCCGCAAGGTCCGCACCCTGCCGTTCTCCACCGGCTCCGTGGTCGTCTACAAGCGCGGCGGCTACGTCTGCGCCGTCACCTTCGCCGAGAAGCCCGGCACCAGGCGGCCGATGTCGGTGAGCGTGCGGGCGCGCGGCGGCCGTCCGGTCGTCGACGAGGGCCGCTTCACGCACCACGCCGGCCCGGTGACCGTGCACGCCGGCCGCCGCTGCGTCTGGGTGAAGGGCCGCGTGGGCCGAGGATCCGTCAGCTCCGGCTGGATCCTGTGCTGAACCCCGCCGCCCCGTACGGCCCGCGACGGGCCGGTACGCAGGGTTTTCCCTATGTCCCCTGGTGCCGCGGGGAGTTGGTCCGCTAGCTTCCGGCGCACATATGTCTCACAGGGGAGTGCGCATGCGCAAGGCGCTCAGATGGCTGCTGGCGCTCACGGTGCTCATAGGCACCATGAGTACGGCCGGGGCGGCCACCGCCGCCGAGCCGGAGGCCACCGGCACCACCGACATCAAGGAGAGACTGCTCTCCGTCCCGGGCATGAGCCTGGTCGAGGAGAAGCCGTACCCCGGCTACCGCTTCTTCGTCCTCAACTACACCCAGCCGGTCGACCACCGCAGGCCCTCCGAGGGCACGTTCCAGCAGCGGATCACCGTGCTGCACAAGGACGTCGCACGGCCGACCGTCTTCCACACCGGCGGCTACAACGTGTCCACCACGCCCCGCCGCAGCGAGCCGACCCAGATCGTGGACGGCAACCAGGTCTCCATGGAGTACCGCTTCTTCACCCCGTCCCGGCCCGACCCGGCCGACTGGTCCAAGCTGGACATCTGGCAGGCCGCCAGTGACCAGCACCGCATCTTCACGGCGCTGAAGAGGATCTACTCCAAGAACTGGATCTCCACCGGCGGCTCCAAGGGCGGTATGACCGCCACCTACTACGAGCGCTTCTACCCGCGCGACATGGACGGCGTCGTCGCCTACGTCGCCCCCAACGACGTGGTGAACAAGGAGGACTCGGCCTACGACCGCTTCTTCGCGACCGTCGGCACCAAGGAGTGCCGCGACCGGCTGAACGCGGTGCAGCGCGAGGCGCTGGTGCGCCGTGAGCCGCTGGAGAAGAAGTACGAGGCGTACGCCGCCGAGAACGGCTACACCTTCGACACCATCGGCAGCCTGGACCGGGCGTACGAGGCCGTCGTCCTCGACTACGTGTGGGGCTTCTGGCAGTACAGCACGCCGAAGGACTGCGAGCAGGTCCCGGCGGACGCGAAGAACGCCACCGACGACGAGATCTGGACCTCGATCGACACGATCTCCGGTTTCTCGTTCTACACCGACCAGGGCCTGAGCCCGTACACGCCGTACTACTACCAGGCCGGCACGCAGCTGGGCGCGCCGACCATCCACTTCCCGCACATCGAGAAGAAGTACATCCGCTACGGCTACCAGCCGCCGCGCAACTTCGTCCCCCGCTCGATCCCGATGAGGTTCGAGCCGTCGGCCATGCGGGACGTCGACCGCTGGGTCCGCCACAACGCGCGGCACATGCTGTTCGTCTACGGCGAGAACGACCCGTGGGGCGCCGAGCCGTTCCGCCTCGGGCACGGTGCGCGTGACTCCTACGTCCTCACCGCCCCCGGCATGAACCACGGCGCCAACGTGGCCGGGCTGGTCGAGAAGGAGAAGGCGTTCGCCACGGCCCGCATTCTCGAGTGGGCGGACGTCGCCCCGAGCGCGGTCCAGGAGAACCCGGCGGCGGCCAAGCCGCTGGCGAAGTTCGACGCCAAGCTGGACAAGCGCGGCGTCGAGCACGAGCGGACGCTGCGCCCGTAGGGACGCCGGCGGGGCGGGACTACACCGGGCGGGCGCAGCCCACCGGTGACGTGCCGCCGAGCCGCACGTAGAGGGCCGTGGACGCCGGGCACTGCGACCGGGTGTCCACGGCCTTCGTCACCTTGTACTCCGGCTTCCGCTTCCCCTCGCCGTCGCACGCCGTCTCACGGACCCTGCCGTCGCCCAGGTCGTGGACGCAGTCGCCGACGATGGTGCGCGGACCGCCCCCGCCGCCCGGATCGCCCGGGTGCGGCGGCTGGAGGTTGCGCATGCAGGCGTAGCCCTGCGGCACCGCGCCGTCGCCGTCCTCGTCGGAGGAGGGGCGCTGCTCGCTGATGTGCAGCACGAAGTCCGTGGTCGCCGGGCAGCGCGGCCCGTCGCGCGCGGTGCCGTCGTGGCGGGCGACGACCCGGGCCGCGGCCCGTTCACTCGCGCAGGGCACCTCGGTGAAGCTGGTCCGGCCGAAGGAGCTGCACTCGTCGATCGCGAGGAACACCGCCCCGTACCCGGACGGCCGGGCCGGCGCCGGCGACACGGTCGCCGTGCGCTGCTCGCCGGGGCGGCCGTCCTGCCCGGTCCCGCCGCCCGGTGCGCTCTGGCAGCCCGTCAGCAGTGCCGCGAGCGCGCACACCGCCCCCGGATACGTTCTCGCCCGCATCGTCATCCCCCCGAACACCCCGTCCAGCGTGGCCCGCCGCAGCGGGCCGCGCCAGACATACCGGGTGTTTTGCGCACGTCGGAGGCAGTGCGCCGGGTGTGCGGCGTACGGGGGCTACGCCCGCGTCGGTACGCGCGGCCGGGTCACCGGTACCTCAGCCCGTGCCCGACGGGATACAGCACCGTCGCCGGGTCGTCCGCCCGCTGCACCGGCACCGGCAGCGTCCCGCGCGGCTCCACGCGCCCCGCGATCACCCGTGCCGCCGCCCGCAGTTCGACGTCGGTCCAGGAGTACGCCGCGAGATACGCCGGGACGCCGGGCAGGTGGGCCACGTCGTACGGGTTGCGGATCGCCACCGCCACCACCGGCGTGCCGGTCGCCAGGAGCTGCTCGACCAGCGTCTTCTGGCGGCTGCTCGCCGTGACGTTGTACGTCCCGACGACCACCGCGTCCGCGTCCCGCGCCGCCGCCACCGCCTCGGCGACGGTCGCCGCGGACGGTGCCGTGCCGGTGGACAGGGCGGTGGCCGTGAAGCCCAGCTCGGTCAGCGCGCCCGCGAGCACACGGGTCGGCGGCCCGGTCGTACCGGACGGGGAGGCCGGATCGGCGCCGACGACGAGCAGCTTCGGCTGCCTGCGCCGCGACAGCGGCAGCAGGTTCCGCTCGTTGACCAGCAGGGTGGTGGTGCGTTCGGCGATCCGGTCGGCCGCGGCCAGGTGCGCCCGGGTGCCGACGGCGCGGTCGACGCCGGCCCGGCTGACGTACGGGTCCGTGAACAGGCCCAGTTTCGCCTTCAGCCGCAGGATGCGCAGGATCGACTCGTCGAGCCGGGACTCGGTGAGCTCGCCGTCCCGGACGGCCCGCAGCACGGCGTTCCAGGCCACATCGAGCGAGGGCGGGTTGAGCAGCTGGTCCACGCCCGCCTTCAGCGCCAGCACCGGCACCCGGTCGTCGCCGTACTTGGTGCGCACGCCCTCCATGCCGAGGGAGTCGGTGACCACGACCCCGTCGTAGCCGAGCTCCTCGCGCAGGATGCCGGTGAGGATCGGGCGGGAGAGGGTGGCCGGGTCCCCGGAGTCGTCGAGCGCCGGGACGACGATGTGCGCGGTCATGATCGAATCGATGCCCGCGGCGATCGCGGCCTCGAACGGCGGCGCGTCGAGCCGCTCCCACTGCTCGCGGGTGTGGTGGATGTAGGGGAGCTTGGCGTGGCTGTCGTCGACCGTGTCGCCGTGCCCGGGGAAGTGCTTGGCGGTCGCCGCGACCCCCGAGTGCTGGTACCCGGCGACCTCGGCGGCCACCAGCTCCGCCACGGCGTCCGGTTCGGAGCCGAAGGACCGTACGCCGATGACCGGGTTGGCCGGGTTGACGTTCACGTCGGCCACCGGGGCGTAGTCCTGGCGGATGCCCAGCGCCCGCAGCTCGCGCCCGGCGATCCGGCCGAGGGTGCGGGCGTCGGACCGCGAACCGCCCGCGCCGACGGCCATCGCGCCGGGGAACAGGGTGGCGGGCTCGCCCACGCGGGCCACGATGCCGTGTTCCTGGTCGGTGGAGATGAGCACCGGCAGTCCGCGCGGCAGACCGAGGGACGCCTCCTGGATGCCGTTGGAGAGGTCGGCGATCTGGTGCGGTTCACGGGTGTTGTGCGCCCAGGCGAAGTAGATGATGCCGCCGACCCGGTACTTGGCGAGCAGTTCGGCGGCCGTGCGGACGCCGATCTCCCTGAGGTTGGCGTCGATGTCGGCCTGGTCCGGCTCGGTGGCGGAGTGACCGTACACCCGCATCACGAACAGCTGGCCGACCTTCTCCTCGAGCGTCATCCGGGAGACGAGGGCGCGCAGCTTCCTGTCGTCGGGGGCGGAGGGCCCGGCGGCGGCCCGGACGGTGCCGCCGGCCGCCAGGGCGGTGGTGACGCCCGCCGTCGCGGCGAGGACGGTGCGTCTGGACGGACGTGCGGTGTTTCCCGTGCTTCCCGTGCTGCTGTCGGGCACGTGCGCTCCTTTGGGAGGTGATCCGCGGGGACCGGGGATCCGCTGAAGGAAACTTCCAGGAGGTCACCAATATCCGGGAAGTTTCTGCCAGTCAAGGGAATGCACAGTAACCGAGGAGGGGCCGTCATCGGCGCAGCAGGAGGGGGGCGCGCCGATGACGGCGTGCTGCCGGCCGTGGCACGGCGGAGAGGGTGGGTCAGCGATCGCAGCCGGCAGCGAGGGCCGACACCGCGCCACGGAGACTCATCCGGCAGCCTGCGGATGGGACGGGCGGCGGTGCGGACGGGTTCCCCGGTCCCGGTGGATTTCCCGAAATCGGGACCGGGGGTCCGGCCGGGGTCAGCGGGGTGTGTGCGCCGAGACCCCGGGCCAGTGCGCGCACAGCGTGCGGACCGTCTCCGCGATCGCCGGGCGGCGGGCCGCGCCCGTGCGCCACAGCGCGTACAGCCGCCGTACGGGCATCGGGTCGAGCGGCACCTCCACCACCCCCTCGGGCAGCGGGCCGCGCCCCAGCCGGGGGATCAGCGCGATGCCGAGCCCGGCCGCGACCAGGGCGACCAGGGTCGGGTTCTCGTCGGCCTGGTGGACGATCTCGGGTTCGTGCCCGGCGGTGCGCAGGGTGCGCACCAGCCACTCGTGGCAGACCCGCCCCGGCGGCTGGCAGATCCACCGCTCGCCGCCCAGTTCCTCCCGCCGCACCGCCGTGCGCCCCGCGAACGGATGCCCCTCGGGCACCAGCAGGTCGCACAGGTCGTCCCCGACGGCCGCCTGTTCCACGCCCGCCGGGGCCGGCAGCGGCGCGATGTCCCAGTCGTGCGCGACGACGAGGTCGACGGCGCCCTTGGCCACCAGGTCCACGGAGAGGTGCGGGTCGATCTCGGTGAGCCGGGTGTCGAGCGCGGGGTGCCGCCGGGCCAGGTCGGCCAGTACCGGCGGCATGAGGCCGCGCGCCGCCGACGCGAACGCCGCGATGGTCAGCCGCCCGGCCGGCACCCCGCGCCGCTCCTCCAGCTCGGTCTCCGCGCGCTCCACGATGGCCAGCAACTCCTGTGCGGCAGCGACGAGCTGGTGCGCCTCGTCGGTCAGCCGCACGCCCCGGCCCTCCCGTTCCAGCAGGACGGTCCTGGTCTCCCGCTCCAGCTTGGCGATCTGCTGGGAGACGGCGGAGGAGGTGTACCCGAGTGCCGTGGCGGCGGCGCCGACGGTGCCGTGGACGGAGACGGCGTGCAGGGCGCGCAGACGCTGCAGGTCGAGCATGGACGGCTCCCGATCGGTTAGCGGTGCTTCATCCAACCATGCAGGAACCGTCGCTGGTGCTGAAGTGTCGCGGGCGGTGATCCTTGACGTGTGCGACCTTCCCACCTGCTGCTCGCCGTTCTCGTCGCCGCCGTCTGGGGCGTGAACTTCACCGTCATCGAGATCGGGCTCGACCACTTCCCGCCGCTGCTCTTCTCCGCCCTGCGCTTCCTCGTGGCGGCGCTCCCCGCGGTGTTCCTCGTGGGACGGCCCAAGGTGGCGTGGAAGTGGATCGTCGGGGTGGGGCTGGTGCTGGGGGTGGCCAAGTTCGGGCTGCTGTTCGTCGGGATGGACGCGGGGATGCCGGGCGGGCTGTCGTCCCTGGTGCTCCAGATCCAGGCGGTGTTCACGGCCCTGTTCGCCTTCGCGCTCCTCGGCGAACGTCCCTCCCGCGTCCGCCTCGCGGGCATGGCGGTGGCGCTGGCGGGGATCGGTGTCGCGGCGGTCGACGAGGGCGCCTCGGGCCCGCTCGGCGGCTTCGCCCTGGTCGTCGCGGCGGCGGCCTGCTGGGGCGCCTCGAACATCCTGACCCGCAGGGCGGCACCCCCGGACGCCCTGAACTTCATGGTCTGGGTGAGCACGGTGCCGGTGCTTCCGCTGCTGGCCCTGTCGCTCCTGCTGGAGGGCCCCGAGCGGGACCTGGAGGCGCTGGCCGGCCTGGACTGGCGGGGCGCGGGCACGGTGCTCTTCGTCGCCTGGATCGCCACGGTGTTCGGCTTCGGCGCCTGGGGCTGGCTGCTGCGCCGCCACCCCGCCTCCACGGTCGCGCCCTTCTCGCTGCTGGTCCCGGTCTTCGGGATGTCGTCGGCCGCGCTGTTCCTGGGCGAGTCGGTGACCCCGCTCAGGTGGTGCGCGGCGGCGCTGCTGGTGGGCGGGGTGGCGATGGCGTCGGTGACGGTGCGACGGCGCCCCGCGGCGCCTCCGGCCCGCGCCGCGGACGCCCCGGCGCCGGGGGCGGCCGGCGGCCGGTCATGAGGGGGCGCGTGCGCGCCGGGAACTCCGTTCGACGGCGCGGGGCGGGTACGGAAGGCTTCCCGGCGTTCCACGAGGTGTCCGGGCGGCCGCGAAGGGGGATCGTACGGTGGGTCCCGTCCTGGAGGGTCCCGTTCTCCGGGGGCGTTGGTACGGCTGGAGCCGCTGGAGCACCGGCACGCGGCCGACCCGGCCCGGGCGGCGGAGGACCGGGACACTCACGCGTACACCCGGGTGCCGGGCGAGGAGGGCCGGTTGCGCGACTCCCCGCTCCGCTCGGCCACGGCCGGGGAGTGGCCGGAGCGCCGGCGCCGGCTGGAGGAGGGGGCGGCCGCGAGCCCGGCGGGGACCGCGTGACCCGCGCGGCGCCGCGGACCGCCCGGCCCGCCGGACACGGGCCGGGAGACGGCGGCCCCCGCCGGCGGTGGGCCGCGCCGACCACCGGGCCGGCCGGTCAGCGCTCTTCCGGCGCGAGCGCACCGTCGCGCAACTCCGGTGTGCTCGCGCCGACGTAGCACACCGCGAGCAGGCACAGCAGTCCGCCGGCCACCAGGGCCGTGGCGCCCGAGGTCGCGCCGGCCACCAGCCCCGCGCGCACGTTGCCCAGGTGGGGACCGGCCTGCCCGACGATCGTCTCGGCGGCCGTGACCCGGCCCAGCAGGGCGTCGGGCGTGCGGGTCTGCACGATCGTGGTGCGGGAGAGCACCGACAGGGCGTCGGCCGCGCCGGCCAGGACCAGCAGCCCCAGGCCCACCCACGGGCTGCTCATGAGGCCGAACGCGGCCAGCGCGGCGCCCCAGGCGCCCGCGCCCCAGAGCATGACGAGGCCGGGCCGGCCCCGGCGGGTCACCGCACCGGACAGCGCGGACGCCAGGACGCCGCCGACCGCGAGTGCCGACAGGAACAGACCGAGCGTGCGCGGATCGCCGCCGAAACGCTCCTCGTTGACCAGCGGGAAGAGACTGGAGGGCATCGACAGGACCGTCGCGGCGAGGTCGGTGACCAGCGCGCCGCGCACCACCCGGTGGCCGGCCATGAAGCGCAGACCGTCCAGCACCCCGTGCAGACCGGCCCGCGACGGCTCCCCCTCGGGCGGCAGCGCGGGCAGACCGAACGCGCCGTAGAAGGAGAGGAGGAAGCTCAGCGCGTCGAGCAGGTAGCAGACGCCGATGCCGAACCAGCCGAGCAGCAGGCCCCCGAGGGCGGGGCCGACGAGCATCATCGCCTGGCCGGTGACCTGGTAGAGCGCGAGCCCGGAGGCCACCTGCTCCTTGGGCAGCAGGCGCGGGACGAACACCCCGGCCGCGGGAGCGCCGACCGCCGCGCAGGCGGACTGCGCCGCGACCAGCGCGAGCACCCCGGCCACCGGTACGTGCCCGGTGAAGCCCTGGACCGCGAGCAGCAGGGAGCAGACCGCCTGACCGACCGTCGCACCCAGGTAGATCCGGCGCCGGTCGCCCCGGTCGGCCCAGGCTCCGGCGAACAGCCCGAAGCAGACCATCGGCAGCGCCTGCGCGAGGCCCACCGCACCGCTCCAGGCCGCGCTGCGCGTCATCTCCCAGACCTGGTACATGACGGTGACCATGGTCATGAAGCTGCCGAGCACGGACACCGTCCGCCCGATCAGCAGCCGCCGGAAGAGCGGGGACGTGCGCAGGGGCCGCACGTCGATCAGGGTGCGGGTGAGGCTCATGACGGAACGGCGGGGAGGGGCGCGGGCTGAGGCACGCGCGGACACTACCCGCCCGTGTGCGGCCCGGACGAGTGAATTTCGGCGCGGGCCCCGCCCGGCGGCTTGCTCCCGCGGCCCCGCCGGGTCAGGCCGACTCGTTGAGGAGGCGGGCCAGGTGCTGCCGGCCGGGGGTGAGCAGGTCGGGGAGCGGGGTGGCGTCGGCGTACCAGCGCTTCTCGTACTCCCAGCACAGCCAGCCGTCCCAGCCGTGCCGGGAGAGGACCTCCACGCAGTCGGCGAGGGGGAGGACGCCGGCGCCGAGGGGGAGCGGGGTCGTGTCGTCGGCGGAGGCGATGTCCTTGACCTGGACGTAGCCGAGGTGGGGGGAGAGGGCCGCGAAGCTCTCCGCGGGCTGTTCGCCGCCGAGCCAGGTGTGCATCACGTCCCACAGGGCGCCCACCTGGCGGTGGCCGACCAGCCCGAGGATCCGCATCGCGTCGGCGGCGGTGCGGTGCGAGTCGTGGGTCTCCAGCAGGACGCGGACGCCGAGGTCGGCGGCGTACTCGGCGGCCGTGCCCAGCCGGCGGGCGGCCGTCGCGTCCGCCTCCTCGGGGCTCTGCCCGGGGGCACCGCCCGGGAAGACGCGGACGAAGGGGGCGCCGAGGTCGCGGGCGAGGTCGAGCAGGGCGCGGATCTCGGTGAGGACGGGTTCGTCGTCGCCCGGCGCGGCCACCCGCGCGTATCCGGCGAGGCCCAGGACCTCGACGCCGGACGCCTTGAACTCGGCGGCGGCGTCGGCGCGTTCGGCGGAGGAGAGGCCGGGGTGGACCGGTTCCTCGGGGTGCGCGCGCAGTTCGACGCCGTGGTAGCCGTGCGCGGTCGCGAGGCGCAGCACGTCGGTGAGGGGCAGACCGGGGACACCGAGGGTGGAGAACGCCAGTTTCATGGGAACGAACCTACCCGCGCCCCCGGGGACGACTCCCCCCTCGCCACTCGGGTGTCGCGCCCGGGTTCGGCCGCCGGTCCCGGCCGACCAGGTCCTCCCCGAAGGAGCGGTGCGGCTTCTCGGCGGTGAGGACGAAGCCGTGGCGACGGTGGCGGAGGCGGGCAGCGGGCGACGGTGAGAAAAGGTGACACCTCCCGGCGGTGCGGGCCGTCTGCCGCCGGGCCGTCTGCGGTGTGTCCGGGACCCGCGTGCTCCGGTTCGCCGGCGGTTCCTGTGTCCGGATGGGGTGCGGCCGGCCGCGCGGTGCCGGGAGGCCGTACGTCTCCCGGCGGTGCGGGCCGCCGGTCCGCCTGCCGCCGGGTCGGGCCGCCTACCGCCGTGGCGCCCCGGTGGACCCCCGGACCATCAACTCCCCCCGCACCGAGGCGATCCCGCCCGGCGGTGGTTCCTCGCGGCCCATGGCGATGCGCCCGGCGCGGGCCCCCGCCTCCGCCAGCGGCAGCCGCACCGTCGTCAGTGCCGGTACCGCGTCGATGCTGAACGGCAGGTCGTCGAAGCCGGCCACCGAGACGTCCCGGGGGATGCTCAGGCCGGAGTCCCGCAGGGCGGCGCACGCGCCGAGGGCGACGGTGTCGTTCGCGGCGACGACGGCCGTCAACGTCGGGTCCCGGCGCAGGAGTTCCAGCGTGGCCTCGTAACCGGACCGGCGGTCGTAGCGGCCGTGGACGGTCCAGCGCGGGTCCTCCTCGATGCCGTGCGCGGTGAGCGCGGCCCGGTGCCCTTCGAGGCGGTGACGCGTGGTCGTGCGCTCCTCGGGGCCCGCGATGTAGCCGAGGCGGCGGTGGCCGAGGCCGATCAGGTGCTCGGTGAGGTCCCGGCCGCCTCCGCGGTTGTCGAAGGTCAGCGCGATCGCCCCGGCCTCCGGCGCCGGCGGCCGGCCGCACAGCACCACCCGGGTCCCGGCGTCCGCCAGCTTGCGCAGCTTCGCGTCCATGGCCGCCTTGTGCGCCGCGTCCTCGATGGCGCCGCCGGTCAGCACGACCGCCGCCGCCCGCTGCCGCTGGAGCAGGGTGAGGTAGGTCAGCTCGCGCTCCGGGGAGCCGCCGGTGTTGCAGACGACCGCGAGTCTCTCCCCGCCCGCGCGCCCGCCCGGCCCCCCGATCTCGGACTGGATCGCGCTCGCCATGATCCCGAAGAACGGGTCGGCGATGTCGTTCACCAGGATGCCCACCAGGTCGGAGGTGGCGGCGGCCAGGGCGCTCGCGGGGCCGTTGAGCACGTAGTCCAGCTCGTCCACGGCCTTCAGCACCCGCTCGCGGGTGGAAGCGGCCACGGGGTAGTTCCCGTTGAGCACGCGCGACACCGTCGCGGGGGAGACCTGCGCGCGAGCCGCCACGTCCGCCAGGGTCACCGTCATGTCTCGTCCTCCGCCTCGCGCATCCCGTCGTACACCGTCGTACGCCGTCGTACACACCCACACCCAGGGCCGTGGTTCCGAGCAGACCCTACGGCCACACGCCCGGTTGTTCGCCCCCTCGAACAAGTCCGGCTCGCCGTGGTCTTGTCCGGACCGCCGTTCAGAGGCTAGCTTCTGTCTACATAGAAAGCGCTTGCTGTCACGTTCACCAGTCACCGCGCACCCTCACCGGCCGGCGGATGACGGGCGGGACGTACGCGGCGCGAGGACCGCGTACGAAGGGAACGACGTGACACGCAAAACGGTGCGTATCGCCATGAACGGTGTGACCGGGCGCATGGGCTACCGCCAGCACCTCGTCCGCTCCATCCTGGCCCTGCGCGAGCAGGGCGGCCTCGACCTCGGTGACGGCACCGTGCTGTGGCCGGAACCGATCCTGGTCGGCCGTCGTGAGCACGCGCTGCGGGCGCTGGCCGAACGGCACGGCCTGGAGCACGTCTCCACCGACCTGGACGCGGTCCTCGCCGACGAGACGGTCGACATCTACTTCGACGCCCAGGTCACCTCCGCCCGCGAGGAGGCCATCAGGAAGGCCGTCGCGGCGGGCAAGCACGTCTACACCGAGAAGCCGACCGCCACCGGCCTCGACGGCGCCCTGGAGCTGGCCCGCCTCGCGAACGGGGCCGGCATCAAGCACGGCGTCGTCCAGGACAAGCTGTTCCTGCCCGGCCTGCTCAAGCTGAAGCGGCTCATCGACGGCGGCTTCTTCGGCCGCATCCTGTCCGTGCGCGGCGAGTTCGGCTACTGGGTCTTCGAGGGCGACTGGCAGGAGGCCCAGCGCCCGTCCTGGAACTACCGCGCCGAGGACGGCGGCGGCATCGTCGTCGACATGTTCCCGCACTGGGAGTACGTCCTGCACGAGCTGTTCGGCCGCGTGAGGTCCGTCCAGGCCCTCACCGCCACCCACATCCCGCAGCGCTGGGACGAGAACGGCAAGCCCTACGACGCCACCGCCGACGACGCCGCCTACGGCGTCTTCGAGCTGGAGGGCGGCGCCGTCGCCCAGATCAACTCCTCCTGGGCCGTCCGCGTCAACCGCGACGAACTCGTCGAGTTCCAGGTCGACGGCACCGAGGGCTCCGCCGTCGCCGGCCTGCGGGGCTGCCGCGTCCAGCACCGCTCCGCCACCCCCAAGCCCGTCTGGAACCCGGACATCCCCGTCACCGAGGTCTTCCGCGACCAGTGGCAGGAGGTCCCCGACAACGGAGAGTTCGACAACGGCTTCAAGGCCCAGTGGGAGCTGTTCCTCAAGCACGTCTACGCCGACGCCCCCTACCACTGGGACCTGCTGGCCGGCGCCCGCGGTGTCCAGCTCGCCGAGCTGGGCCTGAAGTCCTCGGCCGAGGGCCGCCGCCTCGACGTACCGGAGATCACGCTGTGACCATCCGACTGCCCGACTTCCGGGGCGGGTTCCGCTCCTACGAGCCGCGCACCGAGCCGCTCGCCGTCACCCCCGGCACGCCCCTCACCTCCCGCACGGTCTTCTCGGCGGCGCACGTCGTCGCGGACCCGTTCGCCGACGTCACGCCCGACTCGCCGGCCGCCGTCGACTGGGACGCCACCCTCGCCTTCCGCCGCCACCTGTGGACGCACGGGCTGGGCGTCGCCGAGGCCATGGACACCGCCCAGCGCGGCATGGGCCTGGACTGGGCGGGCGCGGCCGAGCTGATCCGCCGCTCCGCCGCCGAGGCCAAGGCGGTCGGCGGCCGGATCGCCTGCGGCGTCGGCACCGACCAGATCACCTCGGGCACGCTCGCCGAGGTCCGCGCGGCCTACGAGGAGCAGCTCGCGGTCGTCGAGGAGTCCGGCGCCCAGGCCATCCTCATGGCCTCCCGGGCGCTGGCCGCCGCCGCGCGCGGCCCCGAGGACTACCTGGAGATCTACGGCCACCTGCTGCGCCAGGCCGCCGAGCCGGTGGTCCTGCACTGGCTGGGCCCCATGTTCGACCCGGCGCTGGAGGGCTACTGGGGGTCGAGCGACCTCGACGCCGCCACCGACACCTTCCTGGAGGTGATCGCGGCCCACCCGGACAAGGTCGACGGCATCAAGATCTCCCTGCTGGACGCCCAGCGCGAGGTCGACCTGCGCCGCCGCCTGCCGCAGGGCGTGCGCTGCTACACCGGCGACGACTTCAACTACCCCGAGCTGATCGCGGGCGACGAGCAGGGCTTCAGCCACGCCCTGCTCGGCATCTTCGACCCGCTCGGCCCGCTGGCCGCCGAGGCGGTCCGCGTCCTGGACACGGGCGACGTGGCCGGCTTCCGCGCGCTCCTCGACCCCACCGTCGAGTTGTCCCGTCACCTCTTCCAGGCCCCGACCCGCTTCTACAAGACCGGCGTGGTCTTCCTGGCCTGGCTGGCCGGCCACCAGGAGCACTTCACGATGGTCGGCGGCCTGCAGTCGGCCCGTTCCCTGCCGCACTTCGCCCGCGCCTACGAACTCGCCGACGGCCTCGGCCTGTTCCCGGACCCGAAGCTGGCCGAGGACCGGATGAAGACCCTCCTGGCGATGTACGGAGTGACCCAGTGAGCAACGGACAGGGCCTGGAACGCTTCTCCGTCAACCAGATGACGGTGAAGCAGCTGTCGCTGCCGGAACTGGCGGAGGCCTGCGGCGAACTGGGCATCGGCAACGTCGGCCTGTGGCGCGAACCGGTGCAGGCGTACGGCCTGGAGGCCACCGCCAAGCTGGTGCGCGACGCCGGACTGACGGTGACGACGCTGTGCCGCGGCGGCTTCCTCACGGCGATCGACGCCGACGAGCGGGCCCGCGCCCTGGCCGACAACCGCCGCGCCGTCGACGAGGCGGCGGCCCTCGGCACCGACACGCTCGTCCTGGTCTCCGGCGGTCTGCCCGCCGGCTCCAAGGACCTGCGCGGCGCCCGGGAACGCATCGCGGACGCCCTGGCGGAGCTGGGCCCGTACGCCGAGCGGCACGGCGTGAAGCTGGCCATCGAGCCGCTGCACCCGATGTTCGCCTCGGACCGCTGCGTGGTCTCCACGCTCGCCCAGGCCCTCGACCTCGCCGAACGCTTCCCCGCCCACCAGGTCGGCGTCACCGTCGACACGTACCACATCTGGTGGGACGACACCGCGCCCGCACAGATCGCCCGCGCGGGCGCCCAGGGCCGTATCCACACCTTCCAGCTCGCCGACTGGACCACCCCGCTGCCCGAGGGCGTCCTCAACGGCCGCGGCCAGATCGGCGACGGCTCGATCGACATGCGGGAGTGGAAGGGGTACGTGGAGGCGGCCGGTTACACCGGCGCCATCGAGGTCGAACTGTTCAACGACGGCCTGTGGGCCCGGGACGGCCGCGAGGTGCTGGCCGAAACGGCGGCACGGTTCGCGGAGCACGCCGCTTAGAACGCACCGACGCCTCGGCGACGCCGGGCGGGACTCCGGGGGCAGCGCGTCCTCGGAGTCCGGACAGCCGCCGAGCACGGAGGCGAGCAGATCCGTGGTCACCGAGGCCGGCGTCGGTACGTCGGCCTGCGTGCACCCGTCGGCCCGCCGGGCGACGTCGGTCAGCCGGCGGTACAGCGTGCCGCCCGTGCCCCGGTCCACCGGGACCGGGGCACGGGCGGCAACGCCGGACCGCGCGGGGCGGCAGCGGCAGCCGGGCCCGGGGCACGCCGACGACCACCGGCGTGGACCGCTCCGGCGACCTGTTGATCCGGACGCCGTAGTCGTAGGAGAGGCTGCTGTCGGCCACGACGAGGTGCTCCGCCCCGAAACGGCCCGGAAGCCGTCGCTGCGCAGCAGGGGTCCGGAACTCCCGCACCAGCATCGCCCCACGGCCCCCGACGCGTACCGGACGGCTGCTTCCTGTCCGGGGAACGCCGTAGGGAACCGGGCCGGGAAAAAAATCCGGAGAGACCGTGCAACCCTCCCCGCACTTCGCCGGTCGTACTGTGCGTCAGGACTTCTGGAGGGGGACCCGGGGGGGCTTGTAGGGGTTCTGACGGGGAGGGAAGCGAGGGGGCCCGGTCGACGGACCGGGCCCCCTCGAAGTCTCACCGACGCCGGTCAGCGGACGTCGGACAGAGATGTCGGACAGAGATGTCGGACAGGGACGTCAGAAGAACACCCCGCAGCGCAGCAGCACGTTCGCGTACGGCCGTGCCTCGCCGGTGCGGACGACGAGCCGCGCGCCGGCCGTCAGCTCCTTGAGCCGCTCGTGCGGCACCAGCTCGAGGCGGGGGAAGTGCCCCGCCAGCAGGCGTGCCGCCGCCGGATTGGCCTGCCGCACCTCGGTCGCCGCCGTCGCGCCCTCGACCACCAGTTCCTCCAGCAGCCCTTCGACCACCTCGGCGAAGGACGGCACCCCGGCCCGGAAGGCCAGGTCCACCAGGTGCGGCCCGTCGGGTACCGGCATGCCGGCGTCGCACACCAGCACCCCGTCGCCGTGCCCGAGTCCGGCCAGCGCGCCGGAGAGGTGGCGGTTGAGGATCCCGTGCTTCTTCACCGGGACTCACCTCGCGACCCGTCCCCCGGGTCGGCACAGCACAGAGCCGCGACCTCCGAGGCGGTCGGGAAGGAGGCCTGCGCCCCCTCCCTGGTGACGGTCGCCGCCCCGACCCGGGCCGCGTACGCCGCCGCCTCGGCCAGGGACTCGCCCGCGCCCAGCCGCCAGGCCAGCGCGGCGGTGAACGCGTCACCCGCGCCGGTGGTGTCCACGGCGTGCACGGTGACGGACGGGACGCGGGAGACGCCGTCGGAGGAGGCCACCAGGGCCCCCTGCCCGCCCAGCGTCACCACCACCGAGCGCGGGCCCTTCGCCAGCAGCAGCCGCGCCCAGTCCTCCGGATCCTCGCTCACGCACGCCTCGCCCAGGATCACCCTGGCCTCGTGCTCGTTGACGATCAGCGGGTCGCAGGCCGCCAGCACCTCGGACGGCAGTGGGCGCGGCGGCGAGGGGTTCAGCACGAACCGGTTGTCCGGCGCCAGGTTCCGCACCACCTCCACCACCGTCTCCAGCGGGATCTCCAGCTGTGCGGAGACCACCCGGGAGGCGTGGAAGAGGCTCGCCGCCGCGCGCACGTCCGCCGGCGTCAGCCGGCCGTTGGCGCCCGGCGAGACGACGATGCTGTTGTCCCCCGACGGGTCCACCGTGATCAGCGCGACCCCGGTCGGCGCCCCGCCCACCAGCACGCCCACCGTGTCGACACCGGCCGCCCGCTGCGAGTCCAGCAGCAGCCGGCCGTGCCCGTCGTCGCCGACCCGGGCCAGCAGGGCCGTACGGGCCCCGAGCCGGGCGGCCGCGACCGCCTGGTTCGCGCCCTTGCCGCCCGGGTGGACGGCCAGGTCCGAGCCGAGCACCGTCTCCCCGGCGCCCGGTCGGCGCTCCACACCGATCACCAGGTCGGCGTTGGCCGATCCCACGACCAGCAGGTCGTAGTCGTACATGAAGTGGCTCCCCACATGGTCGTGCGGGGGCGGGGGGGGGGGGGGGACGCCCCCCCCCCCGCCCGGGGGCCCGGGGGCCCCGCCCGCA
>NZ_JAPSKQ010000086.1:0-5493 GCF_031181555.1 Streptomyces sp. | reverse complement strand
CGTGGCTCCCCACTGGGTCGTGGGGGGGCGGGCGGTCGTCGTGACCGCCCGCCCCCGGTCCTTCTCGCCGGTGTCAGCCGCCGAAGCCGGCCACGTTCTCCTTCGTGACCACCTCCACCGGAACCTTCACCGTCCCGCTGACCTTCTTGCCCTCGGCCGCGCGCAGCGCGTTGTCCACCGCGATCCTGCCCAGTTCCCTCGGCACCTGCGCGACGGACGCGTACAGCGTGCCCTCCTCGACCGCCCTGAGGCCGTCCGGCGTGCCGTCGAACCCGACGACCTGGACCGACTTCCCGGCCTTGGAACCGAGCGCCTTGATCGCGCCGAGCGCCATCTCGTCGTTCTCGGCGAACACGCCGTCGATGTCCGGGTGGGCCTGGAGCAGGTTGGTCATCACGTCGAGGCCCTTGGTGCGGTCGAAGTCGGCGGGCTGCTTGGCGACCACCTTGATGCCCGGGTAGTCCTTCAGGCCCTCGGCGAAGCCCGCGCCGCGCTCCCGGCTGGCGGAGGTGCCGGCCTGGCCCTGGAGGATCACGATGGTGCCCTCGCCGCCCAGCTTCTCGGCGAGCGCCTCGGCGCCCAGCCGGCCGCCGGCGACGTTGTCGGAGGCGACCAGGGCGGCCGTCTCGGCCTCGTTGACGCCCCGGTCCACGGCGATCACGGGGATGCCGGAGTTGTTGGCGGAGCGCACCGAGGGGCCGGCCGCGTCCGAGTCCACCGGGTTGACGATGATCGCGCCGAGGCCTCCGCTGGTGAAGTTCTGCAGGTGGTTGGCCTGCTGGGAGGCGTCGTTCTGCGCGTCCGTGACGGTCAGGTCCACGCCCCGCTTCTTCGCCTCCTCCTCGGCGCCGGCCCGGATCTGCACGAAGAACGGGTTGTTCAGCGTCGACAGGGACAGGCCGACCTTGTCGTTCTTCGCCGCCGAGGTGCCGTTGTGCAGGAAGGACATCGCGCCGACGACCGCCGCCGCGACCACCGCGGCCAGCACGTAGGTGGCCGCCTGCTTCCTGCGGTTCCCCCCGCCGGACGTGCCGGCGGCCACCGGGGCGGCGCCCGCCTTGCGGCGCAGCGTGTCGAAGAGCACCGCCAGCGCGATCACCACACCGATGACGACCTGCTGCCAGAACGCCGACACCGACAGGAGGTTGAGGCCGTTGCGCAGCACCGCCAGGATCAGCGCGCCGATCAGCGTCCCGGACGCCTTGCCGGTGCCGCCCGCGAGCGAGGCACCGCCGATGACGACCGCGGCGATCGCGTCCAGCTCGTAGCCCTGCGCGGCCTGCGGCTGCGCGGAGGACAGCCGGGCGGCGAGCACGATGCCCGCGGCGGCGGCGAACAGGCCGGACAGCGCGTAGATGGCGAGCTTCTGCTTCTTCACCCGCAGCCCGGACAGCCGGGCCGCCTCCTCGTTGCCGCCGATGGCGTACATGGAGCGGCCGATGTAGGTCCGGCCCAGGACGAACGCCGTGATCAGCCCCATGACGACCATCACCAGCACCGGCACCGGCAGCCAGCCGCCGAGGGTGTCACCGAGGTGCGAGACGGAGCCCGGGAAGGGGATCGGGGAGCCCTGCGAGATCACCAGGGACAGACCGCGGGCCACCGACAGCATGGCCAGCGTCGCGATGAACGACGGCAGTTTGCCGTACGAGACCAGGAAGCCGTTGACCAGACCGCAGGCGATGCCCGTGGCGACGGCCAGCAGGACCGCCAGGACCACCGGGACGCCCTGCGAGGTGGCGCTCCAGGCCAGCACGGTGGCCGACAGGGCGGCGACCGAGCCGACCGACAGGTCGATGCCCGCGGAGACGATGACGAAGGTGACGCCGAAGGCGAGGATCGCGGTGACCGCCGCCTGCACACCGATGTTGAGCAGGTTGTCGGTCGTCAGGAAGTCGCCGGACAGCGCCGACATGGCGATGACCAGGACGATGAGCGCGGTGAGCGCCCCGTTGTCCAGCAGCAGGCGGCGCAGGCCGCCCGAGGCGCCACCCGCGCCCGTCCGGCTCTTGAGCGTGTCAGCGGCCACGGGGGGCCTCCTTGTCGGTCTTGTCGGGGTCGGAGTCGGGGTCGGAAGGGGAGGGGGTGCCGACGGCGAGCGCCATCACGGCGTCCTGCGTGGCCTGTTCGGCGGCCAGCTCGCCGGCGATCCGGCCCTGGGCCATCACCAGCACCCGGTCGCTCATGCCGAGCACCTCGGGCAGGTCGCTGGAGATCATCAGGACGGCGGCGCCGGCGGCGGTGAGTTCGTTGACGAGCTGGTAGATCTCGACCTTGGCGCCGACGTCGATGCCGCGCGTGGGCTCGTCGAGGATGAGCACCCTGGTGTCCGCCAGCAGCCACTTGCCGATGACGACCTTCTGCTGGTTGCCGCCGGAGAGCGTGCGCACGTGCTGCCCGAGGCCCGCCATCCGCACGCCGAGCTGTTCGGCGATCCGGGCCGCCGCCGCGCGCTGCCCCTTGAGGTCGACGAGTCCCGCGCGGGTGGCCGAACGCAGCGTCACCAGGCCCAGGTTCTCCTCGACGGAGGCGTCCAGGACGAGTCCCTGGCCCTTGCGGTCCTCGGGGACCAGCCCGATGCCCGCCTCCATGGCGGCGTTCACGTCGTGGCGGCGCAGCGCGCTGCCCGCGACCTCCACGGTCCCCTCGTCGTAGGGATCGGCGCCGAACACGGCCCGCACGACCTCGGTACGGCCGGCCCCGACCAGGCCCGCGATGCCGACGACCTCCCCGGCGCGCACCTCGAAGCTCACGTCGTGGAAGACGCCGTCGCGGGTGAGTCCCTCGACCCGGAGCAGCGCCTCGCCGGTCTCCGGCCGTGTCCGCGGGTACTGCTGCTCGATCGACCGCCCCACCATGAGCCGGACCAGCTCGTCCTCGGGCGTGGACGCCGGGACCTGCCCGACGCTCCTCCCGTCCCGGATGACGGTGACGCGGTCGCCCAGGGCGGCGATCTCCTCCAGGTGGTGCGTGATGAACACGATGCCCACGCCGTCCTCGCGCAGCCTGCGCACGATGGCGAACAGCTTCTCGACCTCCTCGGAGGTCAGCACGGCGGTCGGCTCGTCCATGATCAGCACGCGCGCGTTCAGGCTGAGCGCCTTGGCGATCTCCACCATCTGCAGCCGCGCGATGCCGAGTTCGCGCACCCGCGCGCGGGGCGACACGCTGACGCCGACGCGCTCCAGGAGGACGGCGGCCTCGGCCTCCATCGTCTTCCGGTCGATCATCCCGAAGCGGCGCGGCTGCCGCCCCAGGAAGATGTTCTCGGCGACCGTCAGGTCGGGAACGAGGTTGAACTCCTGGTAGATGGTGGCGATCCCGAGCCGCTCGGAGTCCTGCGCACCGGCGATGCGCACCTCCTCGCCGCCGGCCAGGATGCGGCCCGCGTCGGGCGTGTAGGCGCCGGAGAGCATCTTGATGAGGGTGCTCTTGCCCGCGCCGTTCTCGCCGAGCAGCACGTGCACCTCGCCCCGGCGCAGGTCGAAGTCGACGCCGTCGAGGGCGACCACGCCCGGGAAGGTCTTGCGGATGCCCTCGATGCGCAGCAACTCGTCCGGGTTGCTCACGACGTACTCCTTCGTACGGGGGACGGGGACGGTGAGGGGCCCGGCTCGCCGCACGAGCGGCGTACGACGAGCCGGGCGGGGAGGGTGACGGACTCGCCGGGGCGGCCCTCGATGCGGTCGACCAGCGCGCGCACGGCGGCCCGCCCCAGCGCGCCCGTGGGCTGGGCGATCGCGGTGACCGGCGGATCGGTGTGCACGAACCAGCGGATGTCGTCGAACGCGGCCAGCGCGATGTCGTCGGGCACCCGCAGTCCGCGCGCGCGGACTGCGTCCAGCGCGCCGAGCGCCATCAGGTTGTCGGCGGCGAAGATCACCTCGGGAGGTTCGGCCAGGTCCAGGAAGCCCTCGGTGACGCGGCGGCCGCTCTCGGCCTGGAAGTCGCCCTGGCCCGTGTAGGCGTCGGGGAGGTCCAGTCCGTGCTCGCGCAGCGCCGCGCGGAAGGCGTCCACGCGTTCCCGGCCGGTCGTGGTCGCCGCCGGGCCCGCGATGATCGCCAGCCGCCGGTGTCCGAGCCGGTGCAGATGCGTCACGAGGTCCCGCACGGCCGACTGCCCGTCCGACCGTACGACCGGCACCTCCACGCCCGGGATCCACCGGTCGACGAACACCATCGGCGTGCCCGCGCGGGCGGCGTCCAGCATCAGCGGCGAACCGCCGTCGGTGGGGGAGACCAGCAGCCCGTCGATCCGGCGGTCCAGCAGGGTCCGCACGTGGTGGTCCTGGAGGTCGGGCCGCTCGTCGGCGTTGCCGATGATCACGCTGTAGCCGAGGGCGCGGGCCTCCTCCTCGACGGAGCGGGCCAGTTCGGTGAAGTACGGGTTCAGCACGTCGCTGATGACCAGGCCGAGGGTGCGGGTCTGGTCGGTGCGCAGCGACCGTGCGACGGCGTTCGGGCGGTAGCCCAGCGTCTCGACGGCGGCCAGCACGCGCGTGCGGGCGTCCGCGCTGACCGACGGATGGTCGTTCAGGACGCGCGACACCGTGGCGACGGACACCCCGGCCTCCGCGGCGACGTCCTTGATGCTCGCCATCGCCGTTCCACCTCCTCGTGGAATCGATTACACGAGGAATTGGAATCGATTACACGCGTGGTGGGCAAGGGGGAGAGGTGGCCGAAACTCAATCGTGATGTCGCCGACGCGAACCCGCGGCGGCCCCGTCGCGGACGGCGCCGGCTCCTGGATCAGACGCAGGGGCCGCGCTCGGCGGGCTGGACCGGCCAGGCCGGCCGCACCCGGCGGGCGACGCTCGTCGAGCGCGGCGGCCCGGGGGACTGCGTGCCGGAGTGGACGGCGGGCGCGTTCACCATGTCGGCTTCGGTGACCTTCAGCGGCCGGCGGACGGACGGGCGGCGGCCGGCAGGGCGGGCGTGCCGGTGACGGACATCACGAGGGAGTACAGGGCGGTGTCGGCGGCGATGAACAGGCGGTTGCGCTTGGCGCCGCCGAAGCGGATGTTGGCGACGGTGCCGGGGACCAGAAGACGGCCGAGGAGGGTGCCGTCGGGGTCGTAGCAGTGCACGCCGCCGTCCATGGCGGCGGCCCAGAGGCGGCCGGTGTCGTCGAAGCGAATGTTGTCGAACTTGCCGATCCGGCCCTCGGCGAAGATCTCGCCGCGGCCGAGGGTGCCGTCGTCGCGGACGTCGAAGACGCGGATGTGGTTGGCGCGGCTGTCGGAGACGTACAGCCGGGTCTCGTCGGGAGAGAAGACCAGGCCGTTGGGGCCCTGGAAGCCGTCGGCGACCAGCGTGACCGCACCGGTGCGGGGGTCGATGCGGTAGACGTTGCAGGCGCCGAGCTCGCTCTCGGCGCGGTGGCCCTCGTAGTCGGAGACGATCCCGAAGTCGGGGTCGGAGAACCAGATCGAGCCGTCGGACTTCACGGCGGCGTCGTTCGGGCTGTTGAGCCGCTTGCCCTGGAAGCGG
>NZ_JAPSKQ010000256.1 GCF_031181555.1 Streptomyces sp. | reverse complement strand
CCCCCCACTCCCGGCCGCGCGGCGGTGACCGCGCGGGGCGACCGGCGGTTACCGCTACGACAACCGCACGGACGAGGGAGTGGACCATGGTCGTCAGCATCGGCGGGGCACCGGTGGGTGCCGAGGACGGAACACCGGGCCCGGCGCGGCCCGGCCCGGTGGGCAGAACCCGGCGGGAGGTGGCGCGCGGTCTGCGCGCCTGTGCCCTCACCGCCGGCCTGGCACCGCTCCTCACCGCCTTCCGGTCCCCGCGCCCCCGGCCCGCCCACGGGGCCGACGCCCCGGACGGCACCGCCTCCGACCGGAGGTCCCCGGACCGGACGCCCTTCGACCGGACCTACCGCGGACGCCGTGTCCGGGGCGAGTGGATCCCCGCGCGCGGCGCGGCCGGGGACGGCCACTGGCACGTCACCATCGACGGGCGCCCCCTCCACCTGATGCGCCGTGCCGACGGCACCTGGCTGAGCACGGTCGACCACTACTGCTCGTACCGGACCCCGCTCGAGGCCGCCTGCGCGGCCGTCGACGCCCTCGCCCCCGGCCAGTGGCTGCGCGCCCCGGCTCCGGGTCCGGCGGACGGCACGGCACACCCGCACGGGGGGAGCCGGCATGGTGTACGTGCGTAAGGACGCCGCCACCCTCACGGCCGGCGAGAAGCGCCGGTTCGTCAACGCGCTGCTGGAGGTCAAACGGCGGGGCGAGTACGACGAGTTCGTGCGGATGCACGTCGAGTACTACGCCTCCGACGGCGAGCGCGGACTGCGCACCGCGCACATGGCGCCCTCCTTCCTGCCCTGGCACCGCCGGTTCCTGCTCGACCTGGAGAACGCCCTGCGCCGGGTCGACTCCTCGGTGACCCTTCCGTACTGGGACTGGACCCGTGACCGCACGGCCACCTCCGTCCCGTGGGCGGCGGACCTCCTCGGCGGCAACGGGCGCCGCTCCGACCACCGGGTGATGACCGGCCCGTTCGCCCACCGGGAGGGCAACTGGGCCCTCAAGGTGGGCGTCACCGAAGGGGAGTTCCTCACCCGGGACCTCGGCCGCAGGAGTGCCCCGATCGACCTGCCCACCAAGAGCGAGCTGGAGTGGGCGCTGAAGGAACCCGAGTACGACGTGGCGCCCTGGGACTCGACGGTCACGCGGGGTTTCCGCAACCGGCTGGAGGGCTGGGGCACCGGCCGGGGCAGCGCCTCGTGGCGCAACCACAACCGGGTGCACCGCTGGGTCGGCGGGGCCATGCTCTCCGCCGCCTCCGTCAACGACCCCGTCTTCTGGCTGCACCACGCCTTCGTCGACCTGCAGTGGTACCGCTGGCAGCGCCGGCACCGCGGGGCCCGCTACCTGCCCGCCGCCGCGCCGGGCTCCGGCGACGCGCAGCACGGCCGGATCGTGGCGCGCCGGGAGCCGCTGCCGCCGTGGGACGTGACACCGGCCGAGCTGGAGGACGTCGGCCGGATCTACCGGTACGCGTGAGGGGAGACGGGACCGGGACACGGGAAGAGCCCCGGCACCCGGGTGCCGGGACTCCCGGGGCGGCGGAGACGGTCCCGGCACGGCCCGCCCGGCGGCGCCGGGCCATCCGGTTCGTGCCCTCCCGGGCGCGACGGACGGATTCTCAAGAAATTTACGGAGATGGGCGTTTCGATCCGTCGGATGCGGTGGTCATCGCCTAGAGTTGGCAACTGTCAGTGACCAACCCATCACGGGTTGTGTCGATTGCAAGAACGGAGAGGTAATGCGCAAGATCCAGAAGGCTGCTGTCGTGGTGGCCATGCTCGGCAGCATGGGCGCCCTCGGGGCCGGCACCGCGGTTGCCGGTGAGGGCCCGGACGCCGAGTTCAAGATCTCGGGCGGCGGCTGCACCGTCAACGGCGACTCGATCAGCGTCCTCAGCAACGTCGGCGTCCTGAACGGCGTTCTGGGTGAGGGCATCCTCACCTTCGGCGACGAGGACGTCAACGGTGGCCAGTCCCTGGACCAGGGCCACACGGTCGACTGCTCGACCCGCGGGTTCAGCAAGTAAGACGACTGAGGACAGGCCCCGGGGCGCGAGCCCCGGGGCCTCTCCCCGGACACTCTCACGAACCCGAGCGCTGATCTCGCACCACTTCTTCCGGGGGCACGGACGCGCAGTGGCCGCATGGTTCGAGACGCAAGCGCCTGGGGGGAACTACCGCAAAAGGACAAAAGCGGATGCAGAACTTGAAGAAAATCGCAGTGGTGGCGGGCCTCCTGGGAGGCTCCGTTCTGACGGGGCTCGGCAGCGCCCAGGCCCACGAGCCCATCCCCACCTGCGACGAGCAGGCCAGTGACAACCACTGCGGGCAGAAGCGTGAGTACCGCTACACCACCGAGGACGGCAAGAAGGTCCACGTCGTGGTCGAGCGCGAGGGCTGTGCCGTCAGGGGCGACAACACCGTGGACTGCTCCATCCACCACCCCTGACGCGATCCCGGGCGAGGACGCCCACCCGCAGCAGCCCTTGATCCCCGCTGAGCTGCGCATGGCCCCCACCGCAGCACTGTGAGCAGCGGCTGCCCGAACGGCAGATGGCCGGACCCGCCTACCGGGTCCGGCCATCTGCCGTTGTGCGGCAGGCCGCTGAACGGGTGGCGCCCGGTCCGAACGCGCCGGGACCGGCGCCGCGGACGTGCAGCCGAGCCGGAACCGGCGCCGCGGACGCACCTCGGGGACCGGCGCCGCGGAGTGCGTTCCGCGCACACAGGAAAGCCGCCGGTTCACCACCGGCGGCAACCACGCCCGCGACGCCCGGACGGCGCCTCGCCGCTGCCGCCCGTCGGACCGTCGGTTCCGGCCGGGGCGGCAGCGGCGTCACCCGGCCGCGAACCCCAGGGACTCCACGGCGTTGCAGTACGGCAGGCCGTCGATCGGGCGATCGGTGAAGAACCGGCCGATCAGGTCCGAGGACTCCTCCCTGCGCTCGACGGTGACCAGGTGGTCCGCCTCCTTGACGGTCGTGAACCGTGCCGCGGGCATCACCGCGGCGAGTTCCCGGCCCATCTGCGGGGTGCACAGGGTGTCGTACTCCCCGGTGAACACCAGGGACGGCACGTCGGGGACGGGCAGGGGCTCGTAGCAGCCGTGCGTCAGCAGCCTCGTGTTGTGCTCGACCGCCTTCTTCAGCTCGTCCGGCGTCTGGTTCAGGAACTGCCGGTGGAGCAGGCGGGCCACGGCCGCGTGCCGGCGGACCTGGCCGGCGCCCGGGTTCGACATGAACAGCCGCACCAGCCCGCCGGCGGCCTCCTCGATCTCGCCGCGTTCGAGCGCGCGCGTCAGGCGGGGAACGGCGTGGGTGTAGAGCTCGGGAAAGCGCTTGGCCGCACCGCAGAACACGAGGCGGGCGACGAACTCGGGGTGGAGCTGCGCGAAACGCAGCCCGACGACCTCACCGAAACAGCCGCCGAAGAGGTTCACGCGCGGCATCCCGAGCTCGACCAGCATGTGCCTGATCGCGGCGGCGAGGAAGTCGATGCCGTACCGGGCGGGCAGGAAGTCCGCGGTGCCGTAGCCGGGCAGATCCACGGTGACCAGCGTGGCGAGCGGTGACAGGTACCTCTCGTGGCCCTGCCACGAGTACCGGTTCTGGGACGAACCCCCGAGCAGCACCAACGGCGCGGTCAGCGGCGCGGGCTGATGGACGATGCGGCACTCGTACGCGAAGCCCTCGAAGGCGAGCCCTCGCTCCTCCACCTGCACCGACGCTGGAGGGACGGGCCCGGAGCACCCGGTGGCGGGCGGGTCCTGGGCGGCGATGACGGCAGTGCGCATGAGCGGCTCCGGGAAACAGCGGAACGACGGAAAGACGGCGAACCGTTCCATGATTACCAGGAACCGCACCGTCCCGGCGCAATCACTCAATTGTGGGCGATCCCGACGGATCCGCTTACCGGTCGGGAGGGCCCACGGGCTGCCGGCGGCGGAACGCCCTTCAGAGGGAGAGGGGGAGGGCGCATGAGGCCGATCGCCCCGGCGGGGCCCGAACCTGCGGACAAGCGTTCGGAGAGCGCCTTGTGGGTTGCCCCCGCCCTCCTGGTGACCGGTGACCCTTTCCCGACCGAACGGTGTGCCGGGCAGAATGGAGGCTCTCGAAGGCGAGAGGTGGGGGTGGACGTGACGGCGTACCTGGCTGAGGCCGATCCGCGATGGGCTGAGCACTCCGGTGGGGAGGGGCACAACGACGCCCCGGAATGGGGTCCCGAGGACGTGGAGCGCGCCGCGGTGTTCCTGGCCGAACTCGCGCCGCAGGCCCGGCAGGTGTTCGCGTACCTGCTGCGCAACCCCGGCCGGAGGATCCACTGCACGGAGCTGGTGGACAAGGTCCTGGGCGGCCCGGACGAGGGCGATCCGGCGCGGCGCGTGGCGGGTGTGCTGTCCGGGATGAGCAAGGCGCGCGGCAAGAGCGGCCGGCGATATCCGTTCCACTGGTGGGAGGCCCCCGAGGGGAGTGCGGGCGCAACGTACGCAGTCCGCCCCTCGGTGGCAGCGGTGTTCCTGGCTGCAGAGCTAAGCCGGTGACTCCACCGCCCGCGGCCCCGGGTCGGAGGGCGAGGTGAGCCGGACGGTGCGAAGCGCCGCGTCCAGCCATCCGGGAGCGACGGCCACGCCCATGGTCCGTTCCGTGAGCGCGAAGGACTCGCCTCCGTCGGCGGACGTTCGTCCGGCGGCCTCCGGGATGCTGCCGTGGCAGCCCCGTTCGATGGCAATGACGTGCCGGTCGACGGTGAGCACCCGAAGCGGCCCGTGGTCTTCGTAGAGGTGAGCCGCCTGCTCTTCGACGGTCCCGGCGAACGTCGTCGGCCGTGACGCTCCGGATCGCCGCCGAACGCCCGGATCACCTCGTCCTCCGTCTTCCCGCGATTACGGAGAAGGCGTACGCATCGGGCTGGTCGGCATCGGCCCGCGGGTATCGGGCGATGAGGTCCTCCCGGCTCGCAGCACCGCCGCGCTTCGGGTCCGGGGGCGTCAGGAATCATGGAGCCGCACCCTGCAGAGCGGTCGGCGCAGCGACTTCGGCGTCGGCGTGGAGTCCTGTCGTGCCGCGAGCCTTTCCGGGGACATCACCGGCCGCACGAGGAAGAGGGAGAAACCAGCATGGCGATCCAGCGGATGGACAACGTCGGCATCGTCGTCGAGGACCTGGATGCCGCCATCGCTTTCTTCGTGGAACTCGGTATGGAGCTGGAGGGCAGGACGGAGATCGAGGGCCCCGTCGCCGACCGGTGCACCGGACTCGACGGCGTCCGCTGTGACATCGCGATGGTCCGGACCCCGGACGGTCACAGCCGGCTCGAGCTGGCGAAGTACCGCAGCCCCGCGGCGATCAGCGCCGGGCCGCGCAACCGGCCGCACAACGTTCTGGGCACGCACCGCGTCATGTTCGCCGTCGACGACATCGAGGACACCGTTGCCCGCCTGCGCCCTCACGGCGCCGAACTCGTCGGCGGAATCGCCCGGTTCGAGGACAGCTACCTGCTCTGCTACCTCCGCGGCCCGGAGGGCATCATCATCGGACTGGCCGAGCGACTTCGCTGAGAAGGAGGAACCGAACCATGCAGCTCGGAGTGCCCGAGGAGGCGCCGGTCGACAACGGCAAGCGATTCACCGCCCGCTTCCGCTCCGGGCTTGCCGGGTCTGCCGGGAGAACGGCATCACCCATCGACTGACGAAGCCGCAGTCCCCGACCGCCACCGGGAAGGCCGAACGCCTCCACCGGACCTTGCGGACCGACGCGAACCGGCGGCATGCCCTCATCGGCCGGCCGTTCGCCGGACAGCGGGTGGCCCTTCGTCCGGGTGACGGGGTGGGCCGGGAACAGCGTGGCTGTGCTCCTCACCACATGCGCCCGGTGCGTCGGCGGGCAGCTGCCGGATCCGAGGCGGCGGCTCGAAGCCGCGGGTGATCTTCCGGAGGAGCCGGGCGTCGGCTGAGCCCTCCTCCGGCTGAGA
>NZ_JAPSKQ010000085.1 GCF_031181555.1 Streptomyces sp. | reverse complement strand
AGGTCAACCCGGACATCAGGGAGGCCCGCGCCGCCCACGAGGACACCCTCGTCTTCCAGGGCCTGGAGTGGAACATCCCGGCCGCCGAGCACGGCACCGTCTTCGTCCACCCCGGCCGCAACGAGGTCGCCGTCCTCAAGCAGTTCGAGACCGACTACGACGGCAGCGTCAAGGGCGCCTCCGACTCCACCCCCGCCAACGAGGCGCTCGCCGTCGCCGGCCTCAACTTCCTCGCCGACCAGGTGAGACGGCGCAAGGTCAAGGACGCCCTGATGCTCGCCAACCACCCGGCGCGGCGCGGCGTCGACTCCCCGCACGAGATCCGCGCCTGGCGCGACGCGACCGGCACCGGCCGGCAGATCGCCGTCGGCTTCGAGGGCGCCCCCGGTCACCAGGCCGCCGGCCTGCCGGGGCCGCTCGGCATGGGCCGGGCCCGCGGCATCTACGACAACAACCCCGGCGCCAACTCCTTCCCCGGCTACCCGCTGGAGAGCTACCGCACCTGGGGAGGTTTCGACTGGATGACCGCCACCGTCGGCGGCCTGTGGGACAGCCTCCTCGCCGAGGGCCGCCCCTGGTGGATCACCGCCAACTCCGACTCCCACCAGGTGTACGCCGACACGGCGGTGCGCGGCCCGGGCGGCGACTTCCACGCCGAGGGCAAGTACCCCGACCCCGTCTACGGCGGCCGGATCGACATCACCCAGGGCGACTACTGGCCCGGCCAGTACAGCCGCACCCACGTCGGCGCCGACGGCTTCTCCTACGCCGCCGTCATGGACGGCATCCGCGCCGGCCGCATCTGGGTCGACCACGGGCAGCTCGTCAGCGGCCTCGACGTCCGCGTCTCCGGCGGCGGGCGCTGGGCCACGCTCGGCGGCGCGCTGCACGTGAAGAAGGGCACCAAGGTCACGCTGACGGCCGACGTGGCGCTCGCCGGGGGACCCAACTGGGCCGGTTTCGTGCCCCGGCTGGCCCGCGTGGACGTCATCCAGGGCGAGGTGACCGGCCCGGTCGCCGACCAGGACACGTTCACCGCGCCCACCGCGAAGGTCGTCCGGTCGTACGACATCGGCAAGTCGGCCGGAACCGTCCGCGTCACCTTCGACCTCGGCCGCGTCGACCGCCCGCTGTACGTCCGGCTGCGCGGCACCGACGGCAACCGGTCCGCCGTCGGCGCGATGGGCGCCCAGGTGGACCCGGCGGGCCCCGCCCTCGACGTCGTCGGCGACGCCGACCCGTGGCGCGACCTGTGGTTCTACTCCAACCCCGTGTGGGTCCTGCCCTCGTGACGCCGTACGCCCTCACCGTGGACGCGGGCGTCAGGGACCTGCGCGCGGCCGACCACCTGCTCCACGAGCTGGCGGACGGACTCGCCCTCCCCGAGGGGACGTGGGGCTGCACGCACCTGGTCCGCGACGACCGCCCGCGCGTGGTCCTCTCCCTCGCCCTGCCGTCCGCACCGCTCCTGCGCACGACGTGGGAGCGGCTCGCGGAGGCCGGACAGGGCGCGTTGTCCCCGGGGCTGCCCGACCCGGCCGGGCGCGCGGTCCTCTACCCGGGCGCCTCGGCCCTCACGGGCACGCTGACGGTCGCGGAGCTGCTCGCGCGCTCCGCGATCGACCGCGTGACCGTCCTCGGCGCACCCGGTGACCCGGACCCCGGCACCCGCGTGGTGACGCGCGACCACGTACGCCCGCAGTGGCAGCACGGCACGCTCGTCCTCGCCGCCACCCCGGCCCTGGGCGGCACCCTCGTCCCCTTCGAGGCGCCGGATCCCACACCCTGTTGCGCGGACCACTGACCCGGACCCCGGGTCCCGCACGCGCGCCCGGCCGAGGAGTCCCTCCTCGGCCGGGTTCCGTCTCCTCGGCCGTCCGGGGCGCGATCCTCCGGACAGGCCCTAGCATGGAACGGCTGAGACGGGACGACCAGGGGGACAGGGCTGCGCATGCGCGTTCGCATCCAGGGCAACGGAGACCACAAGGCGTTGACGGACCTTCAGGCATGGCTCGGCCGTGATCCCCGGGCCCGCAGGATCCCCGTCACCCCGGTGAGCGAACCGGGCCCCACGATGGGCGCCCTCGACGCCCTCGACCTCGTGCTCGGCAGCGCCGTCGACATCGCGAACTTCTCCGTCGCCTACGCCACCTGGCGACTCGCCCGGGCACGCGGCAACGAGCAGGGGGCCCGGACCCTGACCCACGGCGGCACCACCGTCGACATCGGTCACCTCACCTCCGAGGAACTGGCGGATCTGCTGCGCCGTCTGGAGGGCGGAACGCCGGACGCGGACACGCCCCAGCCGTGACCGGGCAGGAGACGTCGCCCGAGTCGCGGGCCGTCCTCATCGGTGTCCACGACTTCGAGCATCTGCCCGCCCTGGACGGTGTCCGCCACAACATCCCCGCGCTGCGCGCCCGGCTGACCGACCCGCTGGTGGGCGGCCTCGCCGAGAGGCACTGCTACGCCGTCGCGGCGGACTGCCGGCCGGCCGACGTCCTCGACGCCGTGCAGACCGCAGCCGACGAGGCGACCAACCTCCTCCTCGTCTACTACGCCGGCCACGGCCTCTTCGACCGGGACGGCCACAGCCTGCTGCTCGGCACCAGAACCGCCCACCACGCCAGTCCGCACCGCTCCGTGAAGTACGCGGAACTCCGCGACTACGTGGCCGAGTCCCCGGCGCGGCACAAGGTCGTCATCATCGACTGCTGCTTCAGCGGCGCCGCCCTCCCCATGGGCGCCGAGACACAGTCGCCGTGGACGGACTCGCTCGGTATCGAGGGCGCCAGCGTCCTCACCTCGGCCGCCGACACCGAGGAGTCCCTCTGCCTGCCGGAGGGCAGCGTCTTCACCCTCGAACTGACCGATCTGCTGGGGCAGGGGCTCAAAGGGCCGCTCCCCGACGGCCGCAGGGGTGAGGAACAGCCGCTCCTCACCATGGGGGACGTCTTCCTGACGCTCAAGGCCCGGCTCTCCGGCCGCCGGGTGGGCAACCGGCTCGTCCCGCAGCCCCGGATCGCCAACCGCGACAGCGGTCATCTGATCCCCCTCGCCCGCAACCGGTCCTTCACCGGTGTGCCGGTCCAGGCCGGGCCCGTCTCGCCCGCGCCGTCGGGGCCCGCGGCCCCCGACCCGCTGGCGGCGGTGGTGAGCCAGCGCGACCTCGTCGACGGACTGGACGGCTTCAAGAAGAACCTCACTCCGGAACAGCTGCCCTTCGTGTCGCCCGGCCAGGACCACCCGGCAGCGCCGCACACCCTCTTCTCCCGGCTGCGGAACCCGGACGAGCGAGGAATCCTGCTGGTGGGGTCCGCGGGAACGGGCAAGACGCGCACGGGACTCGAGGTGGGACGGATCGCGCTCCAGGAGGGCTGGAGGGTGCTCCACGTCCTTCCCGGCCGCGAGTCGTCGATCACCGACCGGATCAGCAGCCAGGTCCTCGCCCAGGACAGCCCCGTCCTCGTGGTGATCGACTACCTGAACAAGTACCTCAAGGAGGACAGGGACAACCACGACACACCCCTCGACCTCACCGCACTGCGGCACCGCCTGCTGCCCGCGGCCCGCCGCAGGAACATCCAGGTCGCCCTGCTCGCATCCGTACGGCCCGGCTGGCTGCACAAGGCGGACCACACCCAACTCCGCGACGTGTTCGACGAGGTGGAGCTGCGCCAGGACGAGGAGTTCCAGCGGCTCGTGGCGGACCAGGCCCTGGCCAGGCTGGCCCCGACCGCCATCGAACGCCTCGGCATGGACCGCATGAGGGCGATCTGCGGGCACCGGCCCATCATCACCCTGCTGGTGGCGCGTGAGCTGGAACGCCGTGTCATCCACGACCTGCCGATTCCCGAGGCGGCCGGACTGCGCGCGAGCGGCGAACTCTCCCGGTGGCTGAGGAGCCGGCTCGAGGAGGACGACCTCGCGGTGCCCGGACGCAAGAACACGTTCGACCGGGTCACCGCCTCGGACAGCCTGGTGGTGGCCGCGGCGGCGGCAGCGGCCTGTCCCCAGCCGCACACCGAGGTGATAGCGGCGGCCAACGCCGCTCTGTCCCGCACACCGAGCGCGGCGCTGCGCGCGGACGGTGTGGTGGAGACGCTGATCGACCTCGGCTGGCTGGAACGGGGCGGCGACGACGGCGATTCCCTGTCCACCGCCCACGACGTGGTCTGCGACCAGCTCGTCGAGTCGGTGATCCTGCCGGAGCAGCGGCGCGCCCCGGACCGCGACCGCACGTACGTCTTCCTCTCCGGCTGTCTCGTCGGTCCGCGCACGGTCGGCCGCTACGCGACCCACATCGGCCGTGTCGTCAACGATCTCGCCCTGGTCCAGCGCGCCGACGCCGTCTCCGCGGTGCTGGACGAGTGGTTCGTGGCGAACGCCCCGGCCATCGGCCACGTCATGCGGCGCAACGCCGACGTCGGGGGGTACGCCCTCGGCGCGATCTGCTCCGGGCCCCCCTGGTCCGGCGCCGCGGTGCAGAACTGGCAGGAGGTCGTCGGGCCCTGGCTGGACGAGTTCGGGGACAGCGTCGACGCCCGGCACGTGTTCTACCGAGGCCTGGGGAACCTGCCCACCGACGGGGCCCTGCTGCTCCTGCCCGCCGCGCTGAAGTGGCTCGAGTCCCACGGCTGGCGCCGCGAGGCCAGCTACGTCCTGGGCCCTCTGCTCGGCCGTACCGATGTGCCGCCCGAGCAGCAGAAGCCGGCGCTGCGGAACGCCATCGGCTGGCTGCGGCGCAACGGCACGCTCCTCGAGGCCCACTTCGTGCTGCGCTCGCTGGTCGCCCGGACCGACCTCACCGCCCCACAGACCCGGCAGGTCGTCGCCGCCGCGCTGCTCTGGGCGGAACGGAACACCACCACGCGCGAAGTGGCTCCCGTCCTGACCGCGCTGGTCGCCCGGGACGACCTCCACCACGACGAGACGCGCCGGACGGTGTCCGCCACCCTCGAGTGGCTCGGGCAGCACCGCGCCGCGCCCGAGCCGCACAAGGCGCTGCGGACCCTGCTCGGCCGCGCCGACCTCACCGAGGACGAGTCCCACCGGGCCGTCTCGCTGGCGCTGGAGTGGCTCGACGACCACGGCACCGTCTCCTCCGCCACATACGTCCTGCGCCCCCTGCTGACCCGGACCGGCATCGACAAGAGCCAGGCCGACCGGGCCGTCGGCTTCGCCGAGCGATGGCTGGAACACCACGCCACCGCACCGGACGCCGACTTCCTGATCCACCGGCTGCTGTCCCGTACCGACCTCGCCGACGCCAAGATCCGTCAGACCGTCGGCCTCGCCGCCGAGTGGCTGGAACACCACGCCACCACGTCCGACGCCGACTTCCTGATCCGCCAGCTGCTGTCCCGTACCGACCTCGACGAAGCGGAGACCCGTCGCGCCGCCGGCTTCGCGGGCCGGTGGCTGGCGAAGCACGCCACCGTGCCCGACGCCAGTTACGTCCTGGAGACGCTGCTCACCCGGGACGACCTGAGCGGCGAACAGGCGGGCGAGGCCATCTCCGCGGCAATGGTCTGGCTGCGGCACCACGGCAACGGCCCCGCGGCGGGCTACGTCCTGCACGCGCTGCTGACCCGGACCGACATCCCCGGCCCCGAAGCGCGCCGGGCCAACGAGTTCGCCACCGAGTGGGTCATGTCCCGCGCAGACCAGTTCGAAGCCAGCTTCACGCTCAGCAAGCTGCTCTCCCGCAAGGACCTGACCGCGGAACAGGCCGATGAGGCGGTGTGCGCGGCAACGACCTGGCTGCGGCACCACGGCCGCACCCTCATGGCCGACTTCCTGCTGCGCGCGCTGCTCCCGCGGCCCGGCCTCACCGGGAACCAGGTCCGGGACGCCACCGCCTTCGCCATGCAGTGGCTGGACTTCTACGGCACCGACAGGAAGTCGGGCCTCGTCCTGGCCGCGCTGCTCCAGCGCCCCGACCTCACCGACTCACAGGCCCGCGAGACGGTCGCCTCGACACTGCTCTGGCTGACGAGCTACCACAACGTGCCCGACGCCGATGCCGTGCTGAGCGCGCTCCTCGACCGCGAGGACCTGTCGTCGGACGAACGCCGGCAGGCGCTCGACTTCGTCGCCCAGCGGCGCAACCAGTACGGCGCCGAAGGAGCCACCCAGCGCGAGGCGGCCGAGCTGCTGAACCGCCTGAACACGCGCAACCCGCACGGGGAACAGGCCCAGCAGGACGTCACCGCGGCGCTGACCTGGCTGGAGGAACACGCCGACCTGCCCGAGACGGCCCGGATCCTGGGCGCGGTGTTCACCCACCGGGAACTCGGTGAGGAACAGTTCCGGCAGGCCGTCGCCGCGGCGCTGGCCTGGCTGGAGCGGCACGCCACACAGCCGAACGCCTCCTACCTGCTGCAGCCCCTGATGCTGCTCGGCGGACTCGCCGACGACGACCTCGACCTCGCGGCCGCCCACGCCCTCCAGTGGCTCGAACACCACCTGGACAGCGGACAGGTCACCTTCACCCTGGGATCGCTGATCTCCAACAGGAGGATCAGCGCCGAACGGCTCGACCGAGGCATCTCCCTCGCCGCGGACTGGCTCGAACGCCGGATCGCCGCGCCCCACGCGAGTTTCGTCCTCGACAAGCTGCTCGCCCGCCGCGAGATCCTCGGCGAGCGGGCGCGGGCCACCGTCGCCTTCACCGACCTGTGGCTCCGGCTCCACGCCCCCACGCGCGGAGCGCGCTTCGTCCTCACCCCGTTGCTCGCCCGCACCGACCTGACCGCGGACGAGGCCCGGCGGGCCGTCTCGCGCACCATGCAGTGGCTGGACGTCCACGGGACCACCCACGAGGCACGATACGTTCTGGCCCCCCTCAACGCGCAGCAGCAACTCGGCGCCGACGAGATCGACCGGGCCATCGGCGCCACGTTCTCGTGGCTGCACCGCTACGGCACACCGCGCGACACCCGCGCCGTGCTGCCCTCGCTCCTCAAGCGCACCGACCTGAACGCCGAACAGGTCCGGAAACTCACCGCGTTCACCCTGCGCTGGGTCCGCAGCCAACCGGTCGCGGAATGCTGGCGCGTGGTGAGCCCCCTGGTGGCACGCGCCGACCTGCCGCCGCATCAGGCCTGCCAGGTGATGTCCCTGGTCGCCGACGGCGTCCAGGACGACCCCACCGCCTACGACGTCAGTTTCCTCCTCGCCGCGTACCTGCCCCGCCCCGACCTCACGGCGGAGCAACGCGCCACAGCGGTCTCGTGGTCGCTGAACTGGCTGGAACACCACATGCCCGTCTGGCGCTCCTGCTTCGTCCTCGAAGCCCTCCTGACGTCGGCGGACCTCACTCCGGCGGAGACCCGGCGGGTTGTCTCCTGGGCCCTGTCCTGGCTGGACGACCACGTCGGCACCGCCGCGGACGGTTTCACGGAGACGGCCGGCGGCACCCTCGCGGAGGCGCTGCTCGGACGTGCGGACCTGGACGAGGACGACCTCCGCCGGGCACGGGCATTCCTGCCCCGGCCGTGAGCGCGCGGGCCGGACACGGCCGGCGGCCGGCGGTCCCCTGCCGCCGGCCGCCCGTCGTCAGTCGCCCGGCCGCGAGAAGACGAACGAGAACTCCGCGGGCTTCGGCCACAGGAAGTAGCGGGGCAGCGGACCCGGGCCGCAGGACTGGGAGCCGATGCCGTGCTGCCGGTGGTCGAGGTGGACCCAGACCGTGTCACCGGGGGTGAGGTCGGTGAGGTGCCGGGCGGCGTCCAGATGCTCGGTGGTCCAGGGCCTGACCGCGAGCCAGGACTCCGGGTCGCCGTCGATCCTCGGGCCGCCGATCTCCGCCCAGCGCACGTCGGCGCGGGCGCCGTTCTCCTGCGGGCGCACATAGGGCGTCTGGAGGTCCTCGACGCTCGCGTCCCACAGCAGGTCCTTGGACGCGGCCCTGGTGTCCGGGTACGCCCCGCCCCCCCCCGCCGAACCAGAAGACGGCGTTCCCCGGGGGAGCCCGCGAGCCCGAAGCGGATGCCGAGCCGGGGCAGCGGCACCCGCCAGTCGCCCTCCGGCACGACCGACACGGTCAGCCGCACACCCGTGCCGTCGGACGTCCAGCGGTACGCCGTCCGCAGGCCCGCCTCCCGGCCGGCGGGCGCCACCCGGGTCCGTACGGTCAGCGCGTCGCCGTCCGTCTCGACCGCCTCCAGGCGGTGCCGCACGCGGTGCAGGCCCAGCTCGCGCACCAGGGCCACCGGCACCGCGTAGGACACCTTGTCCGCGTGTCGGGACGGGACGCGGGCCGGCCCGTATCCGGCGAGCGCAGACGAGCAGCGGCCCGACGGTGTGCGGGACGCCGACGACCGCCGGGTTCCACAGCGACCGGGCGAAGCCGACCGTCGGGTCCTCGAACGGCTCGGTGATGTTGCCCCCTTGGACGTCGGTGGGGAGGAACGTCCACTCCTCGCCCGTGATCCGGGCACCGGTGGACAGGGGAGCCCGTGATCCACCGCGTGGTGCGGATCTTCGGCAAGGGGCTTGACGAAGTCCGGACGAGACCGGTGGGGCCGGGGAGGTCAGCCGCCCAGGACGTCCCGGACGAAGGCGTTGGCGAACGTGCCCGCCGGGTCCAGCGAACGGGCGAGCCCGCGGAAGTCGTCCAGCCGCGGATAGCGGGCGCGCAGCCGCGCCGGCGGCGTGGTGAACACCTTCCCCCAGTGCGGCCGTGCCTCGAACGGCGCCAGCGCCTCCTCCACCCGCCGCACCACGGGCAGGACCGCCCGCGTGTCCTCGATCCAGGTGAAGTGGACGGCCACGGTGTCCCGGCCGTAGGACGGGCTGAGCCACTGGTCGTCGGCGGCGACGGTGCGCACCTCGCAGGTCTGCAGCACGGGGGCGACCGCCTCCCGGATCCCGTCCAGCGCGTGGAGCACGTCGACGGCGAAATGCCGCGGCAGCAGGTACTCCGACTGCAGCTCCGCCCCGCTGCTCGGGGTGAACTCCGCCCGGAAGTGCGGCAGCCGCTCGTGCCACGGCCCGGGCACCCCGAACTGCTCGGTGCAGTTCACGGCGGGCATGCCCGGCACCGGGTGCATCTTCTCGGTCGCCGGAGCGGCCCAGGGGAAGTCCGGCAGCGGCCGGTCGGTGCGCCGCTTCACCCACACCTGCCGGAAGCCCGGCGCCCGCCAGTCGGTGAACAGGCTCACGCTGTACGCCGCCGACATCACCGCCTCGAACGTCTCCGTGTCGAGCACGTCGAGCGGCAGCTCGGTGAAGACGCGCTGCTCGACCTCGTAGGCCGGCTCCAGGTCCAGGATGAGCGCGGTGATCACCCCGAGCGCGCCCAGCGAGGTGACCACCCCGCCGAAGCGCGCGTCGTCCCGGCCCATCCACTCCTGGTCGCCGGTCGCCGTGACCATCTCCACCTCGCGCACCACCGACGCCAGCGAGCCGTTCGTCACACCGGAGCCGTGCGTGCCGGTCGCCACCGACCCGGCGACCGAGATGTGCGGCAGCGACGCCATGTTCGGCAGCGCGAGACCGTGCCGGTGCACCTGCCGGGCCAGCTCGGCGTAGCGCACGCCGCCGCCCACCCGCACCGTCCGGGCCGCCGTGTCCACGTCGATCCGCGGGGGCAGCGCGTCGAGCGACAGCAGGACGCCGTCCTCCCCGGCGTCGGCGATCTCGTTGAAGGAGTGCCCGCTGCCCAGGGCCCGCACCCGGGAGCTCCCGGCGACCAGCGCCCGCAGCGCGTCCAGGGTGTGCGGGCGGTGCAGTTCCTTGGCGGTGTAGGCGATGTTGCCCGCCCAGTTGGTCACGGTCTCGGCCATCGGTCGTCCTTCCCGGGATCGGGACCGAAAAGGGCCCCCGCCGGAACCTACCTCGGGAGTGGTCCGCGCCACGTGGGGGGCCCCGGCACACCGGACGCCCGAGCGGGGGCATACCGTGAGGAGTCGTACGTCCGAGCCGGGAGGAGAACACCAGATGGGCAGCCGTACCGCGCTGGTCGAGGATCTGATGGAGCGGTTCCCGCACGTGCCGCGGGAAGCCGTCTTCAAGGAGGACCTGCTCCGCGGCGGCGTCGCCTTCGACCCGTCCGCCCTCAGCGACAACGAGAGCGGAGAGGTCAAGCCGAAGTCGTACTTCATCTTCTCCTTCGACCACGGCACCCTGCCCGAGCTGGGCGAGGCCGCGCTCCGGCGCCCGCCGGAGGAGATCATCCTCACCGGCGGCCCCTACGACCTGCGCCGCACCGTGGTCTCGGTGCGGGTGAACCCCTCCTCGCCGTACCGCGTCGCCGCGAACGAGGACGGCATGCTCGGCCTCTACCTCGACGGGAAGCGGATCGCCGACGTCGGGGTGCCGCCGATGCCGGAGTACTACCGGCACACGCTCTCCAACGGGAAGTCGGTCATGGAGGTGGCGCCCACCATCCAGTGGGGCTACCTGATCTACCTCACCGTCTTCCGGGTCTGCCAGTACTTCGGCGCCAAGGAGGAGTGCCAGTACTGCGACATCAACCACAACTGGCGCCAGCACAAGGCGGCCGGCCGGCCCTACACCGGGGTCAAGGACGTCGAGGAGATCCTCGAGGCCCTGGAGATCATCGACCGTTACGACACGGCGAAGGCCTCCACCGCCTACACCCTCACCGGCGGCGCCATCACCAAGACCGTCGCGGGCCGCGACGAGGCCGACTTCTACGGCCACTACGCCAAGGCCATCGAGGAACGCTTCCCCGGCCGCTGGATCGGCAAGGTCGTCGCCCAGGCGCTGCCCAAGGACGACGTGCAGCGGTTCAAGGACTACGGCGTGCAGATCTACCACCCCAACTACGAGGTGTGGGACCGCCGCCTGTTCGAGCTGTACTGCCCGGGCAAGGAGCGCTACGTCGGCCGCGACGAGTGGCACCGGCGCATCCTGGACTCCGCCGACGTCTTCGGCGCGCGCAACGTGATCCCCAACTTCGTGGCGGGCGTGGAGATGGCCGAGCCCTTCGGCTTCACGACGGTCGACGAGGCCATCGCGTCGACGACCGAGGGCCTGCGCTTCTTCATGTCGCACGGCATCACGCCCCGGTTCACCACCTGGTGCCCGGAGCCGACCACCCCGCTCGGCAAGGCCAACCCGCAGGGCGCCCCGCTGGAGTACCACATCCGGCTCCTCGAGGCCTACCGCGCCACCATGGACGACTTCGGCCTGTCCTCGCCCCCCGGCTACGGCCCGCCCGGACCCGGCCGCGCGGTGTTCTCCGTCAGCTCCTTCATGGACAGCCTCCCGGTGCAGGAGCCGGCCGAGGTGTGAGGAGAGGCGTGCGGAAACGGGCACGGAAGCGCCCGGGAGGTGGATGAGGAACAGGCGGAAGGCCGGGACGGGACGTCCCGGCCTTCCGCGCGCAGGGGCCCGGCGAGGGGGCGCGGGCGCCGCGTCGTGTCAGGTGAGGGCGGCGCTTGTCAGTGGTGCCGAGAACGTGAAAAGCTCGTCCACTCCCGCGAGGTTTTCCCCAACTCCGCCATTGACACGGTGAGTTGATCTCGCCCGTGGATGCAGGAGACCCATGCCCGACCTGCTGAGCCCCCAGGACGCCACCGAGGCGGCGTTGTTCTCCGAGTGCTGGGACGCGGTGCTCTCCTACGCCGACCTGTGCACGTCCGGATCCGCCGCCGCCGCGCACCTGGCCCGCGAGGCCTTCGCACGGGGCATACGGGAGGTCCGCGCCGCCGAGGCGGGCACCGTCCGCGGCACCGGCCGCCGCTCGTCCCGGCTGCCCCGGATACCCCTGCTGCTGACCGCCGTTCGCAGCACGGCGGCGGCCTGGGAGGACGCGGGACAGGGACACCGGCTCGACCCCGACCTGCGGCTGTGGCTCCACTCCGACCGGGCCGCCCGCCACACGGGCCCGCCCCGGGAGCGCCCGGTCGCCCTGCGCGGACTGCGCGACCTGCACCAGGCGGACGCCGAACTGCTGTGGCTGGCCGAGGTGGAGGCCCTGCCGCTGCCCCTGGTGGCC
Source organism: Streptomyces sp. (assembly GCF_031181555.1). GTDB lineage: Bacteria > Actinomycetota > Actinomycetes > Streptomycetales > Streptomycetaceae > Streptomyces > Streptomyces fimbriatus. The sequence continues at coordinate 15,530 of NZ_JAPSKQ010000085.1, read as the reverse complement.
CGCCGGCTCGGCCTCGACCCCGCCACCGCGGCCGACGAACTCGCCCGGGTGAGCCGGCTGTTCCGGGACCGCTGCCACCGCAACCACCTCGACTCCCCGATGGACGACGAGTGCCGCCCCTACGCCCGGCTGCTCGACGCCGTCACCCGCTCGCCCGCCGCCGACACCCCCGGCGACCTCTCCCGGCACCTCGCCACCTGCGTGCCGTGCGCCGAGACCGCCGCCTGTCTGCGGCTGCACGGCGGGGGACTGCCCGGGGCGCTGGCGGGCGGGGTGATCGGCTGGGGCGGCCTCGCCTACCTGGAACGCCGCCGCCGGGCCGCCGAGGCACGGCTCGGGGCCGGACGCCGGGACGGGGCCGACACGGAGCACAGCGACCCGGCGGACCCGGTGGACGGTACGGCCGGGGCGCGCGCCGCCCGCACCGGCCTGCTGGCGGCCGCCGTCCTGGTCTCCGTCCTCGCGCTCGCGGTCTCGCTGATGCCGTTCGGCGACACGGACGCCGAGAGCGCCACGCGCTCCGGCACCGACCGGCGGCCGGCGGCCGGCCCCGACCCGTCCCTGCCGCCCGTCCCGCCCGCGGCGCCCTCCACGTCCACGTCCGCCCCGGCCTCCGCCGGTTCGTCCGGCGCTCCCTCCGGTTCCCGGGAGCCGTCCGCCGGGCGCACACCGGGCCGGGACGAGCCCGCCCCCGCGCCCCAGGGCATCTCCTCCGCCACCGCCGCACCCGGGACCGCCGGCCCCGGCGGACCGCCCTCCTGCCGGATCGCCTACGACCTGGTCAACCAGTGGCCCGACGGTTTCCAGGCCACCGTCACCGTCACCGCACGAGAACCCCTCGATTCCTGGCGGGTCGGCTTCTCCTTCCGGGGCGGCCAGCGGATCCTCCAGATGTGGGACGCCACCGCGCGCCAGGACGGCTCCCGCGTCACCGCCACCGCCGCCGACCACAACACGTCGGTCCCCGCCGGCGGAAAGCTCGCCTTCGGCTTCCTCGCCTCCTGGCGCGGCACCAACGCCCCGCCGTCCGGCTTCACCCTCAACGGCCGCCCCTGCGCGAAGGCGTGACACGGCGGTTCGCGGGCCCGGCGGTTCGCGGACCGGGAAAAAAACCGGTTGACGGGCCGGGGACGCGGCGGGCTGGTCTGCTCCCAGATCACGCGGTGGCCGTGCGCCGCCGTGCCGGAGCGTCGTTCGGACGACGCGTGAGCGGAGCGAGGAGGTGTCGACCGATGGCTGCCACTGTGCTGGGCGCTGCCCGCATCCGGGAATCCATCAAGTCCACCTCCGTGGCCACCGGCTGACCTCACCCTTTCCCGTTCCGCGTGCGTACGCGGCCGCCGGGGCCACCCCTCGTGACGGGTCACCCCCCTTGAGTTCCACCTCCGCTTCCTCCGCGCTCGCTCCCTTCGGACACCCAGCCACGTGAAAGCCCGAGGCCGGGCCCGCCGCCTGGAGACCCCGTCCGGCAGCGGCGGCACCGGCAGCTCACGCGGTCTGCGTCACCACCAGGGGAAGGCCGCGCAGCTGGCGGCGCGAGGTGATGTCGAGCTTTTTGAAGATATTGCGCAGATGGGTGTCGACCGTGCGTGGGCTCAGGAACAACTGGGTGGCCACCTCCTTGGAGGTAGCGCCCGTGGCGACAAGTCGCGCGATCTGGAACTCCTGCGGCGTGAGCCGGTGCTGTGCCTCAGCCTTCGGCTTCCGCACCTGCTCGCCGGCGGCCGCCAGTTCACGGGCGGCGCGTGCGGCGAACGCTTCCGCTCCGATCGACGAGAGCTGCTCGTACGCGGCACGCAGTCGGGTGCGGGCCTCGGAGAGGCGCCCCTCACGCCGCAGCCACTCACCGTGCAGGAGTCGGGCGCGCGCGAGATGGACGGTGCCTTCGCTGCGACCGAGCTGAACGATCGCCTCCTGGTAGAGCTCGTCGGCCGCCGGGCCGTCCGTGAGGAGCGCCCGGGACCTCAGCTCGACCCCCGCCGCCCAGGGGGTGCGGCTGGCCCTGGCGCGTTCGGAGAGGCGCTTCATCACCGGGAGGGCGAGATCCCGCCGTCCGGCTCGCGCCGCCGCCTCCACGAATTCCACCGGGATCCAGGAGTAGAAGCCCGGTTCGTCAAGATCGCACGCGGGACGGGCCGCCTGCAGAGCCTCCTCGTACCGGCCGAGACCGTTGTACAGCACGGCGCGGGCGTACTCGGTGACATTGGCGAGTCTGCCCTCTCCTCGCTCGTGGGCGGCGCGCATCGCGACATCGGCCAGCGCGGCCGTCGTGGCCTCGTCCCCCCGCCATGCGGCGAGGGAGACATCGACGTACACCACGGGCGGGGCGCCGGCGTCGACCGCGATCGAGTGGGTCTCGTCGACGAGTGCCGCCGCGTCGCCGAACTCCCCCGCGTGAATGTGAGCGAGGGCGCGGAAACTCAGGAGTACAGGAAGAGACGCCAGGGCACCGTGCTGTCGGCACAGGGAGATCTGGCGGTCGGCCAGAACCCTCCAGGCGGCGTCGTCCCACAGGTCCATCGCGGCGTTGCAGGCCATCCACACCTCGCCGAGGCCGTACTCGCTGCCGTCGTCGGCACGACGGTGGAGGTCGACGGCGCGGCGCAGCTGCGGGACGGCCGCGGTGTACCCCTCCCTCACCTGAGTGGCCAGCCCTCCGAGAAGTATGTCCAGCAGGCGCGGGGGGTCTTCGACGGGCGGCATGGCATGTGCCGCGTCCGCCACCTCGAGCAGGCGCGGCCCCTTGGCGAACCGGCCGACGAACACGGCCGCCGCAAAGGCGTCGAGCAGCAGCTCCCGGGCACCGGCGGCATCGCAGCGCGTGGTCAGCTTCGCGGCTCGCAGGAGTCTGAGCACCGCTTCGTCGTCGCGCTTCCTGTCGAAGGAGACCCGGGCGCGCAAGGCGGCCGCCTCCGCCCGTCGGGGCTCGTCGTCCGGTCCCAGGTTCGTCTCCGCCATCGCCACCAGCGTCAGAGCCGCTTCCGCAGCGCCTGTGTCGCGCTTGGCCCGGGCCGCGACCAGCGCGCGTACGGCACGGCGGCCGGGATCCGGCGTGAGGGTCGCCGCTCGTTCGAGAAAAGCGGCGGCCGCCGCGATGCCACCGCGTGCCCGTGCGCGCCCGGCGGAGTGTTCGAGTGCTGCGGCGACGCCCTCGTCGGGGCCGGCGGCCGCCATGGAACGGTGCCAGGCCCTCCGGTCGGGTTGGGCGTCGGCGTCCGTCACCTCGGCGAGCGCCCGGTGCGCCGCGCGGCGGTCTTCCGGGGAGGCGGCGCGGTAGACGGCGGAACGCACCAACGGGTGCCGGAACCGGACCCAGGCGCTGACGGTCAGCAGCCCGGCGTCCTCGGCCGGTGTCACGGCCGCCGGATCGACGCCGAGAAGTTCCGCTGCCCGCCGCAGGAGTGATGGCTCTCCGATCGGCTCCGCCGCCGCCGTCAGCAGCAGGAGCCGGGTGTCCGCGGGCAGTCCTTCCAAGCGGCTACGGAAGCTGGCCTCGACACTTCCCGGTGCGGGCGCCGCCTCGGGAACGGCGAAGCCACCCGCCAGTTCGGCCGTCCGCGGCAGCTCCAGCAGGGCGAGTGGGTTGCCCCGCGCCTCGGCGATGATCCGTTCACGTACCTGACGGTCCATCGGCGCCCGGAACTGGGAGGCGAGCAGTCCGCGGGCATCGGCGTCGGCCAGACCTTCGAGGCGCAGCTCGGGAAGGTCCGTCAGTTCTGCACCGCCCAAGGGCGCCCGCACCGCGAAAACGAGCGCCACCGGCTCGTCGTGAAGCCTCCGTGCGACGAAGGAGAGGGCCTGTGCCGAGGCCCGGTCGAGCCACTGGGCATCGTCGACCAGGCAGAGCAAAGGCTGTTCGTCCGCCGCCTCCGATAAGAGGTTGAGTACTGCCAGGCCGAGGTGAAAGCGGTCGGGCGTACCGCTGCTCAGCCCGAAAGCCGCCTCCAGCGCACCGCGTTGAGGGCCCGGCAGGCGCTGCAGAACACTCAGCATCGACCCGCAGAGTTGGTGCAGCGCCGCGAACGCGAGCTCGCTCTCGAACTCGGCTCCGGACACTCTCAAGGTGCGTACCCCGGGCGCCGTCCTCATGTACTCCAGCAGGGCGGTCTTGCCGATACCCGCTTCCCCGCGGATGACGAGGGCGCCACCCCGTCCTGCCTGTGTCCGGTGGAGGAACTGATCGAGCACGTCCGACTCGTGACGGCGACCGAGGAGCACTGGACGTCGGGGAACGAAGCGGTTTGCCGGCATAGGGCCTCCGCCGCCGTGACACCTCGGTGGGCGGCACCGGGAGCGGGGGCGTCGAACCTGCCCGGGACGACCGTCGAAGCCACGCGGCACAGTCTCTGAGCAGCGGTTATACCCCCTGGCCGGGAGCGTATGGCATGGCCGTTCGGCGCGTCAACGAAACGCTGGACGGAGATCCGGTCACGAGCGGTACGCCGGTGACGGTTGCTGTTCCGGGGGAGACCGGACGCCGCCGGGTACAGCTTGCTCGCGGCGTGACGGCTCAGAACGTGATGGTCACCTTTCCGCGGATGTGCTTGTGGGCGAAGTCGACGAGCGCGCGCCGCGCTTCGGCGAACGCGTACTCGGCTCCGATCGCAATGCGCAGTTCGCCCGTGGCCGCCTGCGCGGCAAGGGCCGCAAGCCGCCCGTCCGGGGTGGTGGTTCCTCCGTACACGGCGGTGACGCCGCGCTCGAAGGACGCCGGTCCGCCCAGGGGCGAGACGAGGCGGCCGCCGCCGCGGGCCGCGCCGGCGGTCAGCGCCAGGGCGGGGCCGGTGTTCGCGAGGTCGAACACGACGTCGACTCCGCCCGGTACGAGCCGGAGAGCCTCCTCGGTGATGTCCACGTGCTGGTAGTCGATGGTGTGCAGTGCTCCGAGACCGTCCAGGAACTCCTGGTCGCCGGTGCGACCGGTCGCGAGCACGACGAGGCCCGCCTGGCCGGCGAGCTGCACGAGGTAGGAGCCCACGCCACCACCTGCGCCCACCACGAGCACGGTGTCACCCGGGCTCGTTCCCGAGATGTCGAGCAGCGCCGCTGCGGTCAGTGCAGCGGTCGGGAGCGCGGCCCCCTGCGCCGCGGTCAGTCCGGCGGGCCGTACGGCGGCCGCGGCGGTGGCCTTCACCAGTACGTACTCGGCCAGTGCTCCCGAGGGGACGCCGTTCCAGGCCACGATCGCCTCGCCGACGGTGAAGCGGGTGACGTCGGCGCCGACGGCCTCGATCACCCCACTGACGTCGACACCGGGCACGAACGGGTGCCGCACCGGCAACACGTGCCGCATCGTCCCGGTGATCAGGGCCTTGTCGACGGCGTTGAGGGCGGTCGCCTCCGTCCGGACGAGCACATGTTCCGGCCCGGGTACGGGCTTGGGCAGGTCGATGAACTCCAGGTCCTCCAGCGGTCCGTAGGCGGTGGCGGCAAGGGCTCGCACGATGGGTCTCCTTCTTGGTGCGGGTTCAGCGGATGAGGTGGCCGTGCGGGGGCCGGCGGCGGCGTGAGACGACAGCAGGCGTGGAGGCCTGGCCGGCCGTTACAGGTGCAGAGTCCGGCGAAGCCAGCGCACTCGCGCCGCCCTCGCGTCCCTGGACAGGGTCGCGTCGGGCACGAAGGCGTCGAATCCGTGGAAACCACCGGGCCAGACGTGCATCTCGGCCTCTCCACCGGCCTGCCAGACGCGCGTCGCATAGGTGACGACCTCGTCCCGGAACGTTTCGGCGGAGCCCACGTCGATAAGGAGCGGAGGCAGCCCGGACAGGTCCGCCGCACGCGCCGGTGCGGCATAGGGGGAGACGTCGGGCCCACCTCGCAGGTCTCCCAGCAGCGCGCCCCAACCGGTGTTGTTCGACGTCCGGTCCCACACTCCGAGCCCGGCCATCTGATGGCCGGAGACCGTGGTGTCGCGGTCGTCCAGCATGGGGCAGACGAGTATCTGCCCCGCCGGTGCCGGTTCGCCCCGGTCCCGCATGAGCAGCGTGAGCGCGGCGGTGAGGCCGCCACCCGCGCTGGCCCCCGCGACGACGATGCGGCCGGGGTCGATGCCGAGTTCGCCGGTGTGGGCCGCGGTCCACCGCAGGCCCGCGTGGATGTCCTCCAGAGCGGCGGGGTACGGATGCTCGGGGGCCAGCCGGTACCCGACCGAGACGAGTACGAGGTGCAGTTCCTGCACCCAGTCCAGCATCTCCGTGAGGAGACTTCGGTTGTCTCCGAAGACCATCCCGCCGCCGTGGGTGAAGTAGACCGCGGGCAGGGGGCCCGACACTTCGGCCGGGCGGCAGACCAACAGAGGGACCGCTGGCGCGCCGGCCGGGCCCGGTACCCGGAACTCCTCGACCACGAGGGACCCGCCCCGGCGCAGTTCCTCGTCGGAGGGGCGCGTGGCGCGCATGGTCCGGCGTATGCCCGGGATCATGCCGGGCAGGACGGTCGTCGGGATGAGCTCGGACAACGGGCCGAGCGCGGCGGCTAGTTCGGGATCGAAGGGGGGCGGTGGTCCGACGCGGTCGGTGGTGGTAATGGTCACTCCTGTTGTACGGGGTGGGCGCTGGGAACAGGACTCGGCTTCCCGGCGGGGCCGAATCGGGGCAGGAAAGGACGCGCGGACCGCGGTGGCCGGGCCGTTCCGCCCGGTGCAGTACGCAAGGCGTTGTGGCAACGGCGACCGCCGGGCGGAACGGAGTATCCGATCGCCGTCGGGACCGCCCGCCCACGCGGACGGTCCCGCCCTCCGGCCCGTTCCGATCAGCCGTGGGGGCGAGGACCGGAACCCGGGCCTTCGGGCCCCGGCCGGGCCGGGGAGTGCCGGGGCCCGGCCGGAGTCCGAAGACACAAGAGACGTCATCCCTTGTCGAGCCCGAGAAGCTGCAGTTCCCAGGCGAGGCTCGTACCGAAGCTGCCGCCGTGCTGCAGCATGATGTCGGTGATGCCAGGAACCGTCTCCTCCCGGGCCCAGTCCCGCTGCCACTCCGAAATGACGGTGCCGGCGCAGGTGGGGATGACACCGGCCTGGATCATGCGCTGGATGCCGCGCTCGTGGGCCTCGGTGGTGGTGGCACCCGAGGCGTCCGTCACCGCAAAGACCCGGTAGCCGTCGGCGAGGGCGTGAATGGCGGGCCAGGCCAGGCAGATGTCCGTCCACAGGCCCGCTATGACGAGGTCCCTGCGCCCGGTCGCGGCCACGGCGTCCACGACGCGCTGGTCCTCCCAGGTGTTGATCGTGGTGCGGTCGATCGGGGTCTGCTCGGGGAAGACTTCCTGCAGCTGGCGGATGATCCGACCGCCTCGGTCCTCCACCACGGTGGTCAGGACGGTCGGGACGTCGAACAGCTTGGCACCCTTCGCCAGGGCCGTCACGTTGTTGACCACCAGGTTGGTGTCCGTGCTGCCCATTCCCGCGAACTGGGCACCCTGGTGGTCGATCAGCAGCAGAACCGAGTTCTCGGGGGTGAGCAGAGCGTCGAGGCCGGTGTAGGTGATGCCGTGGTTCGTCATGGGAAACTCCGGTGTCCGTGTCGGTCGCGGCGCCCACTGGCTGCCGTTGACTCGAAGTTCCCACGTGGCCACAGGCCCGCGCATCGGTGATCTCTACGTAAGCCAGGTACCTACTGAGGGTTTCGGGTTGCTCGGCCGGTTCCGTTCAGCGGCGTCCGGCGGTGAGCCGGCCGTCGAAGGCGATGCCGAAGGCTTGGAGTGCGGCCTTCCGGTGCACGGTCCGGCGTTTGCGTCCGGTGCCGGTCGGGCCCGGGCACATGACGGCCGGGTGGACGCACGTGAGGGCGGCCGGTCGGTGGGGGAGTGGCCCCGGGCCCGGACGGCCCCGCGGATCCGTGCGTCGATGCTCTCGATCGCGCTGGTGGTGCAGACGATCCTGCATCTCCACGTCGAACCGGAGGAAGGGCACGAACTCCCCCCAGGCCGCCTCCCGGCGCCGGACGATCGCCGGATGCTTCCCGCCCCAGGCATCGGTGAACTCCATGAACCGCTCCAGCGCGGCCTCCTCGGCCGGCGCGGTGCAGACGGGCCTGAGCGCCTTCGCGGTCTTCTCCCAGTCCTGGCGGGCCGCGTGACGGGAAAATATGATGGCGCGCGATCGTCGGCGGCTCTAGGCTGTGCCGTGTTGGCGAAGCGCTCTGTGAGTGAGTGCTGTTCGTTCGAGTCGAGGTTTCCGGGAGGTGTGACCGATGGCTGTCTCTGTGATGGGCCGTGCCCGCATCCAGTCGTTCGTTCCGTTCACCTCCGTGGCCTCCGGCTGACACCTCTCTCCTTCCGCGCCTGCGATGCGTGGTGCCGGGGGCTGCCCTTCGAAGGGTCTCCCTTGAATCTCTCTTCTTCTCTTTCGTCTTCGTCGTCCTCTCTTGCCCGCTTCGGCTGGGACGAGGGCTGGGAGGCCGAGTTCTCTCCGTATGCCGTGCAGGGTCTGGTGCCGGGCCGGGTGGTCCGGGTCGACCGGGGGCTGTGCGATGTGGCCACTCCGGACGGTGTGGTCCGCGCGGACACCGAGTTCGTCGTTCCTCGTGACCCGATGAAGATCGTGTGTACGGGGGACTGGGTCGCAGTCGACCCGGAGGGCTCCCACCCCCGTTACGTGCGGACGCTGCTGCCGCGGCGGACGGCATTCGTGCGGTCGACCTCCTCGAAGCGGTCCGAGGGTCAGGTGCTGGCCACCAACATCGATCATGTCGTGATCTGTGTGTCGCTCGCGGTCGAGCTCGACTGCGCGCGGATCGAGCGGTTCCTGGCGCTGGCCATGTCCTGCTCGACGGGTGAGGCACTGCTGCGCAAGGCGGCGGACTCCGGGGAGCCCGGGGCGCAGCCGGTGGTCGTGCTCACCAAGGCCGACCTCGTGCCGGACGCGGTGACGCGGGCGCACCTCGTCCAGGACGTGGAGACCAGCGCGCCGGGCGTGCCGGTGCTCACGGTCAGCGCAAGAGACGGGGACGGGCTCGATGTTCTCGCCGCGATCGTGTCCGGCGGTACGACGGTGCTGCTCGGGCAGTCCGGAGCGGGCAAGTCCACCCTGGCCAACGCGCTGCTCGGCGAGGACGTGATGGACGTCAGGGCCACTCGCGAAGTCGACGGCAAGGGCCGCCACACCACGACCACCCGCAACCTGCTGGCGCTGCCCGGCGGGGGAGTCCTCATCGACACGCCCGGCCTGCGGGGCGTCGGCCTGTGGGACGCCGGCGCCGGCGTCGGCCAGGTGTTCTCCGAGATCGAGGAACTCGCCGAGGGCTGCCGTTTCCACGACTGCGCCCACGAGAGCGAGCCGGGCTGCGCGGTCCTCGACGCCATCGAGGACGGTGCCCTCCCGGAACGCCGTCTGGAGAGCTACCGCAAGCTGCTGCGGGAGAACCAGCGCATCGTCGCCAAGACCGACGCGAGGCTCCGCGCGGAGATCCGCAAGGACTGGAAGCGCAAGGGAGCGATCGGACGGGCGGCGATGGAGGCGAAGCGCGGCCGCCTGCGGTAACGGGTCAGGGGCGGTCCCCCGGGACCGCCTCTCACTCCCTCGCACCTCCCTGTCCGATTTCCGCCAGCCGGGACTCCCCGGCCGACGGAGACTGGACGGTGTGATGGACGAGGACAGCAGGTACGAGGCGGTGCGCAGCCGGGACGCCCGGTTCGACGGGGCGTTCTTCTTCGCCGTGCGGACGACCGGGATCTACTGCCGGCCCAGCTGCCCCGCGGTCACGCCGAAGCGGTGCAACGTGCGGTTCTTCGCGACCGCCGCCGCCGCGCAGGGCGCCGGCTTCCGGGCCTGCCGGCGGTGCCGCCCGGACGCCGTCCCCGGCTCCGCCGAGTGGAACGTGCGGGCCGACGTCGTGGGCCGGGCCATGCGGCTGATCGCCGACGGCGTGGTCGACCGCGAGGGCGTCGCCGGACTCGCCGCACGGCTCGGCTACAGCGCCCGCCAGGTGCAGCGGCAGCTCACCGGCGAGCTCGGTGCCGGGCCCGTCGCGCTCGCCCGCGCACAGCGGGCGCACGCCGCGCGCGTGCTGCTCCAGACCACCGGGCTTCCGGTCACCCGGATCGCCTTCGCCTCCGGATTCGCCAGCGTGCGGCAGTTCAACGACACCATCCGGGCCGTGTACGCCGCCACGCCCAGCGAACTGCGCGCCGCCGCGCCCCGCGGCGGCCGGGCCGCCCGCCGCGCCGCCACCCCCACCGCCGGGATCCCCCTGCGGCTCGCCCACCGCGGTCCCTACCCGTCCGGGCCCGTCTTCGACCTGCTGGAACGCGAGGCCGTCCCGGGCGTCGAGGAGGTGAGCGGCACCCCGGGCGCCCGCACCTACCGGCGCACGCTGCGGCTCCCCTACGGCACCGGCATCGCCGCCGTCGACGAGCGCCCCGGCGCCGCGCGCGCCGGGTCGGGCGCCCACCCCGGCGGCTGGCTCGACGCCCGTATCCACCTCACCGACCCGCGCGACCTGACCACCGCCGTCCAGCGGCTGCGGCGGCTGTTCGACCTGGACGCCGACCCGTACGCCGTCGACGAACGGCTCGGCGCCGACCCCCGGCTCGCCCCGCTGGTCGCCGCCCGGCCCGGGCTGCGCTCGCCGGGGGCCGCCGACCCGGAGGAGCTGGCGGTGCGCGCGCTGGTGGGCCGCGACGAGGCCGCGCGGCTGGTCCAGCGGTACGGCAAGGCCCTCGACGCCCCCTGCGCCGGCCTCACCCACCTGTTCCCCGAACCGGGCGTCCTCGCCGAGGCCGAGCCCGGCGGCACCCTGGGCGCGCTCACCGCCGCCCTCGCCGACGGCGCCGTACGCCTCGGCCCGGGCGCCGACCGGGACGAGGCCCGGGCCGCCCTGGCCGCCGTCCCCGGTCTGGACGCCCGTACGATCGCCGAGATCCGCACCCGTGCCCTCGGCGACCCGGACGTGGCCCCACCCGGCCCCGACGTTCCCGACAGCTGGCGCCCCTGGCGCTCGTACGCCCTGAACCACCTGCGCACGGCAGGGGAGTTGGAGGACCGATGAGCACGATGACGACCACCGTGTACTGGACGAGTGCGGACAGCCCCGTCGGGCCGCTCCTGCTCACCGCCGCCCCGACCGGCGAGCTGACCTCGCTCTCCGTCCCCGGGCAGAAGGGCGGGCGCACCGTGCAGGACGGCTGGCGGCGGGATCCGGGGCCGTTCCGCGCGGCCGAGCAGCAGCTCGCCGCGTACTTCGCCGGTGAGCTCGAGGAGTTCCGGCTGGCCGTGCGCACCGCAGGCACCCCCTTCCGGGAGAAGGTCTGGGCCGCGCTCGACGACGTCCCCTACGGGGCCACCGTGTCCTACGGCGAGATCGCCGCGCGGATCGGCGCGCCCCGGGCCGCCGTGCGGGCCGTCGGCGGCGCGATCGGCGCGAACCCGTTGCTGATCGTCCGCCCCTGCCACCGGGTGATCGGCGCCGACGGGTCGCTGACCGGGTACGCGGGCGGGCTGGAGCGGAAGGTGCGACTGCTCACGCACGAGGGCGTGCTGCGGCCGTGAGCGCGGGTCAGCCCCAGAGCACCGTGCCCAGCCACGCCGCCGTGATCAGCTGGCAGGTGAACAGTTCGGTCAGCACGCTCCAGCCCCCCGAGCGCATCGCCGTGCGCAGCGCCGCGACCGCCTCGCCGCGGCGGCCCAGACGGAGCCGCTCACAGAGGTAGATCCCGGCGAGGAAGCCCGGGATCGCGCCGAGCACGGGCAGTAGGACGAAACCGAGGAACGAGCCGCAGCCCGCGTACGCCGTCAACCGGCCGCCGGCGCCGCCCGCCCGCAGCCGACGGGGCGGCAGCGCCCAGCGCACCGCCTGGGAGAGGAACAGCACGGCGGTCGCCCCCACGAGCACCCACCACGCGACGGGCCGCGGATCCTTCAGCGCCCACCACAGGACCCCGGCCCACACCAGCCACGACCCCGGCACCCCGGGCAGCAGCACTCCGCACAGGCCGAGCAGGATCACCAGGCCGACCAGCAGGAGGTCCCACGCTCCCATTCGTCCAGGGTGCAGGAGGCCCGGGCACGGCGCAGGACGGCGCGGGGACACCCCGTCGGCGCGGACCGGCGGGCCGGACCGGCCGCGCCGCCTCCCGGTCGCACAGCCGTCCCACCGGTCACCCGACAGGCCGTCCCGTGCGCGGTGCCGGGCACGGATTTTCCGGTTGCCCCGTTTTCATCCGGCCGGTGCGGTGGACAATTGGGGGCATGAGCCAGCAGGGGGGAAGGCCCATCGGTCACGAGGACGACTGGTGGGAGGAGTTGTACGGCGACGCCGCCGTCGGGGACACGGGCCCCGCGACCGCGCCCGATTCCCTGGACGACCGCTTCGCCTCCGCGTCCGGAACGCTGCACGAGGACCCGCCCCCGCCGGACGCCGCGCCGGCGGACCCGCCCCCTGCGGAGGCGTCTCCCGCCCCCAGGGTCCCGGCCCCCCGGCCGTTTCCCGACGGGACGACGGCGCACCCCCCGCGTCGGCCGGCCCTGCCCCCGCAGCGCGCCCCCTGGGAACCGCCGCCCACCACCCCGGAAGGCCCCGTGACCTTCGCGACGGGCGCCGGCCGGCCGGGCGGGAGCGCGCCGGGAGGAGAGCGGGGAACGGCGACCGGATCCCCTCCGCCGGCCGAGTCCTCCGCGCCGGCCGGCGCCCCGCCCGCACCACCGCCCCCGCAGGACCCCCCGCCGGCCGCTCCCGCCGACCCCCGCGCCCCGCGCCTCGAACCGCCCCCGGGCCCACCCCCCTCCCGCGTCTACGTCGGCTCCCGGCCGCCCACCTACGACGCCGAGCCCACCGCCCTCCCGGCGGCCGACCCCGACGAGCTGGACGATCTGGTTCCGGACACCGTGCTGGACGGCGCCCGCTACGGGGCCTGCACCCTGCGGGCCGCCTCCGTGCGCGGGGACTCCGCGCGGTACCGGGGGGAACCGCGCCGCGACGCGCTCCTGGCGGCGCGGTTCGGGACGGGGGAGCAGGCGCTGGTCCTCGTGGCGGTCGCGACCGGGGGCCGGGCCGCGCCCGGAACGCACCGCGCCGCGGCCGAGGCCTGCCGGTGGATCGGCCGGGCGGTGGGCCGCAGCCACGCCCGCCTCGTCGAGGACATCAGGGCCGCCCGGCGCGGTGACCTCAAGGCCGGCCTGCACCGCCTCACCGACCGCAGTCTCGGCAGGCTCCGCGCCGGCGCGGCCGAGCAGGGCCTCGAACCCGACGCCTACGCGGCCACCCTGCGCTGCCTCCTGCTGCCCGCCGACCCCGACTGCCGCACCCGGGTCTTCTTCGGCGTCGGCCCCGGCGGGCTGTTCCGGCTGCGGGACGGCGCCTGGCAGGACATCGAACCGCGGGTCGCCGGGGTCGAGGGGGAACCCGTCGTCGGCTTCGGCTCGCCGCCCTCCGAGACCCCCGGGGGCGACCGCCTCACCATGGACCGGGGCATCCCCGCACCGCCGAGCCCCTACGAGCCGTCCCCGGAACCGCCCCGCGAACCGTTCCGCTTCCGCACCTCCGTAGCCCGCCCGGGCGACACCCTGCTGATGTGCGGGGCCGGCCTCGCCGAGCCGCTGCGCGGGGAGGAGGAGCTCCGCGCCCACCTGGCCGACCGCTGGTCCGGCCACGAACCGCCCGGCCTCGCCGCGTTCCTCGCCGACACGCAGGTACGGGTCAAGGGGTACGCGGACGACCGCACGGCCGTCGCCGTCTGGGAGGCGTGAGCGCGCCCCGTGTGAATTCATGGAACCCGCAGGGACCTTCCAGGACACCCGAAGGGGCAGGCGAGAGCCATGGCCGGACAGAACGTCGCCGAGCAGTTCGTCGACATCATCACCCGCGCGGGGGTCAAGCGCCTCTACGGTGTCGTCGGGGACAGCCTCAACCCCGTCGTCGACGCCGTGCGCCGCAACCCCGCCATCGACTGGATCCACGTCCGGCACGAGGAGACCGCCGCCTTCGCCGCCGGCGCCGAGGCCCAGATCACCGGCAGGCTGGCCGCCTGCGCCGGCTCCTGCGGCCCCGGCAACCTCCACCTCATCAACGGCCTCTACGACGCCCACCGCTCCATGGCCCCGGTCCTCGCCCTCGCCTCGCACATCCCGTCCAGCGAGATCGGCCTCGGCTACTTCCAGGAGACCCATCCCGACCAGTTGTTCCGCGAGTGCAGCCACTACAGCGAGCTGATCTCCAGCCCGCGGCAGATGCCCCGGCTGCTGGACACCGCCATCCAGCACGCGATCGGCCGCTCCGGCGTCAGCGTCGTCTCCCTCCCCGGCGACATCGCCGACGAGCCCGCCCCGGAACAGGCCCCCGAGACCGCCCTCGTCACCTCCCGGCCCACGGTCCGCCCCGGCGACGCCGAGATCGACCGGCTCGTCGACATGATCGACGCGGCCGAGAAGGTCACCCTGTTCTGCGGCGCAGGCACCAAGGGTGCGCACGCCGAGGTCATGGAGTTCGCCCAGAAGGTCAAGTCCCCGGTCGGGCACGCGCTGCGCGGCAAGGAGTGGATCCAGTACGACAACCCGTACGACGTCGGCATGAGCGGGCTGCTCGGCTACGGCGCCGCCTACGAGGCCACCCACGAGTGCGACCTGCTGATCCTGCTCGGCACCGACTTCCCGTACAACGCCTTCCTCCCCGACGACGTGCGGATCGTCCAGGTCGACGTGCGGCCCGAGATCCTGGGCCGGCGCTCGAAGCTGGACCTGGCGGTGTGGGGCGACGTGCGGGAGACACTGCGCTGTCTGCTCCCGCGGGTGCGGACCAAGGACAACCGCACGTTCCTCGACCGGATGCTGAAGAAGCACGCGGACGCGCTGGAGGGGGTGGTGAAGGCGTACACGCGGAAGGTGGACAAGCACGTGCCGATCCACCCCGAGTACGTGGCGTCCGTGCTGGACGAACTCGCCGACGACGACGCGGTGTTCACCGTGGACACCGGGATGTGCAACGTCTGGGCCGCCCGCTACATCTCGCCCAACGGCCGCCGCCGGGTCATCGGTTCGTTCTCCCACGGCTCGATGGCGAACGCGCTGCCCATGGCGATCGGGGCGCAGTTCACCGACCGCGGCCGGCAGATCGTGTCGATGTCCGGCGACGGCGGATTCTCCATGCTGATGGGCGACTTCCTCACCCTGGTCCAGTACGACCTGCCGGTGAAGGTGGTCCTGTTCAACAACTCCTCCCTGAGCATGGTCGAGTTGGAGATGCTGGTCGCCGGACTGCCCTCGCACGGCACCGCCATGAGGAACCCCGACTTCGCCGCCGTCGCCCGCGCCTGCGGCGCCCGCGGGGAGCGCGTGGAGAAGCCGAAGGAGCTGGCCGGGGCGCTGAAGGCCGCGTTCAGGCACAAGGGTCCGGCCCTCGTCGACATCGTCACCGATCCCAACGCGCTGTCCATCCCCCCGAAGATCAGCAAGGAGATGGTGACCGGCTTCGCCCTGTCCGCCTCCAAGATCGTGCTGGACGGAGGGGTCGGCCGGATGGTGCAGATGGCACGGTCCAACCTGCGCAACGTGCCCCGTCCGTAGCGGGGGCCGGCCCGTGGCGCGGTCCGGTCCGTGCGGT
>NZ_JAPSKQ010000255.1 GCF_031181555.1 Streptomyces sp. | reverse complement strand
TCGCGGAGAACTGCCGGATCACCGACAGCGAACTCGAGTTCTCCATCGTGCTGCGGGACTCCTCGATCGACGGCGTCGGCCGCATCGAGTCCTCGCTGATCGGCCGGCACGTCGAGGTGACCCCGGCACCCAGCGTTCCCAGCGCCCACCGACTCGTCCTCGGAGACCACAGCAAGGTGCAGATCCATTCATGAACATCCTCGTCACCGGCGCCG
Organism: Streptomyces sp.; assembly: GCF_031181555.1. Classification (GTDB taxonomy): domain Bacteria; phylum Actinomycetota; class Actinomycetes; order Streptomycetales; family Streptomycetaceae; genus Streptomyces; species Streptomyces fimbriatus. The sequence continues at coordinate 5,801 of NZ_JAPSKQ010000255.1, read as the reverse complement.
CCGGTTTCATCGGCTCCCGCTACGTCCGTACGCTGCTCGACTCCGAAGCGCCCGACGCGCCGAGGATCACCGTGCTGGACGCGCTCACCTACGCCGGCACCCTCGACAACCTCGAACTCGACCACCCCCGGCTGGAGTTCGTGCACGGCGACATCCGCGACGCCGACCTGGTCGACAAACTGACGGCCGGGGCGGACCACGTCGTCCACTTCGCCGCCGAGTCCCACGTCGACCGCTCCATCCTCACCGCGTCCGACTTCGTCCTCACCAACGTGGTCGGCACCCAGGTCCTGCTCGACGCGGCCCTGCGCCACGAGGTGGACACCTTCGTGCACGTCTCCACCGACGAGGTCTACGGCTCGATCGCCTCGGGCTCGGCGACCGAGGAGTACCCGCTTCTGCCGAGCTCCCCGTACTCCGCCTCCAAGGCCTCCTCCGACCTGCTCGCCCTGGCCTACCACCGCACCCACGGCCTGGACGTCCGCGTCACGCGCTGCTCCAACAACTACGGCCCGCACCAGTTCCCCGAGAAGGTCATCCCGCTCTTCGTCACCAACCTCCTCGACGGGAAGAAGGTCCCGCTCTACGGCGAGGGCCTCAACGTCCGCGACTGGCTCTACGTCGACGACCACTGCGCCGGCATCGAACTCGTCCGCACCAAGGGCCGGCCCGGCGAGGTGTACAACATCGGCGGCGGCACCGAACTCACCAACAAGGAGCTCACCGGCCTGCTCCTCGAGGCCTGCGGCGCCGACTGGGACCGGGTGGAGTACGTCGAGGACCGCAAGGGCCACGACCTGCGCTACTCCGTCGACTGGACCAAGGCCCGCGACGAACTCGGTTACCGGCCCCGCCACGACTTCACCGCCGGCCTCGCCGAGACCGTCGCCTGGTACCGGGACCACCGCGCCTGGTGGGAGCCGCTCAAGCGGCGCGTCGCCGGGGAGCGGGCATGACCTGGCTGATCACCGGCGCGGGCGGCATGCTCGGCCGCGACGTCGTCGACGGACTGACCCGGCGCGGCGAGCGGGTCACCGGCCTCGACCGCGCCGCCCTCGACATCACCCGGGCCGAGGACGTGGACCGGGCGCTCGCCGAGCACCGCCCCGCCCTCGTGGTCAACTGCGCCGCGTACACGGCCGTCGACGACGCCGAGACCGACGAGGAGCGCGCCACCGCGGTCAACGGCGACGGCCCGCGCCTGCTCGCCCGCGCCTGCGCCGCCCACGGCGCCCGGCTGATCCACGTCTCCACCGACTACGTCTTCTCCGGTGACGCCCGCACCACTCCCTACCCGGAGGACCACCCCACCGCCCCGCGCACCGCCTACGGCCGCTCCAAGCTCGCCGGCGAGCGGGCCGTGCTGGAGGAACTGCCCGGCGCGAGCGCCGTCGTGCGCACCGCTTGGCTCTACGGGACCCATGGCACTAACTTCGTGCGGACGATGATCGGTCTCGAGGCCCGCCGCCCCACCGTCGACGTCGTCGACGACCAGCGCGGGCAGCCCACCTGGAGCGCGGACGTCGCCGAGTGCATAGCCGGCCTCGGCCCCCGTCTCGGCGACGGCGCGCACGGCGTCTTCCACGCCACCAACTCCGGTGAGGCCACCTGGTACGACCTGGCCCGGGAGGTGTTCCGCCTGATCGGCGCCGACCCCGACCGGATCCGGCCCACCACCACCGCGGCCTTCCCGCGGCCCGCGCCGCGCCCCGCGTACAGCGCCCTCGCGCACGGCCGCTGGCAGGAGATCGGTCTGCCGGCGCCACGCGACTGGCGCGCCGCCCTGCACGAAGCACTGCCCGGAATCCGCAAGGAGAGTCCCCTTCGTGAAACGCCATGAGTTCCTGCGGGAACTGCACAAGGTCAGCGCCAACCGCAACTACCTGGAGATCGGCGTCAACGACGGCCGCAGCCTGCGCCTGTCCCGCGTCCCCAGCATCGCGGTCGACCCCGCCTTCAAGGTGGTCTCGGAGCTGAAGTGCGACGTCCACCTGGTGAAGGCCACCAGTGACGACTTCTTCGCCCGCGACAACCCGCTGGCCCACCTCAAGGGCGGTCGGCACCCGCTGCGCAATCTGCGCCGGGGCCGCAGCCCCTTCGGCTACTGGCGCCGCACCACGCTCGACCTGTCGTTCATCGACGGCATGCACCTGTTCGAGTACGCCCTGCGCGACTTCATGAACGTCGAGAAGCACTCCGACTGGTCCAGCGTGATCGTCCTCGACGACATGCTGCCGCGCAGTGTGGACGAGGCCGCCCGCGACCGGCACACCACCGCCTGGACCGGCGACGTCTACAAGATCACCGAGGTGCTGGCGCGCTACCGCCCCGACCTGGTGACCGTCCTCGTCGACACCCAGCCCACCGGCCAGCTCGTGGTCTTCGGCGCCGACCCGGACAACACGGTGCTGCACGACAAGTACGACGAGATCATGGCCGAGTACAAGGTGCCCGACCCGCAGAAGGTGCCCGAGGCGATCCTGGAGCGGGCCGGGGCGGTGCCGCCCGAGGCGCTGACCGAGGCCCGGTTCTGGCGCGCGCTCGTCCAGGCCCGCAACCGCGGGCTGCCGCGGCGCGTGGGCTGGGAGCCCCTGCGCCGCGCCCTGGAGCAGGTCGGCGTCAGCCGCTGAGCCCCCTGCCGCGCAGCTCCTCGTGGCGCGCGCGGCAGGCCTCGTAGGAGGGCAGCAGGCCGAGGCGCTCCGCCTCGGCCAGCGTGGGCGCCTGCTGGTCCTTGGGGGAGAGCACGGGGGCGATGCCCTTCGGCCAGGCGATGCCGAGCGCCGGGTCCAGCGGGTGCACGCCGTGCTCGCGCTCGGGCGCGTACCCGGTCGAGCACAGGTACACCACGGTCGCGTCGTCGGTGAGCGCCATGAAGGCGTGCCCGAGTCCTTCGGCGAGGAACACCGCGTGCCGGGTGTCGTCGTCGAGCCGCACGGCCTCCCAGCGCCCGTAACCGGGCGAGCCCACGCGCAGGTCGACCACGACGTCGAGGACCGCCCCGCGCACACAGGTCACGTACTTGGCCTGACCGGGCGGCACGTCCGCGAAGTGCACCCCGCGCAGCACGCCCCGGCGGGAGATCGAGCAGTTGGCCTGCGCCAGCGACAGGTCGTACCCCGTCGCCTCGCGGAACTCCGCGTCCCGGTACCACTCGTGGAAGCTGCCCCGCTCGTCCGGGAAGACCTTGGGCTCGAGGATCCAGGCCCCTTCGATTTCCAGCGCCCGCACGCCGTCACCGCCTTCCGCTGATCACAGGAGCCACCTTCGCGCGGGCGGCGCCGAGTGCGCGCCGCGCCCCGCGCACCAGTTTCCGCAGCGCACCGGGACGCGGAACGGGCACCACCCGCACCCGGCCGCCACCGGAGCGCAGCGCGAACGGCAGCCCGGTGTGACGCGGTTCCGCCGCGTCGGGGTCCGGGCCGAGCGCGACCCGCCAGATCCCCCGGGGGAGCCCGGCGGGCAGGGTTGCCTCCAGCCGCGACCCCGGCCCGTCCGGTTCGCCGGTCAGGGTGCCGGACGCGTACAGCGTCCGGCCGGAGGAGGTGAACCTGAGCCCCACCCGGGCGCCGTCCGGCGCGTGCAGCGGGATCCGGGCACGCAGCCGGGCCCCGGAGACGGTGACGTCCGGCCGCCGCACACCGCCCAGGCCGAGCCGCCTGCCCTTGACGGCCGTGTCCAGCGAGAGGTTCCCGTGCGGCTCGGTCCAGTACGGCAGGACCGCGCGGCCGCCGACGACGCCCGCGTACGGTTCGGGACGGGTGGCGCGCGGAGCGGGGCCCAGGCGGCACTCCTTGGTCCAGCCTCCCAGCTTCACCCGCACGACGGCGTCCCACACGCCGTCGCCCGGCAGGGCGCCGGGATCGACGGTCGCGGTCGCCCGCAGCACCAGCCGCACCCGCTCGCCGCCCTCGACGGGAACCGTCTCCCGGGTGAACTCCACGGGCTGGAAGTACTGGGCGGAGCTGGCGCGTTCGCGCAGCAGCAGGTCCGCGGTGGCCTGGTCGAAACGGGCCGCGGTCTCCGCGCCGACCCACGCCACCGCCTCCTCCACGTCCTTCGGCGGGTCGGTGAGCGGGGTGCGGGCGGCGTCGGCGGGGAACGTCATCGGCTCGCGGGCGGAGGCGTACTCGGCGGTGAAACCGATGTGCAGGGAGCCGTCCTGCCACTCGACGCCCGTCGGCTCGGCCGTCGGTGCGACCGAGGCCTCCCACTCGGCGAAGGCCACCACGTCGTCGTACCGGTCGGCGGCGGTGAACGCGGCGACGACCTGCTGCGTCGGCTGCAACCCGGCCGCGACACCCGGGCCGAACCGCTCGACGACGACCTTGTGGATCTCCGCGAACAGCTCCCGGCGGTAGTCGTCCGGCAGCGCGAGCAGCCGCCGGGCGCGCAGCCGCTCCACCATCTCCACCCGCAGCCAGCGGCGGAACAGCCGGTCGCGCACCGGCCCCGGCTCGGTGTACCGCTCGACGACGTCGAGCGCCTCGCGCAGGTTCTTGAAGTACCCCACCGGGTCGAAGCGCTGGAAGCCGGCGTTCGAGGCGTCGTCGCGTCTGATGTGGTAGTAGCAGACGTAGTCGCTGAGCACGGAGACGTTGTCCGCGCGCAGGTAGGCCTCGGTGACGAAGACGTGGTCCTCCAGCCGCCGCCGCCCCTCAGGGAAGCGCAGCCCGATGCGGTCGAGGAACTCCCGGCGGAACATCTTGTGCGGGGTGAGACTGTCGATCAGCGGGGCGTTCTCGACGGTGGCCCGCGGATGGTTGCGGCGGAACAACTCCACCGGCACACCGCGGTTCTTGCCGGCCATCTTGCCGACGACGACGTCGGCGCCGTTGGCCACGCCGTACTCGTACATCCGCTCCAGGGCCTCGTCGCCCAGGTAGTCGTCGTTGTCGACGAACATCACGAACTCGCCCCGGGCGGCGGCGATCCCGACGTTGCGGGGCTTGCCGGACCAGCCGGAGTTCTCCTGGTGGATCACCCGCATCCGGGGGTCCTCGGCGGCGAGCCGGTCGAGCCGGGCCGGTGTCCCGTCGGTCGAGCCGTCGTCGACGAAGATCGCCTCGTACTCGTCGGGAGGCAGCGACTGCCGCTGCAGCGAGGAGATGCAGTCCTCGATGTAGATTCCCGGGTTGTAGACGGGAACGATGACGCTGACCTTGACCGGCATCGAGATTTAGGGCCCTTCGGGTCGCTTGCCGCCGAACCTGCTGGCTTGGTACGCGTTGCCCGATCGTAACCCCACGGCCACCGTGGTCCCACCTTTCGGCCATTGCCGAGACCGTGCCGTGATCATCGTAGGCCGCCCGGCCGACCGGCTTGCGCGGGCGGCCACTTGGGGCGCGGCGAGGTGCGCGGACTCCCGTGCCGCCTAGGCTGCTGTCCGTGCGACTGCTCCTGATGTCCGACACCCACCTGCCCCGGCGCGCCAAGCGGCTGCCCGCGCCACTGCTCGACGAACTCCCGCGCGCGGACGTCGTGTTCCACGCGGGGGACTGGGTCGACACGGCCACCCTCGACCTGCTGGAGAGCCGCAGCCGCCGCCTCGTCGGCGTGTACGGCAACAACGACGGACCGGAACTGCGCGCCCGGCTGCCGGAGGTCGCGTACGCCGAACTCGACGGGCTGCGCTTCGGCGTGATCCACGAGACGGGGCCGGCCCGGGGGCGCGAGGCCCGGTGCGCCGCACGGTTCCCCGAGCTGGACGTACTGGTCTTCGGGCACAGTCACATCCCGTGGGACACCACTGCCGCCACGGGACTTCGTCTGCTCAACCCGGGCTCGCCGACGGACCGCCGCCG
>NZ_JAPSKQ010000084.1 GCF_031181555.1 Streptomyces sp. | reverse complement strand
CTCCGCAGCAGCGTCCGCATCGTCCGCATCGCCACCGACAGGTTGGCGAGGTCGAAGGAGTCGGAGCCGTGGATCTCCTCCAGGGTGGTGCGGGCCCGGCCGAGCAGCGCCGCGTTCTTCTGCTCCCACAGCCGGAAGCGCTGCTGCGGGGTCGCGGAGCCGTCGCCCGCCGCCAGGACGTCCGCGGTCACCGCCGCGTGCGCCGCGTACAGGTCCTCGCGGATCGCCGCGCGGGCCATGGACTGCCAGCGGTCGGCGCGCGGCAGCTCGATGATGCGGTCCATCAGCTGGGTGATGCGCAGCCGGTCGGCGAGGTCGTAGTAGACCTCGGCGACCTCCAGCGGCTCCCTGCCCGTCCGGTCGGCCACCGACACGATGTCGAGCGTCGGGAAGGCGGAGGAGAACCCGGCGACCCGGGTGGCCGGCTCGTCGGGGACGCCGGCGCCGGTCAGCTCGTCGTAGATCTTCTGGTACCAGTCCAGGTCCGCGCCGCGCAGCAGCTTCGGCAGCTGCGACCAGACCTGCTCGACGCGCTCGGCGAAGAAGTCCACCGTCTCCTGGAGCTCCAGCGGCTGCGGCCGGTTGTTGAGCAGCCAGCGCGTGCCGCGCTCCACCAGCCGGCGCGAGTGCAGCCGGATCCGGGTCTGGACCTCCGCGTCGACCTTGTTGTCGAGGGCCTCGACCTCGTCCCACACCGCCGAGGAGCGGAAGATCGCGCGGGCCGCGGTCTGCGCCCGGACGATCTCCTCCAGCGACGCGCCGGTCTCCTCGCGCAGCCGGTGCAGATACGTCGTACCGCCCGTGTTGACCGTGTCGTTGACCAGGACGGTCGTGGTGATCTCGCGGCGCAGCGGGTGGCTGTCGATGTGCTCCTGGAACCGCTCGCGCAGCGCGGTCGGGAAATAGGCGTGCAGCAGCACCTTCAGGTAGGGGTCGTCGGGCAGCGAGGTGTGCAGCAGCTCCTCGGCGACCGTGATCTTCGTGTACGCCATCAGCACGGCCGTCTCCGGCCCGGTCAGGCCCTTTCCGGAGGCGAGCCGTTCGCGGATCTGGCGGTCGGTGGGCAGGAACTCCAGGGCGCGGTCCAGGTGGCCCTCGCGCACCAGGTGCTTCAGGAAGCGCTGCTGGGCGTGGAGCATGTCCTTGGACTGGGCCAGCGCGTTGGCGATGGCGGTGTTCTGCGCGTAGTTGTTGCGCAGCACCAGACGGCCGACCTCGTCGGTCATCTCGGCGAGCAGCCTGTTGCGCTGCTTGACCGTCATGTCGCCGTCCGCGACCAGGCCGTTGAGCAGGATCTTGATGTTCACCTCGTGGTCGGAGGTGTCCACGCCCGCGCTGTTGTCGATGGCGTCGGTGTTGATCCGGCCGCCGTGCAGCGCGAACTCGATCCGGCCGAGCTGGGTCAGGCCCAGGTTGCCGCCCTCGCCGACGACGGCGACGCGCAGGTCCTGGCCGTCGACGCGGATGTGGTCGTTGGCCTTGTCGCCGACGTCGGCGTGGGACTCGGTGGACGCCTTGACGTACGTGCCGATGCCGCCGTTCCACAGCAGGTCCACCGGCGCCTTGAGGATCGCCTTCATCAGGTCGGCCGGGGTCATCTTGGTGACGCCGGGCTCGATGCCGAGGGCCTCGCGGATCTGGGAGTTGACCGGGATGGACTTGGCGGTGCGCGGGAACACGCCGCCGCCGGCCGACAGCAGCTCGGTGTCGTAGTCGGCCCAGGAGCTGCGGGGCAGCTCGAACAGGCGGCGGCGCTCGGCGTAGGAGACGGCCGCGTCCGGGTTCGGGTCGATGAAGATGTGCCGGTGGTCGAAGGCGGCGACCAGCCGGATGTGCTCGCTGAGCAGCATGCCGTTGCCGAACACGTCACCGGACATGTCGCCGATGCCGACGACGGTGAAGTCCTGGGTCTGGGTGTCCACGCCCAGCTCCCGGAAGTGCCGCTTGACGGACTCCCAGGCGCCGCGGGCGGTGATGCCCATGCCCTTGTGGTCGTATCCGGCGGAGCCGCCGGAGGCGAAGGCGTCGCCGAGCCAGAAGTTGTACGACTGGGCGACCTCGTTGGCGATGTCGGAGAAGGTCGCGGTGCCCTTGTCGGCGGCGACGACGAGGTAGGTGTCGTCCTCGTCGTGCCGGACGACGTCCGCCGGGGGCACGACCTCGCCGGCCACCATGTTGTCGGTGATGTCGAGCAGCGCCGAGATGAACGTCCGGTAGCAGGCGATGCCCTCGGCCAGCCAGGCGTCGCGGTCGACGCTCGGGTCGGGCAGGTGCTTGGCCACGAAGCCGCCCTTGGCGCCGACCGGCACGATGACGGTGTTCTTCACCATCTGCGCCTTGACCAGGCCGAGGATCTCGGTGCGGAAGTCCTCCCGGCGGTCCGACCAGCGCAGGCCACCGCGCGCGACCTTGCCGAAGCGCAGGTGCACGCCCTCGACGCGCGGCGAATACACCCAGATCTCGAACGCCGGGCGCGGCGCCGGGAGGTCGGGGATGGCCTGCGGGTCGAACTTCATGGAGACGTAGTCGTGCGGCGTGCCCTCGCTCGTCTCCTGGAAGAAGTTGGTGCGCAGCGTCGCCTTGATGACGGTGAGGAAGGAGCGCAGGATGCGGTCCTCGTCGAGCGAGGCCACCTGCTCCAGGGCGGCGTCGAGCTCCTCGAGCAGGGCGTCCACCAGCTCGTACCCGGCGCGCTGGCGGTCCGGCGACATCCGGGCCTCGAACAGGGAGACGAGCAGCCGGGTGGTGTGGACGTTGTTGCGGAGGGTGTCCTCCATGTAGTCCTGGCTGAAGGTGGAGCCCGCCTGGCGCAGGTACTTGGCGTACGCCCGCAGCACCATGGCCTGCCGCCAGGTCAGTCCGGCGCTCAGCACGAGGGCGTTGAAGCCGTCGTTCTCCGCCTTGCCGGTCCAGGTCGCGGCGAAGGCGTCCTGGAACCGCTCGCGTGCGTCGTCACCGAGGTAGTCGGCGCCGGCCGCCTTGGGCATGCGCAGGCCGAAGTCGTAGATCCAGGCCACGCTGCGGTCGGCGCACCGCAGCTCGTACGGCCGCTCGTCGACGACCTCGACGCCGAGCCGCTGGAGCACCGGCAGCACCGCGGAGAGGGAGACCGCCTCGCCCCTGCGGTAGATCTTGAAGCGGCGTTCCTCGGGAGCCGCGCCCACCGGCTCGTACAGGCTGAGCTCGAAGTTCCGCTCGTCGCTGAGCAGTTCGATGCGGACGAGGTCGGCGACCGCGTTGCGCGGGGAGTGGTCGGCCTTGTAGCCCTCGGTGAAGGCGCTCGCGTAGCGGCGCAGCAGCTCGGCGGCGCGCTCCTCGCCGAACTCGGCCGTCAGCGCCTCGGCGAAGCCGTCGGCCCAGGAGCGGGCGGCCTCGACGAGCCGGGCCTCGATGCGCTCCTTGTCGGCGTCGGACAGCTCCGGCAGCTCGGTGCCCTGCGGGACGCGGACCACGAAGTGCAGCCGGGAGAGGACGGACTCGGTGTTCCAGGCGGTGAAGTCGACGCTGATGCCGCCGAGCTCCTCCTTGAGGATGTCGATGATCCGCAGCCGGACACCGGTGGTGTAGCGGTCGCGCGGCAGGTAGACGAGGGCGGAGTAGTAGCGCCCGTACTCGTCCTGGCGCAGGTAGAGCCGCAGCCGGCGGCGCTCCTGGAGGTAGAGGACCGAGGTGACGATGGCCTGGAGCTCGTCGGCCGGGGTCTGGAAGAGCTCGTCGCGCGGGTAGGTCTCCAGGATCTGGAGCAGGTCGCGCCCGTCGTGGCTGTGCGGCGAGAAGCCGGCGCGCTCCAGGACCTCGTCGACCTTGCGCCGGATCACCGGCACCCGGCGGACGGACTCGGTGTAGGCGGCGGACGAGAACAGTCCGAGGAAGCGCCGCTCACCGACGACGTTGCCGTCCGCGTCGAACCTCTTGACGCCGATGTAGTCCAGGTACGACGGCCGGTGCACGGTCGCCCGGCTGTTCGCCTTGGTCAGCACCAGCAGCTTGTGCTCGCGCGCCTTGGCGCGGGCGTCGGCGGGCAGCCGCTCGAAGGACGGGCTGACCGGGTGGCCCTCGGCGGAGGCGTGGTGCGGGTCGGAGCGCAGGATGCCGAGGCCGGTGCCGGGAACGGCGGCGAGCGAGTCGTCCTCGCGCAGCTCGTACTCGCGGTAGCCGAGGAAGGTGAAGTGGTCGTCGGCCAGCCAGCGCAGCAGCTCGCGGGCCTCCTCGACCTGCTGCTGGGGCAGGTCGCCGGGGACGGGCTCGTCGGACAGCCCCTCGGCCAGCCGGATCGCCGCCTGGCGCATCTTGCCCCAGTCCTCGACGGCCTCACGGACGTCGGACAGGACGCGCAGCAGGTCGGCGGTGATCTGCTTGAGGTCGCCGCGGTCGGTCTCGCGGTCGATCTCGACGTGGATCCAGGACTCGACGTGCGCGTCGTGCGGGAGGTCGCCGCCGGCCGCCGGGGTGGGGAGCACCTCGATCAGCTTGCCGGTGACGTCCCGGCGGACCACGACCTGCGGGTGGATCACGACGTGGATGCCGCGGCCCTGGCGGGTCAGCTCGTTGGTGACGGAGTCGACCAGGAAGGGCATGTCGTCGGTGACCACCTCGACGACGGAGTGGCTGCAGGTCCAGCCGTTCTCCTCGACGGTCGGGGTGTGGACCCGGACGTTGGCCGTGCCCTGCGGGCGGTTCTCGGCCAGCCGGTAGTGCGAGACGGCGGCTCCGAAGACGTCGACCGGGTCACGGTCGGTGAGGTCCTCCGGGGCGGTGTGCAGGTAGTAGCGCTGGAGGAACGCGAGCACGGAGTCCCGGTCGGGGGCGCCCTCGTCCGCCGTCCCGGTCGGTAGTTTCCCCCCGGCCGGGCTGTTCTCAGCTACCCGGGCGGCCCTGTCGAGCAGCTCGGCCTTGGCTTCGTCCAGCTTGGTCTGCATGGTCCTCTGGCTCCTGTCGCGCGCCGTTGCGTGACGTAGAAGGAAGTACGGTCTCTGACCTTGTGGTGTGGTGATACGACGCGGGATGTCCGGTCTGTGCCGACGCTGTGCCGCAAGGTGAGACGAGCGGGGGCCCCTCGGCCGATTCCGACGCGCCCGACGGGTATGACGCTACTCTCCGCGCCGCCTGTCCCCGGGGAGTGCACCGCGTCCCGGGGCCCCGCCGGGTCCCGTCCCGCCCGTGAAGACCAGCGACCGCCACCCGGTCACGGATGTCGTCCGTGCTCTCCGGGCGCACAGCGGAGACGTCCATGTCCCCGCGAGATATCGCGCTGATCACGCCACCAAGGCTATCGCTCCCTGCAGGGGGCCCGTCATGAGCCGTATGTGTACAAAACCAGGGGTCGAAGTTTGACGTTCTGCACAGTGCGCACCCGATGACGACCGGTCACCGGCACCCGGTGGCCCCGGGGGATCCCCGCAGCCTTCACGCCGCGAGACGTTCCGCCTCCGCGACGGCCTCCGCCAGGGTGTCCACCACCGGTACGCCCACCGCCTCCAGGCTGGCCCGGCCGTGGGAGCCGCCGGTGTAGAGGACGGCCCGCGCCCCCACGTGCCGTGCGGCCAGCGCGTCGTCGGCCGCGTCGCCGATCACCACCGTGCGCTCCGGGTCCACACCGGTCAGCGCGCCGAGGTGGCGCACCATGTGCTCCGCCTTGCTGCCCCCGGACGGTCCGGTCCGCCCGTCGACCCGTATGAAGTGCGACTCGATGCCGAAGCCCCGGACCAGCGGCACGAGGTCCTCGTGGCCGTGCATGCTGAGGATCGACTGGCTGCGCCCCGCCGACGACCACCCCGCCAGCAGCTCCGTCACCCCCTCGGCCAGCCCGCACCGCACCCGGTGCTCCGTGTAGTACCGGTGGAAGGTCGCGTCCATCAGCTCCCACTCGGCCTCGCTCGGCAGCCGCCCCATCAGCCGCTCGTAGAACCTCGGCACCGGCACGCAGTACAGCTCCCGGTACCGCTCCAGCGTGATCGGCTCCAGCCCCAGCTCGGCGAAGGCGGCGTTCGTCGCCCCGATGACCGCGTCGACATCGTGGAACAGCGTCCCGTTCCAGTCCCAGACGATGTGCGCGTCCCTCTGCATCCCCATGCCCAAGAACGTACCCGGCCGCGCTGACATTCAGGAGAACAGCGGTCGGCGCCCCGCTGCCCGGCCGTCCCGGCGGCGCTCAGTCCACCGGCCCGATCAGGTGGGGGATCTCCTGCGTCGCGTACCACAGCAGCTCGTGGTCCTCCGCGCCGTCCACCACGAACCGCGCGTCGTCGTCCCCGCCGTCCGCCGCGGGCAGCGCCTGCGCGGCGGCCGCCACGTCCGCCTCCGCGTCCGCCGCGTCCACGTGCACCGCGGCCGCCTTGGCCAGCGGCACGGTCCCGGCGACCCGCACCTCCCCGAGCGCGGCCGGGTCGAGCCCCCGGTCGGGGTCGGCGGCGGCCGCCTTGTCGGGCACGTCGACGGCGACCACGACCCGGCGCCGGGGCGCACCGGGGTCCGCCGCCAGCAGCCGCAGCGAGGCCAGCGCGGCGCGGCTCAGCGCGGCGTACTCCAGCTCCTCGATGTCGTCGGAGACGTACCACTCGCGCAGCGCGGGCGTCACGGCGTACGCGAGGAGCGGTCCGTCACCCAGCTCGCCCGTCCTGTACGCCTCGGCGAGACCGGGAAGGGTCAGGGGGACGTAGACGCGCATGTCGGCCGCTTTCGTGGTCGGAGGGATCCGCCGGCACCCGGTGAGGGCTGTCGCGCCCGGCCCGGAGAGCCTTCAGGATACGTGCGGGCGTCCCCCATCGGGTCCCTGCCCGCCTCCTCGGCCGCGTCCACTCCCGGCCCGGACGTCACCCGGTGCGCCCGCTCCCGTACGGGGCCGACCGCCCGTCGACCACTCGGATAGGTGAATTTCCCCGCCGGTCCGACCCGCGCTCCGGTTCCTTGCCGCCGCACCGCCCCGCCCCGTACAAGATCCCCAACCACGAAGTTACCGCCCGGTATCACCGCGGCCCCCGGGCCGGCGGCGACGCCCGGGCCCGTTCGAACGGGGTCCCATGAACAAGGTCATGACCAGGGCTCAGCACCGCCCGGCCACCCGCCCCTCCAGCCGCCGCGACTCCCGCCGCCCCGCCGGCACCACCCCGCCCCGCACCCCCGCGGGAACCGCCACCCGCGCCCCGTCCCCCGACGAAGGACGCCCCTCCCCCACCGCCCGGCCCTCACGTCCCACGGACAACCGCCCTCCGTCCACCACCGTCCGGGCGGCCTCCGTCCGGGCCTCCCGGGTGATCTCCGCCCGGGAGGCCGCGCCCCGCGGCCCCGCCCGGACGCCGCACCGGCCCGTCGTCCCCCAGCCCCACCCCACCGACCGCTTCGCCGAGCTGCTCCTCGCCGTCCTGAGCGGGCAGCGGCCCGTCCACGCCATGCTGCGGCACACCGCGGGCCGCGCCTACGACGAGCTGGTCCGGATCGCCGAGCGCGGCCCGCTGCGCACCCGCGGTGCCCGGCCCGTCGTGCGGGACATCGGCTACTTCGTCCCCCGCGAGGGCGCCATCGAGGCGTTCGCCCGGATCGGTGCCGGCGACCGGCTGCGCGCCATGGCGTTCCGGCTGGAGCAGGGCCGGGACCTGCGCTGGCGCTGCACCGCCGTGGAACTGGGCGGCCCCCGCCCGCACCGCGCGGACGGTCGCTGAGCACCCGGACGACGCCCGAGGGCCGGGCACCCTGGGGTGCCCGGCCCTCGGCCTGCCCGGACCGCTCCTCACGGAGCGGCACCGCTCACTTCTTGCGGCGACGCCCGCCCCGCGCCTGCTTGCGGCGCTCCGCACGGGTGAGGCCGTCGGCCTCGGAGCGCACCGGCTCCTCGTCGGTGGCGAAGGCGCCCTCGATGGTGCCGCCCTCGCCGTCCACCGTCGGCGCGGAGAAGTGCAGGTTCCGCCGCTGCGGGGCGTCGAGCCCCTTCGCGCGGATCTCCGGGCGCGCACCCGCCTGCGCGGGCACCGCGTCCCTCTTCTCCAGGTCGGCCACCGGCTTGGCGTCCTCGACCGGGACCTCCTCGACCTGCTGCTCGACCTGGACCTCCAGGTTGAACAGGTAGCCGACGGACTCCTCCTTGATGCCGTCCATCATGGCCTGGAACATGTCGAAGCCCTCGCGCTGGTACTCGACCAGCGGGTCCTTCTGCGCCATCGCGCGCAGGCCGATGCCCTCCTGGAGGTAGTCCATCTCGTAGAGGTGCTCGCGCCACTTGCGGTCCAGGACCGACAGCACGACCCGGCGCTCCAGCTCACGCATGATCTCGGAGCCGAGCTGCGCCTCGCGGGCCTCGTACTGGGCGCGGATGTCGTCCTTGATGGACTCGGAGATGAACTCGGCCGTCAGACCGGCCCGGTCACCGGCCGCCTCCTCGAGCTCCTCGACGCTGACGCTCACCGGGTAGAGCTGCTTGAACGCGCCCCACAGCCGGTCCAGGTCCCAGTCCTCGGGGAAGCCCTCGGCGGTCTCGGCCTGGACGTAGGCGTCGATGGTGTCGTCCATGAAGTGCTGGATCTGCTCGTGCAGGTCCTCGCCCTCCAGGACGCGGCGCCGCTCGCCGTAGATGACCTCGCGCTGGCGGTTGAGGACCTCGTCGTACTTCAGGACGTTCTTGCGGGTCTCGAAGTTCTGCGTCTCGACCTGCGACTGGGCGGAGGCGATCGCGCGCGTGACCATCTTGTTCTCGATGGGCACGTCGTCCGGCACGTTCGCCATCGACATCACGCGTTCGACCATCTGGGCCTTGAACAGCCGCATCAGGTCGTCGCCGAGCGAGAGGTAGAAGCGGGACTCGCCGGGGTCGCCCTGACGGCCGGAACGACCGCGCAGCTGGTTGTCGATGCGCCGCGACTCGTGCCGCTCGGTGCCCAGGACGTAGAGGCCGCCGAGCTTCTCGACCTCCTCCTTCTCGGCCTTCACGGCCTCCTCGGCCCGCTTGAGCGCCTCGGGCAGGGCGTGCGCCCACTCCTCGATGTGCTCCTCGGGGTCGAGGCCGCGCTGGCGCAGCTCCGCCTCGGCGAGGTCCTCGGGGTTGCCGCCGAGCTTGATGTCCGTACCGCGGCCGGCCATGTTCGTGGCCACGGTGACGGCGCCCCTGCGGCCGGCCTGGGCGACGATCTGCGCCTCGCGCTCGTGGTGCTTGGCGTTCAGCACCTCGTGCTGGATGCCGCGCTTGCTGAGCTGCTGCGAGAGGTACTCGGACTTCTCCACCGAGGTGGTGCCGACGAGGATCGGCTGGCCCTTGCGGTGCTTCTCCTCGATGTCGTCGACGACCGCCTCGAACTTGGCGACCTCGGTGCGGTAGATGAGGTCGGACTGGTCCTTGCGGATCATCGGCCGGTTGGTCGGGATGGGCACCACGCCGAGCTTGTAGATCTGGTGGAACTCGGCGGCCTCGGTCATCGCCGTACCGGTCATGCCGGACAGGCCGGGCAGTTCCTTGCCCTCGTGGTCGTGACGCTTGTAGAGGCGGAAGAAGTTCTGGAGCGTGATCGTGGCGAGCGTCTGGTTCTCGTCCTTGATCGGCACCCCTTCCTTCGCCTCGATCGCCTGGTGCATGCCCTCGTTGTAGCGGCGGCCGGCGAGGATACGTCCGGTGTGCTCGTCGACGATCATGACCTCGTCGTCGATGATGACGTAGTCCTTGTCCTTCTTGAAGAGCTCCTTGGCCTTGATGGCGTTGTTCAGGTAGCCCACGAGCGGGGTGTTCACCGACTCGTACAGGTTGTCGATGCCCAGCCAGTCCTCGACCTTGCTGACGCCGGACTCGTGGATGGCGACGGTGCGCTTCTTCTCGTCGACGTCGTAGTCGCCGGTCTCCTCGATGCCCTTGAGCGGGTTGCCGGCCTCGCCGCGCTTGAGGCGCTTGACCAGCTTGGCGAAGTCGCCGTACCACTTGGTGGCCTGGTCGGCCGGGCCGGAGATGATCAGCGGCGTACGGGCCTCGTCGATGAGGATGGAGTCGACCTCGTCGACGATGGCGAAGTTGTGGCCGCGCTGGACGAGTTCGGCCTTGGACCACGCCATGTTGTCGCGCAGGTAGTCGAAGCCGAACTCGTTGTTCGTGCCGTAGGTGATGTCGCAGGCGTACTGCTCGCGGCGCTGGGCCGGCGTCATGTTGGCGAGGATGCAGCCGACGCTCAGGCCCAGGAAGCGGTGGACGCGGCCCATCATCTCGGAGTCGCGCTCGGCCAGGTAGTCGTTGACCGTGATGATGTGGACGCCCTTGCCGGACAGGGCGTTCAGGTACGCCGGCAAGGTGCCGACGAGGGTCTTGCCCTCACCGGTCTTCATCTCGGCCACGTAGCCCATGTGCAGCGCCGCGCCGCCCATGATCTGGACGTCGTAGTGCCGTTGGCCCAGGACGCGCTTGGCGGCCTCGCGGACCGTGGCGTACGCCTCGGGCAGCAGGTCGTCCAGGCTCTCACCGTCGGCGTAGCGCTGCTTGTACTCATCGGTGAGGGCCCGCAGCTCGGCGTCGGAGAGGTCGACGAAGTCCTCTTCGATGGAGTTGACCTGGTCCGCGATGCGGTGCAGCTTGCGCAGGATTTTGCCTTCGCCTGCACGCATGATCTTCGAGAGGACGGACACGGGGGTTGGTCTCCTTGCCGGTCGGGCCTGGGACGGTCGGTTTCCATTTCACTGACTGAGCAACGGCCATCGTATGCGAGGACCCCACCGCGCCGGGAGGCCCGCAGCGACGGTGACCGTCCGCTGCTCCCTATCTGTTTCACGGCTGCTCCGAAAGGCACAACGTCC
Source organism: Streptomyces sp. (assembly GCF_031181555.1). GTDB lineage: Bacteria > Actinomycetota > Actinomycetes > Streptomycetales > Streptomycetaceae > Streptomyces > Streptomyces fimbriatus. The sequence goes on along the minus strand of NZ_JAPSKQ010000084.1, from coordinate 16,812 downwards.
GGGCCCCTCGAATGGTGCCGTGTCGCCCGGAGAATTGCGCGAAGGGTGATCGCCGGATCACTCGGGGCCACCTGCCTGGCGCCGTTCCCGGCCCGCCCCGCAGAATCGGCCGATGGAACCCGTCACGCTCACCACCGACCGCCTCCTGCTGCGCACGGTCGGGCCGCAGGACACCGACGCGGTGTACGCCGCCTGCCAGGACCCCGACATCCAGCGCTGGACCACGATCCCCTCCCCGTACCTGCCGGAGCACGCGCGGGGCTTCACGGAGCAGATGGCCCCGGGCGGCTGGGCGAACGGCTCGATGTTCACCTTCGGCGTCTTCCTCCCCGCCGGGGACCTCGCGGGCATGCTCGGCATCACCATGCGGTCCCTCGGCGCGGGCGAGATCGGCTTCTGGGGAACGAAGGAGCACCGCGGCAACGGCTACATCACCGAGGCCGTCGTCACCGCCGCCCGCTGGGCGTTCACCCGGATGTCGGTCGACCGCGTGGAGTGGCGCGCGGAGGTGGGCAACCGGCATTCCCGCGCGGTGGCCGAACGCGCGGGCTTCACCGTCGAGGGCACCCTGCGCTCGGCGATCAACAACAAGGGGGTGCTGCGGGACTGCTGGGTGGGCTCCCTCCTCCCGTCCGACCTGGGACTGCCGTCGACGGTGCCGTACCTGCCGGGCCGGGAGTGACGCCGAACCGCCCCCGGTTGTCAGTGCCGCCCTCTATCGTGCGGACGTATGACGACCCTCCCGCGTCCGACCACGGAACTCTCGGCAGACGAGGCCCGCCGCATCGCCCTGCGGGCCCAGGGCTTCCTCGGTGCCCCCGACCGCCGGTCCGGTGTCCGGGGAGTCCTCCGCCGACTGGGTGCGGTGCAGCTCGACACGATCTCGGTCCTGGCCCGCTCCCACGAACTCGTCCCCTACGCCCGCCTGGGCGCCGTGGGCCGCGAGGCCGTCGAGGACGCGTACTGGAAGACGGGCTCCCGGCCGCCGCGCACCTTCGAGTACTGGTCGCACGCCGCGTGCATACTCCCCGTCGAGGAATGGCCCCACTTCGCCTTCCGCCGCCGCGCCTACCGCGGTCGCCCGCACTGGAACCACGAACTCCCCGACGGCGCCTACGAGCAGGTCGTCAAGCAGCTCCGCGCGGAAGGCCCCCTGACGGCCACGGAGCTGGGCGGCGCCAAGCGCACCAGCGAGTGGTGGGACTGGTCCGGCTCCAAGGTCGCCGTCGAGCGCGCCCTGATGTACGGCGAGGTGGTGTGCGTCGAGCGCCGCGGCTGGAAGCGGGTCTACGACCTCGCCGAGCGCGCGATCCCGGAAGCGCTGCTGCACGACGAGCTGGACGACACCGAGTGCCTGCGCCGTCTGGTGGGCCTGGCGGGCCGGTCCCTGGGCGTCGGCACGCGCGCGGACATCGCCGACTACCACCGCCTCAAGGCCGAGCAGGTCGACGCGGTGATCGCCGACTCGGGTCTGGTCCCGGTCACGGTGGAGGGCTGGTCCAAGCCGGCCTGGGCCGATCCGGCGGCCCTCGCCGCACCGCCGCGAGGGCGGCACCGCACGACGCTGCTGTCCCCCTTCGACTCCCTGATCTGGGAGCGGGCGCGCACGGAACGGATCTTCGGCTTCACCCACCGTCTGGAGGCCTACGTCCCCAAGCCGAAGCGGGTGTACGGCTACTTCGCGATGCCCGTGCTCGCCGGCGGCCGGCTCGTCGGCCGGGTCGACCCGGCCCGCGCGGGCCGCACTCTGGTGGCCAAGCAGGTCACGCTGGACGGCCGGAAGGCGGTCCCGGCGGTGGCCCAGGCCCTGGTGGAGGCCGCGAGCTGGGTGGACTGCACGAACGTGCGGGTGGAGCGGGTCGACGCGCCGGAGCTGCGCGAACCGCTCGTCCTGGAGCTCGCCCGCGCCCTCGCCTGACGCCTGCGGCCGCCCGCGAGGCACCGCTCACGGGCCGTCGCCGGGCCACTCACCGGATCTCGAGGATCTTCTCCCGCATCGCGTAGACCACGGCCTCCATCCTGGAGTGCAGCTGAAGCTTCTCCAGGATGTTGCGCACGTGGTTCTTCACGGTGTTCTCGGAGATGAACAGTTCCTTGGCGATGTCGCGGTTGTTCATCCCCGTGGCCACGAGCTTGAGGACTTCGAGTTCCCGGTCCGTCAGCCGGGGCGCGGGCACGAGCCGGCGCTCGTCGGTCCGCTGGATCATCGACTTGAACTCGGTAAGCAGTTTCGACGCCATGGAGGGGCTGATCTGCGACTGTCCGTCGGCCACCGCGCGGATGGCGGTGGCCACCTCGTCCGTGGAGATCTCCTTGAGGAGATAACCGGTCGCGCCCGCCTTGATGGCGTCGTAGAGATCGGCTTCCTCGTCGCTGATCGTCAGCATGATGATCTTCGCGCTGGGGGCCACTTCCTTGATGGAGGTGCACGCCTCGATCCCGCCCCGTTTGGGCATCCGTACGTCCATCAGGATGATGTCGGGCAGCAGGTCGGCGGCCTTCTCCACGGCTTCGGCGCCGTCCCCCGCCTCCCCGACGACCTGGATGTCCTCCTCGGCGGCGAGCACGATCTCCAGCCCGCGGCGGAACAGCGCGTGGTCGTCCACCACAAGGACTCTGATCGGCTCCTTGCGTGGGGAGCCCGCCTCCGGGCCCATGCCGACGACGCCGTCGTCGGCGCCCTCGTCACGCATCGGTCCGAAGCTGTCCGCCATCGTTCCTCCCCCTGAAGGCTGTGGCCTGTGGTCCGGAGCCATCGCCAACCCAAGGCAACGGCCCACCGGTTGAGCCGTTGCAGCCATGATTCCATGCCCGGATGACACCGGGGCGACAGCGTGCGGTGCGAAGAGGTCGCACACCGGTGCCCCTGGGGGCGCACACGCGCACCAGGGGCACCGGCTCCGCTGTCGCCCGGCAGATCAGCCGCCGAGTGTTCCGCCCGCCTCGGGGGAATGCGTCCCGGTGACCATCGTGTCGGTGCTGAGATGGATCACGCCGTAGTCGTAGGCGTGCCGTCGGTAGACGACACTGGGTTCCTTGGTCTCGGAATCGACGAACAGGTAGAAGTCGTGCCCGACCAGCTCCATTTCGTAGAGAGCCTGGTCGAGGGTCATGGGTGCGGCCACGTGGGTCTTCTCGCGGACGACGAGGGGTCCTTCGCCCTGTACTTCCAGGGAGCCGATCTTCTTGGTGGGGACGGCCTCCTGCTCCTCCTCCACGGAGAGCGCGCCGGTCCCGTTGAGTGTCGCCGCGCCGGGGACGTGGTCGGGGACCTCGGCGGCCGAGATCCTGCGCGCACCACGCCGCGAGAAACGCTTGTCGTGCTGCTTGCGCAGCCGCGCGTCCAGCTTTTCCGCTGCCAGGTCGAGCGCCGCGTAGGGGTCACTCGCCGCCGCCTCCGCCCGGATCACCGGACCGCGGGAACGGAGCGTGATCTCCACTCGGTCGCAACGGTCGGCCTGTCGGGGGTTGGGCTCCTTGGACACCTCGACGTCGAGGCTGATCACCTTGCCATCGAGCTTCTGGATCTTCTCCAGCTTCAGCTTCTCGGCCACGTGCTTCCGGAACCGCTCGGGCACCTCGGTCTTGCGGCCCTTGACGACGATGTCCACGCAGAACTCCGTTCCCGGATCACTCCGCTTCGGTGCGGAGCATCTCCCTTTTGCACCAGGTTCCGGTGAGGCCCGGAACCTCGGACTCGGTGACGTCCACCTCCTCCCCCGCAGGCGGGATCTCCAGTCCACCGGCGCGGGTGATTGCGAAAAACCCGCAGCACGGCAATCGGATTCGAGAGGTGTGGCCTGCGGCTTTCCCCTCACAACCGAACATATCTCGCCCGGACGGATGTCGTCACCCTCTACCGCGCCGTACCTCCATTCAGATGAATTAGCCCACTCATTCCCTGCAACGAAACAAGATCTCAGTCAGTTCCGGTTTATTTCGAAAGCGTCCGGTGACGCCGCGACGACAGCCGCGCCCGCCACGTCGACGACCCCGTCGGCGCCGCCCGCGCCCGCTGTCTCCGGCGCCCCATGGGACCACCGGTCCGCCCTCCGTCGAGCCGGTCCGTTCCGCTGTTCTCCTCTGCCTTCCCCTGTCTCACCCCTGTACACGGACGCGGCACCCGAAATGCTCGAAACAGTTCCCGCGTCCGGTCCCGCGCCGGGCTCCGCGCCCGGTTCCGGAGCCCGTGACTCCGCCCGCACCGCGCGTGCGGCCTCCGACAGCGACGCACCGGTCGTCATCAGGTCGTCGACGAGCACGACCGGGCCGCCGGAGAGCAGCCGGCCACAGCCGGGGGCCACCACCAGGGCACCGGCGAGATTGGCCAGCCGCTGCCGGGAGTCCAGCCCCGACTGGTCGGCCACGTGCCGCCGCTGCCGCAGCGCGGGAAGCACCCGGGCGGGTACCCCTTCCCGCCGCAACGCACTCGCCGCCGCGAACGCGATCCGCCGAGCGGGATCGTGTCCCCGCGCCCGCACGGCCCGTCGCGCGGACGGCACGGGGACGAGCAGCACAGCGCCCGGAACGTGGTACGGCCCTCCGGCCCCGCGTCCGTACGGCGCCCGGTCCACCGCCGCCGCTCCCCGTGACCCCGCCGTGCGCAGCCCCGCCCGCACCGCTCCCGCCAGGGCCTCGCCCAGCGGTCCGGCAAGGGCCAGGACACCCCGTTCCTTGTGCGCCAGCACCGCGGCACGCACCTCGTCCGCGTACCGGGCCGCCGCGTGCACCGGAGGCAGCCCGGCCGGCTCCGGGACCGGTCGGACCCGGCGCGGCGCGGCGCCGCTCAACGCCTCACGGCACCGGGCGCAGAGCACCGTACGAGGCCTGCCGCACCCGCCGCACTCGGCCGGGAGCACCAGGTCGGTGAGGTCCTGCCACCATCCCCGCACGGCCCCACTGTGCCAACGCCCGGCGGGCCCGGCCACCCCTGTGGAAAACTCCGCCCGGAACAGGCCGTCCGCGGCGGATCCGGCCGCTCGTCCCGTGGACCGCTCACCCCGGGTAGACGGGCGCCGTCCCCTCCGTCACCTTCTGCCACTGCGCCCCCGAGGGCAGCCGGACGATCCCGTCCACGGAGTACGCCACCAGCGGCGTCTGTTCGTCCGCCGATGCGGTGACGTCCTTGACGCCGGTCAGGGCGGCGGGCGGCGGCACGTCCGGTGTGGAGCCGTCGACCTCGACGTACTTCATCTGCTCCACGCCCCCCTGCTCGCGTCCGACCACCACGAGCCGACTGTCCCCGGTCCAGGACATGGCCGTGACCTGCTCCAGCTCGGGCGTCGCGGAACGCAGTTCCACCACGGTGACCGCCGTCCGCCCGCCGGTCCCGCCGTCCGGACCGCTCCGTTCGATCCGCCCGATCAGCAGGGACCGCCGGTCGCCCTTCTCCACGACGAGCGCGATCCGCACCCCGTCGGCGGCCACCCGCACCTCCTGCACCCGGCCGTCCAGGCCCGGAGTCCGTACCGGCAGCGGCTCCCCCTCGCCCTCCGGCAGCAGGTACAGCCGCGGATTCCCGGGGTCCCGGTCGGCCACCCACAGGCCGCCCTGAGCGTCCCAGCTCGGCGCGGTCAGCCGGTCCTTCTCGGTCTTCCCCTGGCTGCGCAGCACGGGCTCGCCGAGCGGACCGCCCGACACCAGCGGGGCCACGTACAGCGACGTGCCGTCGATGGTGACCCCGGCCGCGGTGCGCTCGTCCCGCGCGACCGCCACCGAACGCAGCGCCTTGTCGCCCTCGCCCAGCGCCCCCGGCACCGGTTCCGGCTCCGGTTCCGACTGGGGGTCGCTGCTGCCCGCGGCGATCCGCACGAGCCGGTGCTTGCCGTCGACGAAGTACAGGTGGTCGGGCCGGTGCAGCGCGCCCCGGGTGGCCACGGTCTCGGCGCCCTCCTGGGTGAGCGAGCACAGCTGCTCACCGCCGGCCCGCAGCTCGACCTCCTCCACCACCGGGCTGAGATTGCGCAGCGTGAACAGCAGCTGGGCCGCCATCTCCTCGCACCGGCCGGTGCCGACCCCGGCCGCCTTGTCGTTGAGCGGAACGGTCAGCCTGCCCCGGTCGTCCGCCGTCAGCGAGCCGGCGCCCTTCCGCAGGGTCGTACCCGTGGGGAAGCTCGACCTGACGACGGGGTCCAGCCAGGTCGTGGGTCCGTCGAGGAGGGAGCGCACCATCCGGGTCGTGGGGTCCACATGGCTGCGCACGTAGACGGGGTCGGCGACCGCCGACGGCGGTGCGCCCGCGTCGGCCCCCTCGGTGTTCGAGGCGAAGTAGTACTTGTTGACGGACATGTAGTTGCGCTGGAAGTCCGACTTGCCCATGACGACGCCCTGCGGCACCGCGTCGATGCGCCACTGACCGTCCTTCGTGTCCTTCGTGAGGCGCACGAGCTTGCTGTAGGGGCCGGTGGCGGGCGTGTACGCCTGCTGGGCGTCCACCGTGGCGACCTTGGTGCCGGACAGCGTGTAGGTGAGGGAGTCGGCGTCCTCCCGGCCCGAAGGGTCGGCGTAGGCCTCCGGCCCGTCCGACAGCACCGTGGTGGACAGTTCCGGCTGCCAGGTCTTCGCCGCCTGCGGGGTCAGGTACTGGCGCGCGGTCTTGTAGTCGGGGTCGTCGCTGGTCAGCGCCTCCAGGAAGCCCTGCACGATCTGCGGGGGCGTGGCGTCCTCACCCGGTGGCATGGCGAACACCCGGACCTGCGGGTCCTGCCGCGGCGTGGACTCGACGCCCCTCAGGCCCCCGCTGTCGGGCATCGAGGCGCACCCGGCCAGCAGGACGACCCCGCCGGCGGCGTACGCCACCGTCCGCACCGGCGTCCTCCGGCCGCGCCCAACGCGCTCACCGCCCACGCGAAGCCTCCCCATCCCTGTGCGCGCCTCGCGCCGCTCTCCTGCCACCGCGATCTCCGGCACCGGTGCCGGCCCCTGAACCCCGCGGCTCCCCGGATCCGGCGGCGCCCTCGGTCCCGTCCGACCGTCCCGCGGTCCCGCCGTGACCGTCGTCCGGCCGCCGCGCGGACCGTGCCTCGGGACCCTCCGCCGCCCCCTCGCCCTGCCGTCGCGTCAGCGGGGCGGGCCGGGCCACCACGCGCGCGCCGTTGCCGGGCAGTGCCGTGGGGTCGGCCGTGGGTGCCGCGGTCGCCGGCCTCGGGGCGAACGGGTCCCCGACGGCCCGCGCGTCGGAGCCGGCCTGCTGCGCCGGCACCGTGGCACGCTTCCCCCCGTCGCCGCTGCCGCCGTCGCGCGGCGGACCGGCGCCGTCCAGTCCGCGGTTGCGCCGCGAGTCCTTGGGCTCCAGGGGTATCGGTGATCCCCTCAGCGGCTCGTCCGCCGTCCTCGGCAGCGTCAGCCGGAACTGCGAGCCGCCGCCCGGCTCGCCCCACGCCTGGAGCCAGCCGCCGTGCAGCCGCGCGTCCTCCAGGGCGATGGACAGTCCCAGTCCCGTGCCCCCGGTGGTACGCGCGCGTGCCGGGTCGGCCCGCCAGAAGCGGCTGAAGACCCGGGTCGCCTCGCCCGGCTTGAGCCCCACGCCGTAGTCGCGCACCGCGACCGCGACCGCTCCGCCCGCCGCGGCGAGCTTGACGACGACGTCCTTGCCCTCGCCGTGCTCCACGGCGTTGACGACGAGGTTGCGCAGCACGCGCTCCACGCGCCGCGCGTCGGCCTCGGCGACGACGGGCTGCTGGTCGCCGACGACCTTTATCCGCGAGCCCTTGCGCTCGGCGAGCGGCTCCGCCCCGCTGACCACGCGCCGCACGACCTCGCGCAGGTCTATCGCCTCCGCCTCCAGCGCCGCCGCGCCCGCGTCGAACCGGCTGATCTCCAGCAGGTCCGCGAGCAGCGACTCGAACCGGTCCAGCTGGTCGGCGAGCAGCTCGGCCGAGCGCGCGGTCACCGGGTCGAAGTCCTCGCGCGCCTCGTGGATGACGTCCGCGGCCATCCGCACGGTCGTCAGCGGCGTACGCAGCTCGTGGGACACGTCCGACACGAACCGGCGCTGCATCCGCGACAGGTCCTCCAGCTGGTTGATCTTCAGCTGCAGGTTCTGGGCCATCTTGTTGAAGGCCTCGCCGAGCCGCGCGATGTCGTCCTCGCCGGTGACCTTCATGCGTTCCTGGAGCCGTCCGGCGGACAGCCGCTCGGCGATCCCGGCCGCCATCCGCACCGGCGTGACGACCTGCCGCACCACGAGCCAGGCGATCGCCCCGAGCAGGACGACGACGAACAGCCCCGCCGTCGCCAGCGTGCCCTTGACCAGGCTCAGCGACTTCTCCTCCTGCGTGAGCGGGAAGAGGTAGTACAGCTGGTACGGGTCACCGTTGGGGTCGTTGACCTGCTTGCCGATGACCAGTCCGGGCTGGGAGTCCGCACCGCTGTCGTAGATGATGCGGGTGTAGCTCTGAGCCGCCGTGGTGCTGGTGCTGATCTGCTCCCGCAGCGCCTCGGGCACGCTGGCCGTCGCGATGACCTCCCCGGAGGCACGCGGTCCGCGCCCGCCGCCGCTGTCGTCGCCCACGGGCAGGGTCACCACGTCGAAGGCGCCCTGGCCGCCGCTGGAGAGCGACTCGACGAGATCGCTCATCCACTGGATGACGCTCGTCGAACCCTCCCCGTTCACGGCGGTGCGGTCGTCGCCGGTGGCGCTCGCCGCCTCGTCGGCCTTCTGCTTGGCCACGGCGAACCCGCCGGTGGCCTGGCTCTGGGAGGCCTTCACCTTGGCGTCCAGCAGGCCGTTGCGCACCTGTTCGATGACGACGAAGCCCAGCAGCAGGACCACGCCCAGCGACATCAGCAGCGTCGTGACGACGACCTTGAGCTGGATGTTGCGCCGCCACAGCCGCATGACGGGCAGCAGGGGCCGGCGCACCCAGCGCACGAACAGGCGGATCACCGGGCTGCCGTGGACCCCGCCCCGCAGCAGTCCGCCCTCCAGCAGGCGTCCCCAGCGGGAGCCCGCCTTCTTCCGGCCGACAGGCCGCTCCGGACGGCGCCCGGACCGGCCGGGCACCGAAGCGGCGCTGTCCCCGGGCATGTCAGCTCGGTCCTGCCTTGTACCCGACACCACGGACGGTCACCACGATCTCCGGCTTCTCCGGGTCCTTCTCGACCTTGGAGCGCAGCCGCTGGACGTGCACGTTCACCAGCCGGGTGTCGGCCGCGTGGCGGTAACCCCAGACCTGCTCGAGCAGCACCTCGCGCGTGAACACCTGCCACGGCTTGCGGGCCAGCGCGACCAGCAGGTCGAACTCCAGCGGCGTCAGCGCGATCGACTGCCCGTCCCGCTTCACGGAGTGCCCGGCCACGTCGATCACCAGGTCGCCGATGGCGAGCTGCTCCGGCGCCGGCTCCTCCGACCTGCGCAGCCGCGCCCGGATACGGGCCACCAGCTCCTTCGGCTTGAACGGCTTCACGATGTAGTCGTCGGCCCCGGACTCCAGGCCCACCACGACATCGACGGTGTCGCTCTTGGCCGTGAGCATCACGATCGGCACCCCGGACTCCGCCCTGATCAGGCGGCACACCTCGATGCCGTCCCGACCGGGCAGCATCAGGTCCAGGAGCACCAGATCGGGCTTGGTCTCACGGAAAGCGGCCAGCGCCTTGTCGCCGTCGGCTACGAAAGACGGCTCAAAACCCTCACCACGCAGCACGATGCCGAGCATCTCGGCCAGTGCGCTGTCGTCGTCGACGACAAGGACTCGTCCCTTCATAAACGACATCATCCCATTAGCTAATCGTTACCTGGCGTGACCTGGCACACAGCTCGGCCAGAGCATCGGCTGTCACGGGCGAAACCGCACCCTCTTCGGTGACGATCGCCGTCACCAGCTCTGGTGGTGTCACGTCGAACGCCGGGTTGTACGCCTGGGTCCCCAGGGGCGCCACCGGAATCCCGCCTCCCGCTTCCAGTCCGACCACCGGCACCTGCGGTGCCGTGATCTCGGTCACCTCATGTCCGGGGCGCTGCTCGACCTCGATGGATGCCCCGTCCGGCGTCTGAGGATCCACTGTCGTCACCGGTGCCACCACGATGAACGGCACGTGGTGGTACCGCGCGAGCACCGCGAGCGGATAGCTCCCCACCTTGTTCGCCACCGAACCGTCGGCCGCGATGCGGTCCGCCCCGACGAGCACCGCGTCCACCTCACCCGCCGCGAACAGCGATCCCGCCGCGTTGTCGGTGAGCAGGGTGTACGCCATGCCGCTGCGGGCCGCCTCGTATGCCGTCAGGCGAGCACCTTGCAGCAACGGACGCGTTTCGTCCACCCACAGGCGCCTGAGCCGGCCCGCCCGGTGCGCCGCCAGCGCCACCGCGAACGCCGTCCCCTCGCCGCCCGACACCAGCGAACCGGTGTTGCAGTGCGTGAGGATCCGGTGCCCGCCGCCGGGCAGCAGTTCGTCCAGCAGCGCCAGCCCGTGCTCGGCCATCCGGGCGCTGGCCTCGGTGTCCTCCCGGTGCAGCTGCCGTGCCGCCGCCAGTGCGGCCCCGGCCGCCTGCCTGGGGTCGCCGGTGCGGGCGAGGGCGGCCTGATGGGCCGCGTGCGCCCGGCGTACCCCGACGGCCAGGTTCACCGCGGTCGGGCGGGCGCTCTCCAGCGCCGCCGCCGCGTCGTCCACGTCGAACCCCCGCACCGCGGCCAGTGCGACGCCGTACGCCCCCGCGATGCCCAGCAGGGGAGCCCCGCGCACGGCGAGCGAGCGGATCGCCTCCACCAGCGCCGGCGCGTCCGTGCAGACGAGCTCGACCTCCTCGGCCGGCAGCCTCGTCTGGTCGAGCAGGACCAGAACGGGACCTTCGGGTGGTTCTTCCCAGCGCAGTGCCGGGATCTCGGTCGGCCGCTTGTTGTCGCTGTGCGCGTACTGATCAGCCATGCGGCCAGTCTGCCCCCTATCGCGCGGACAATTGAAGGTATGCGGCCCTCACCTCGGCAACTCCGTGAACGACCACCCCATGGCACGATGGCTGCCAACCTGCCGCCGCGACCGCGGACGGGCACCGTGAAGGAGCGACGATGAACGACACTCCGGGCTGGGCATCGCCCGGATCCGCCCCGTCCGACGGGCAGGAGCCGGCCGCGACCGGACCTGCCGAGCCCGCCGACCGCCCGAACCCCGAGCAGCCCGACCGGCCACAGCAGCCGGAACAACCGGGCGGGACGCCCCAGGGCCCGGGCGTGAAGTGGTCGAAGGAACAGCCACCGCCCAGCCAGTGGTCCGCGCCCACCGGCCCGGGCCAGGCTCCCCCGCCCCCGCCGCCGGGCCCGGGCTGGGGCACCCCGCCCCCCGGCGCCCCAGGAGGTCCCGGCGGTTACGGCGGCCCCGGCGGGCACGGTTCCTGGGGAGGCGGCTGGGGCGGCGGCTGGGGCGGTCCCCCGCCCGCGGCCAAGCCCGGTGTGATCCCGCTCCGCCCGCTCGGCGTGGGCGAGATCCTCGACGGCGCGGTCTCCACCATGCGCACCTACTGGCGCACGGTGCTCGGCATCTCCCTGACCGTCGCCGTCCTCACCGAGATCGTCGTCGTCCTGCTCCAAGGGCTCGTCCTGGACAGTTCCAGCACCGAGGTCCTCAACGACCCCAGCGCCACCCTCGGCGAGCTGACCAACGCCCTGGGCGACGCCCTGCTCAACTCCGGGGTGGTCTTCCTGATCACCCTGGTCGGCACCGTCGTCGCCACCGCCCTGCTCACGACCGTCACCAGCCGCGCGGTGCTCGGCAAGCCGGTCACCACCGGCGAGGCCTGGCGCGACGCCCGCCCCCAGGTCCTGAAGCTGTTCGGCCTGATCTGCCTGCTGCTGCTCATCACCGCGGGCGTCGTCACCGTGGGGGCGCTGCCCGGCCTCCTCGTGACCGTGGCGGGGGGCGCCGAAGCAGGTGTCGCGCTCACCGTCCTGGGCGTCATCGGCGCCGGCGTGGCCGCCCTGTGGCTGATGATCCGCTTCTCGCTCTCCTCCCCCACGCTGATGCTGGAGAAGCAGGGCATCCTGAAGGCGATGAGCCGCTCCGCGAAGCTGGTGCGCGGCTCCTGGTGGCGGGTCTTCGGCATCCAGCTGCTCGCGACGATCATCGCGAACGTCGTCGCGTCGATCATCGTCATCCCGTTCACCTTCCTCGCCGCGGCCCTCAGCGGCGACGGCGTCACCGGCTTCCTCAACAGCGCCGGCGGTGACATCGGCTGGACGTTCCTCGTCATCAGCGGAATCGGCTCGGTCATCGGCGCCATGATCACGTTCCCGATCACGGCCGGCGTGACCGTGCTCCTCTACGTCGACCAGCGCATCCGCCGCGAGGCCCTCGACCTCGAACTGGCCCGCGCCGCAGGCGTCCAGGGCCACGGCCCCGGCGCCACCCCGGGGGGCTGATGCGGTGACCGCCACGGGGGGAGTTCTCGCACCGGTACAGGCACTGCCGGCCGCCGCCGACACCGCCGTACGCGTACTGCTGCGCGGCGACGACGAGCCGCCCATCACCCTCCCGCGTGACCCCGCGCGGGAGGCGGCCCGGCGCGAGCTGTCCAAGCGCATGTACCACGAGAACGACCCCAGCTGGTTCCAGCGGGCCCTGGACGCCTTCTGGGAGTGGGTCGGCAAACTGTTCGAGACCGCCTCCACCGCGACACCCGGCGGCACGCTCGGCCTGGTCGTCATCATCGCGGCCGTGGTCGCCGTCCTGGGCGCCCTGTGGTGGCGCCTGGGCACCCCCCGACGACGACCGACCTCGGTGCCCGCGCTGTTCGACGACCGCCCCCGCAGCGCCGCCGAACACCGCGCGGCGGCCGAGGCGCACGCCGCCCAGGGCCACTGGAACCGGGCCGTGCAGGAACGCATGCGGGCCATCGTCCGCGCCCTGGAGGAACGCGCCCTGCTCGACATCCGCCCCGGCCGCACCGCCGACGAGGCCGCCGCGGAGGCCGGCCGCGCCCTGCCCGCCCACACCGGCCCCCTGCACGCCGCCGCCCGCTCCTTCGACGACGTGACATACGGCGGCCGGGCGGCGACGGAACAGTCGTACCGGCGCATCGCCGAACTCGACCGCGACCTGGAACGCGCCAAACCGCAGCTCACGAGCAGCAGCACGACGCAGAACGCCGACCACAACGCCCGCCGGGGGGCCGCCGGATGACGACCGAGGTCACGCTCCCGTCCACCTCGGCCTCGCCCACCGCCCGCCAGGTGTGGACCCGCGCACGAGGCATCGTCCTCGCGCTGGTGCTGCTGATCGCGGCGGCCGTGGCGATCGCCGTGGTCCGCTCCGACGCCCGCCACGGCGAACTCGACCCGCGCTCGGCCGACCCCTACGGAAGCCGCGCCGTCGCCGAACTCCTGGCCGACCGCGGCGTGGACACGCGCGTGGTCACCACCCTCGACGAGGCAGCCGCCGCGGCCTCCCCCGACACCACCCTCCTGGTCGCCGTCCCCGACCTCCTGACCCGGACTCAGCAGACCCGGCTGCACTCCGCGACCGCCGACTCCGGCGGCCGCACCGTCCTCGTCTCCTCCGGCAGCGCCTCCGTCGAGCGGCTCGCCCCCGGTGTCATCGCCGACCCGGCCACCAGCCTCGACTCCGCCCTCTCCCCCGACTGCGACCTGCCCGCGGCCCGCCGCGCCGGCACCGCCGACACGGGCGGCATCCGCTACACCACCACCCACCTCACCGCCGACGAGTGCTACCCCAGCGAGCGCCTGGCCACCCTGCTGCGCATCCCCGCTCCCTCCGGGAACGGCGACACCGTCCTCCTCGGCGCGCCCGACATCCTCCTCAACGACCGCCTCGACGAGCACGGCAACGCCTCGCTCGCCCTCCAACTCCTCGGATCCCGCCCTCATCTGGTCTGGTACCTCCCCTCGCTCGCCGACGCCTCCGCCGCCTCCGAGGAGGGCGAGCGCGACTTCTTCGACCTGCTCCCCTCCGGCTGGCTCTGGGGCACCCTGCAGCTCTTCATCGCGGCAGCACTGGCCGCCCTGTGGCGGGCACGCCGACTGGGCCCCCTGGTGCCCGAAAAACTCCCCGTGGCGATCCGCGCCTCCGAGACCGTCGAAGGCCGCGCCCGTCTCTACCGCAAGGCGAACGCCCGCGACCGCGCGGCCGCCGCTCTTCGCTCCACCACCCGCACGCGCCTCGCCCCCCTCGTAGGCGTCCCCACGGCCCAGGCGCACGCGCCCGAAGCCCTGCTCCCCGCGCTGTCCGCCCGCCTCCAGGGCGACGGACAGTCCCTGCACGCTCTCCTGTTCGGCCCGCCGCCAGGCGACGACGCAGCCCTCATCTCCCTCGCCGACCGACTCGACGCCCTCGAAAGAGAGGTACGCCGTCCATGATGGACCCGACCACTGACAACGCCGCGCACACCGGGGACCCGGCCGCCGCCCGGGCCTCCCTGGAAGCCCTGCGCGCCGAGATCGCCAAAGCCGTGGTCGGCCAGGACCCCGCCGTCACCGGCCTCGTCGTCGCCCTGCTCTGCCGCGGCCACGTCCTCCTCGAAGGCGTCCCCGGCGTCGCCAAGACCCTCCTCGTCCGCGCCCTCGCCGCCGCCCTCCGACTCGACACCAAGCGCGTCCAGTTCACCCCCGATCTGATGCCGAGCGACGTCACCGGCTCCCTGGTCTACGACGCCCGCACCGCCGAGTTCTCCTTCCAGCCCGGCCCGGTCTTCACCAACCTCCTGCTCGCGGACGAGATCAACCGCACGCCCCCGAAGACCCAGTCGTCCCTGCTCGAGGCCATGGAGGAACGCCAGGTCACGGTCGACGGCACCCCCCGCCCCCTCCCCGATCCCTTCCTGGTCGCCGCGACCCAGAACCCCGTCGAGTACGAGGGCACGTACCCCCTCCCCGAAGCGCAGCTGGACCGCTTCCTCCTCAAACTCACCATCCCCCTCCCCTCCCGCCAGGACGAGATCGACGTCCTCACCCGCCACGCCGGGGGCTTCAACCCGCGCGACCTGCGCGCCGCCGGCGTACGCCCCGTCGCAAGCGCCGCCGACCTGGAGGCCGCCCGCCTCGCGGTCGCCGGGACGACGGTCTCCCCCGAGATCACCGCCTACGTGGTGGACATCTGCCGCGCCACCCGCGAGTCGCCCTCCCTCACCCTCGGTGTCTCGCCCCGGGGCGCCACCGCCCTGCTCGCCACCGCACGCGCCTGGGCCTGGCTGACGGGCCGCGACTACGTCATCCCCGACGACGTGAAGGCCCTCGCCCTGCCCACCCTCCGTCACCGCGTCCAGCTCCGCCCGGAGGCCGAGATGGAAGGCGTCACGACCGACTCGGTCATCAACGCGATCCTCGCCCACGTCCCGGTCCCCCGCTGATGGCCCCCACCGGACGCGCCGCCCTCATCGCGGCACTCGGCTCCCTCCCCGTCGGCTTCTGGGAACCCGGCTGGACGGGCATCCTCGCCGTCAACGCCCCCCTCGCGGTGGCCTGCGCCTGCGACTTCGCCCTGGCCGCCCCCGTGCGCCACCTCGGCCTGACCCGCTCCGGCGACACCTCCGTACGCCTGGGCGACAGCGCCCATGTCACCCTGACGATCACCAACCCGTCCCGCCGTCCGCTCCGCGCCCGCGTCCGAGACGCCTGGCCCCCCAGCAGCTGGCAGCCCGGCACGGAGACGACGGCCTCCCGCCACCGCCTGCAGGTCCCCCCGGGGGAACGCCGCCGCATCACCACTCGCCTGCGCCCCGCCCGCCGGGGCGACCGCCGGGCCGACCGCGTCACCATCCGCTCCTACGGCCCGCTCGGCCTCTTCGCCCGCCAGGGCACCCACAAGGTCCCCTGGACGGTACGTGTCCTCCCCCCGTTCACCAGCCGCAAGCACCTGCCGTCCAAACTGGCCCGGCTGCGCGAACTGGACGGCCGCACCAGCGTGCTGACCCGCGGCGAGGGCACGGAGTTCGACAGTCTGCGCGAGTACGTTCCCGGCGACGACACCCGCTCCATCGACTGGCGTGCCACAGCTCGCCAGTCCACCGTCGCCGTCCGCACCTGGCGCCCCGAACGCGACCGGCACATCCTGCTGGTCCTCGACACCGGCCGCACCTCCGCGGGCCGGGTCGGCGACGCCCCCCGTCTGGACGCCTCCATGGACGCGGCCCTGCTCCTGGCAGCCCTCGCCTCCCGCGCCGGCGACCGCGTCGACCTCCTGGCCTACGACCGCCGCCTGCGCGCCCTGGTCCAGGGCCGCACCGCAGGCGATGTCCTCCCGTCCCTGGTCAACGCCATGGCCACGCTCGAGCCCGAGCTCGTCGAAACCGACGCCCGGGGCCTGACGGCCACGGCTCTCCGTACGGCGCCCCGCCGCTCCCTGATCGTGCTGCTCACGACGCTCGACGCGGCCCCCATCGAAGAGGGCCTGCTGCCTGTCCTGCCTCAGCTGACCCAGCGCCACACGGTGCTTCTGGCCTCAGTGGCAGACCCGCACATCGCACGGATGGCAAAGGCCCGTGGAAACACCGACGCCGTGTACGAAGCAGCCGCTGCTGCCCAGGCCCACTCCGAGCGCGACCGTACAGCGGAACAACTCCGCCGCCACGGCGTCACGGTGGTGGACGCGACCCCTGACGAACTGGCGCCGGCACTCGCAGACGCGTATCTGGCCTTGAAGACAGCCGGACGCCTGTAATTCGTGCGCCGGGGGAAGGGAGACCCCTTAAACGCAGAAATCCCCCGTGCCGAACGGCACGGGGGATTTCTTCAATAATTGTTCGGCGGCGTCCTACTCTCCCACAGGGTCCCCCCTGCAGTACCATCGGCGCTGTAAGGCTTAGCTTCCGGGTTCGGAATGTAACCGGGCGTTTCCCCTACGCTATGACCACCGAAACCCTAA
>NZ_JAPSKQ010000254.1 GCF_031181555.1 Streptomyces sp. | reverse complement strand
GCTGCGCCACGAGCATCGACTGGGACTTCTCGCCCGCGCTGCCCTCGATCTCGGCGAGTTCGCGGTGCCGCATGGTCTCGGCGCGGGAGGCGAGGGACTCGCGCACCTTGGCGCCGTCGTCGGCGACCAGGGCCAGGGAGGCGGAGAGGTCCTTCAGTTCCTCCACGCCCAGCTCCTCCCCCAGCTGCCCCAGCGCCTGCCACTGGCTGATGCCGGTGATCCGGGCGTCCGCGAGGGCGTTGCGGATGCGCTGCGTCGCCCACCCGTCGGACACCTCGGCCGCCGCCATCAGCGCCTCGGGCAGGCCCCGGCCGCCGGCCAGGCTCATCGACACCAGGTCCAGGTACGCACCGATCACCCGGCGCAGGTCGCGCCGCTTCTCCGCGGCGTCCCGGCGTACCTCCAGGTCCGGCAGGAAGAAGAACAGCGCCGCGCACAGCAGGGCCAGCCACACGGGGATGACCGGGCTGGAGCTGAAGCCGAGCGTCCAGACGACCGCGAAGAGGAACGGGCCGAAGAACAGGCCCGTCACCGCCAGCAGCACCTTCGTCGCGAGGAACTTCTCCCAGCTGCGTTCCAGCACCGCCAGGTCCGCGCGCAGCGAGCGCTGCTCCCAGCCCTGCTGCAGATAGAACTCGGCGACCCGGGCGCCCACTTCGGCCCTCAGCGAGCCGAGACGGCCGGTGTCCTGCGCCGGGCGCGCCGACTCGTACGCCGTCCCTCGGGCCCGCATCGCGTCGATCCGGGCGACCTGGGCGATGGCGCTGCGCTTGGCCGGCATCAGCGCGCGGACCAGGGCGTAGACGCCCAGTCCGATGACCGCGCCGACGACGACCGGCATCGTCAGGTCGTCGCTCACCGTCGTACCCCCTCTTCCTGCTGGAGCGGCGCCTGCTGCGACGGGGCGCCAAACGTGCGGGGACGGACGAACCGCACCGCCGACTCGTCGCGCACCAGGAAGCGTTCGGGCGTCTCGATGGTGGACAGCTTGCGCAGCCACCAGAAGCCGAGGGCGAACAGGCCGCAGACGCAGGCGAGGACGAGCTGGCCGACGACCGTGCCGTACGGCTCGACGAAGTCGCGGTTGAAGACGGACAGGCCGAGGACGAACGCGATCGACACGGCGACGACGATCTGCACCGAGCGCCGGGTGGACGCCCGCTGCGCCATCACGCGCTGCCGCATGTCGACCTCCTCGCGCGCCGACTTGGCCAGCGCGCCGAGCACCTGCCGCAGACCGGGGCCGCGCAGCCGGGCGTTGAGGATGAGCGCGGCGACGATGATGTCGGCGGACGCGTCGTCGATCTCGTCGGCGAGCTGCTGGAGCGCGTCGGGCAGCGGGGTGCGGGCGCGCAGCCGGTCGACGAGCGCGTCGAGGTGCGGGCGCAGGACGGGCGCCGCGGCCCGGGCGGACGCCGGGATGGCCTGCTCCAGGCCGACCGCGCCGGCGATGGTGTCGCGCAGCGACTCGGTCCAGGAGGCCAGCGCCTCCACGCGCCGCATCGCGGCCCGCTCCTCGGCGGCACCGCCGAAGAGGCGGTCCCAGAAGAAGACGAGGACGGCGGCGGCGATGCCCGCGACCGTCCAGCGGGTCAGCAGCAGGACGACGAGGCCGACGATCGCGGCGAGGGAACCGCGCTGACCGGCGAACCGGATCAGCTCGCTCGCCCGTTCGCTCGCCTTCTGCTTCTCGTGCTCGGGCTTGGCGGGCAGGCCGCGCACGGCGACGGCGAACAGGGCCAGTCCGCCGCCGACGGCGACCCCGGACGCGAGCGCGTACAGGACGGTGGTGGAGAACAGGCCGCCCATGGAGCCGAGCGAGCCGATCGCGGCCAGGGGGGTGGTCGTCTGGGTCACCGGATCACCCCCACGTTCCGCTGGGCCGGTAGCCGTGGGCCATCAGTTCCTCCAGGCAGGCTATGGGGGCGTGCGGCACGACCCGGCCGTCGGGAGTCTCCGCGAACACCTCGCTGGACAGCACCCGGCCGTCGACGCCGTTGACCTCGCGGACGGAGGTGACCATGCGCTGGAGGCGGCCGCCGCTCTGGAAGCCGTTGCGCCGCTGGATGAAGACGACGAAGTTCACCGCGCCCGCGATCAGCATCTGGCTGGCCTCGATGGGCAGCCGCTCCGCCGCCTGCAGGGCGTAGGTGGAAATGCGGTTGAAGACCTCGCTGGAGCTGTTGGCGTGGATCGTGGACAGCGAACCGTCGTTGCCCTGGGACATCGCGTTCAGCATCGTCACGATCTCGTCGCCGAGCACCTCACCGACGATGACGCGGGAGGGGTTCATGCGCAGCGACCGCCGCACCAGCTCGGCCATGGAAATGGCGCCCTGCCCCTCGGAGTTGGGCAGTCGCTCCTCGAACGCCACCACGTTGGGGTGGAGGTCGGGGAAGGTGTCGAGCCCGAGCTCCAGGGCCCGTTCCACGGTGATGAGGCGCTCGTGCGGCGGGATCTCGTTGGCGAGGGCGCGCAGCAGCGTGGTCTTGCCGGCGTTGGTCGCCCCCGCGATCATGATGTTCTTGCGGGCGCGGACCGCGCAGGCGAGGAAGTGTCCCAACTCCGGTGTGAGCGTGCCGTTCCCGACCAGGTCGGAGATGAACACCTTGCCCATCCGCGCCCGGCGGATGGACAGCGCGGGCCGCCGGGCCACGTCCATGACGGCCGACAGACGCGAACCGTCCGGCAGCCGCAGGTCCAGCTGCGGATTGGCGGAGTCGAAGGGCCGCGACGACAGACCCGAGTACGCGCCCAGCACCTGAATGAGCTCGATGAGTTCCTCGTCGGTCTCGGCGACGGGTTCGCCGCGCACCTCACGGCCGTCGGAGTAGCCGACGAACACCTGGTCGCAGCCGTTGATGTCGATGTTCTCGACCTCGGGGTCGTCGAGCAGCGGCTGGAGCCGGCCGACACCGAACAGCGCCGCGTGCACGGCCGCCGCGTACTGCTCCTCGGTCTCGGCGTCCAGCGGCGTACGGCCCGCGTTGATCTCGGCGCGGGCGTACTCCTCGAGTATCTGGGCTATGACGGCACGGGCGTACTGCCGCTCGTCCTCGGTGGACATCGGCGTGACGCCGTTGACCTGGTCGAGGCGGCGCTGCTCGGCGATCCGGTCGCCGGCGTCCTGGCGGAACCGCTTGACCAGCTGGTGGTCGACAGCGGTCATCGGCCGGCCCCGGCACGGCCGTTCATCTGCCCCTGCTGGGCCTGGGCGTGCGCCTGCTGGGCCTGTGCGGACGCGGCCCAGGCGGCGCCGTACTGCTGGTACAGGTCGGCGGTCACCTTGCGGGCGGAGCGGATCAGCAGCGACTTGTCGAGCCGTCCGCGCCGGCGTCCGGCCAGCTGACCGGCACCGGCCGGGTCGTCGGCGAGGGTGCCGACCACGCGGGCGCCGGTCTGGGCGTGTACGAGCATGTCGTTGACCTGGGACGCGAGCTTGGCGGCGTTGCCGGTGTCGGCGATCAGGACGACGCCGATCGCCGGATTGCCCAGGTTCGCGGCGCCGCGCGGTCCGCCGTGCAGCTTGCCGGCCAGGGCGGCGGCACGGTCCCGCACCCGGGCGAGCGCCTCCGGCTCGGTGCGGGAGACGAGCAGGACGAGGGCGGCGTGCGGGAACAGCTCGACGGCCGGGGTGTCCCCGCTGACGCGTCCGCAGTCGGCGATGACGTCGGCGGGCGCGTGCGGGGAGTCGGCGAGCGAGGCGAAGGCGTGCCCGAGGGTCGGCCACAGTCCGGCGAGCCCGGCGGCCTGCTCGGCGATCCCGAGCCCGACGAGCACTTCGAGCCCGCCGCTCAACGGCTGCACGTGGTCCCAGAGTTGGTCGGGCACGAGCCCGCGCCGGGCCGTGGCCGCGATGGACAGCATCCCGGTGTTGGGGTTCAGCGGCCCGCCGTGCGCGGCGGCGCTGCGGTAGACGAGGTCACCGCCCGCCGGGTCGGTCTCGGCGAGCAGGACACGCCGCGGCCAGACCGCCGCGAGGGCGACGGCCGCGGTGGTGACGCCGGGGGAACCCTTGTCGGCGGCGAGGGCGATGAGGGCCATGGGTGCGGTGCCGCCTTCTAGTTGCCAGGAACGAGGACGAGCGCCACCTCGCCGTTGGAGGCGGCCTGGGTGAGTTCGGCGGCCTCGGCGCTGTCGACGAGCAGCGTCACGGGCTTGTTGGTGCTGCTGACGATGTCACCGCTCTTCGTCTCCTGGACGTAGTCCACGCGCGCCCGGTCCACGATCAGGGTGTTGCTGCCGCCGGTGGCGGAGGAGCCGGTGCCGTCGTCGGAGTCGGAGCCGGAACGGGCGGTGCCACCGACGCGGTAGGCGGCGACGGTGTCACCCGACTTCAGACCGGTCGGGTACTGCCCCTCCTTGAGGGAGAGACCGACGAGGGCCTTGCCCTCCGGGACGCTGGCCTCCTTGCCGAACATCTCGCCGACGGGGACGACGTTGGCGGGGATCGTGCTGACGGCCTTGAGCTTCTTCAGGGCCGCCAGCTGCGTCCACTCGATGTAGTGGATGCCCGGGTCCTCGGCGACCATGACGGGCTCGGTGTTGGCGTCGGTGACCGACTGCCCCGCGGGGATCTCCTCCGTGATCTTCACGACCTCGATCCGGTCCCCGGCCTGCAGCACGAGCATCGTGGCCCCGAGCGCACCGACGAGGATCAGCAGTACGGCGAGCGCGGCCAGTGCCGGTTTGCGCTCGCGAGGCGGTGTGGGAAGCCGGTCACCGACCGGCGGCTGAGCCGGAGCCGCGGAACGGCCGGCGCCCGCCCCCGTACGCTCTTGGATCTTCACGCAACCGCTCCCCGTACACCCAAGAATTTGTCTGCCAAGTGCCCTGAAATTCCCGACACTCCACCCGCATCCACTCGCGCACGGACATGCGGGACGTGCGGGACGTGCGGGATGCGCCCGCCCGACCTGGGCGGATAGCCAACGCTGAGGTGAGTGTCAAGCGATCGCACCGTATCAGCCACACATAAGCCCCTCAAGGCATACCTCGCCTCACGAGCGCCACCGCCCTCGCTGTTACTCACCTGCAACTTGAGTGTTGAACAACCCAGTTGGCGCGCGGCCGGGAAGCGGCTCACCCCCTGTGCGGGAGCGAACCGACGAACCGGCCGAACGGCCACAGCAGCCGCCCGATCCGTCACGGCTCGCCCATGAGGCCTGCACGATTCGCTCACGAGGGCCCGGCTTCACCATGCCATGATCTTCGCTCGGACCGGTGAACGGGACGTACGGGGACACGGGGGACTCGGAAGTGACGGAAGCGCAGACAGCGCCGGTTCCCGCTGTCCCCAGGAGTCGATCGACCCTCAAGGAGCCACCCATGAAGCGAGCCTCCTCGCTCGCCGCCTCCGCGCTTTCCCTCCTCTCCCTCGCCACGCTCACCGCGTGCGGTGGCGACACGGAGTCGGACAAGGCGACCGGCGAACCCAGGCCCTCCGCGTCCCGGACAGAGCGGCTCACGCCCGAGCAGCAGCTGGCGGAACTCATGGTCACGCCCGCCGACGTCGACGGTTTCTCGGTGGAGGAGCCCAGCGACGACTTCCTCTTCGCCACGTCCCCGGAAGAGGTCACCCTCGACAAGCAGGCCTGCGCTCCCCTGGCCCACGCGATGAACCAGCTCCCGCTCGGGGACCCGCGGGCCGACCTCACCCGGGTGCTGGCGGAGAAGGCGAAGGGCCTCGACAGCGCGCACACCTACGTCACCCTCACCGCCTACGGGGCCGGGGGCGCGCGGTCCGCCGTGGCCGACGTGAAGAAGGCCGTGGAGTCCTGCGGTTCCGGCTTCACGGCCGAAGCGAGCGGCGGCACCAGTGCGTACGACTCCGTCACGGCGGAGGAGGTCGCACCGGCCGGGGACGAGGCCCTCGGCTTCGAAGCGACGATGACCTTCCGGGGCGCCCCGCACACCCTGCACACCGAGGTCGTCCGCGACGGCGACGTCGTCGGCGTCTACTTCTCGGTCAACGGCCTGGCCATCGCCAACGCCAGGCCGAGCGACGCGGAACTGCCGCCGTCGGTGGTGAAGGCACAGAACGCGAAGCTGGGGTGAG
>NZ_JAPSKQ010000253.1 GCF_031181555.1 Streptomyces sp. | reverse complement strand
CCACGCACAACTGGGGGTAGGAGAGGTCGCCGAGCTTCTCCCTGATCTTCGTCATATGGAACCGTATAGTCCGCCGGGTGACGCCGAGCCGCTGGGCGATCGCCTCATAGGAGGGTGCCTCGGCCATCAGCAGGAAGACTTCCGCCTCCCGGTCGCTGAGGGCATCGACATGGGCGAGCGCCGTCGCGATCGGGGACTGGGTGGGAATGTGTACGCGCATTCACGCGCCCTTCGGTTCGGCTCTCGGGTGACCTGTTTTCCATGATCACCTGACGGAGGGCGAAGCGGAACGACCCCGCGGGTTTCGGCCTCGGAATGGCCGGAACCCGTCGGTGTGATGTGCCGCGGCGTCAGGTCAACAGCCCGGCGGCCAGCTTGAGCCGTTCCTCCTGCTGCCGCCGTGCCAGGTCCAGCGTCTGCGCGTGCTTGTCGATCAGCCGCTTCTGGTACGCGGTGGTCACCGCGTACCGGACGCCGACCAGGTTGACCTTCTTCTTGCACGCGACGTCGGCGGTCGCCGCGGCGACGGCGGCCGCCGACGACAGCGTCGCTCCCTCGAAGCCGAGCTCGGAGGGGGCTTCCATCGGGTCCTTGACCTGATAACCGGCGTCCTTCATGCAGGCCGACCACTCCTGGTCGTTCTTCCGCACCCGGGAGTCCGCCTTGGTCCGGGACTCCGCCTCACTCTTGAGGTTGAACACGAACATGATGTCCACGGCGTCCGACTGGGGCGCGTACAGCTTGAGGTACGCCTCCCGGCCGCAGCCGCCGACCGGGAGCGCCTCGCCGTTCACCTTGGGAGCGCTGCTCTGTCGCCGCTCCGCCTCCTGCTGGTTCATCGGCATGGTGCCGACGTCGAGATCCTCCTCGCCGAAGAGCACGCGCTCCTCAGCCTTGGACATCGGAGCGCGTGCGGGCCGCTGCGGGGACTCCGAAGCCGTGGGGTTCTGGTAGCCGTACCGGGCCGCCTCCTGCGCGTCGACCACGCCGAAGAGATAGCGGTTGCCCGTCCGGGGTGCCTCGGCCGGCGGCGTCGTCACGTAGTCGAAACCGAAGCGGGCCATGCACTGCCTGGTGAGCTCCTGCTGCGCGCGACTCAGGGACGCCTGCTCCTCGCCGGTGGCGTCGTAGGCGTTCAGCGGCAGCTCGACGTCCTTGGTCTCCAGCATCACCGGCACCTTCCCGACCGCCGGTTCCCCCTCCCCGTCGCCCCCGCCCCCGCCCCCGGACGGGGAGCAGGCGGTGAGCGACACCGCGAGCAGGAGGGGCAGGACGGCGAGCGAGCGGCGAAGCGGAGCGGAGTGCATCGGGACCTAACGGGTGGGGACTGGACGGGAACGGGGCGATGCGCGGCCCGGGCTGCCGTTCCGGCCGGGAATCACGGGCGGAACAGCAGCCGGCGCGGCGTCACGAGCGGCGGCATCGCCGCCATGTCTCAGTTGTGGGCGGAGGAGATCTCGTTCTTGAACGTGTCGCTGGCGTTGCCTACGTGCATGGGCGGCAGGCTGCCCCGAGTGCCCCAGTAGTTGGCGTCCGTGTAGACGTAGTAGGTGTGCACGTCGTCCTTGCTGCGGTACGACGCCGTGTTGTCGTTGGTGGTCTGGCCGGCGCCGGCGCAGCCGCCGACGTTCTTGAAGTTGTCTCCCGAGAAGTTGGCCTCGTTGTCGTAGATGTCGAAGACGCAGCCCGCCTGGTTCGAGTTGTAGTACAGCCCGAACTCGTAGGTCTCCAGGTAGCCGTTCTTGACGGTGAAGGCCGCGGCACCGGGGGCCGTGGTGAGCGCGATGCCGGCGGTGGCGACGGTCGCGGCCGCCAGGGTGGCCAGGCGGCGCTTGGTGATGTCTCGGATCATGACTGCTCCCTGAGTGATGAACGCTGATCGGCGGTGATCGCCGTCCAAGATCAAACAGTGAAGCCGGACGGTCGTCTACTGACGCGGGGGACAGTGGAGGAGCTGCCATGAACACTGATAGCTTCATTGCCCCGGTACCCGTCGCGACGTCAAACACTTGCGTGGGCCCGTGAGTTCGTACATCCCCCCTCGCCTTGTGCCTGACGCACTCAGGAGTTGCCGCGTGCTCGCAGTCCGTCCTGCCGTCGGAGCTGTTCTGACGGTTCCCTCGGCGACCCTGTTCCTCACCGAATGCGGCGGCCCGAACGAACCGGTCCCGGCCGCTTCCGCGAAGGCGAGCCCCGAGGAGATCGCGTACTACCGCTGTCCGGAGAGCAACGGCGTGGTACCGCAGACGCCCAACCCCGGCCAGCTCCGTGTCGACAAGAACACGGATCCGGCGGTGGAGGCCGAGGCGAGCAAGAAATGCGCGCAGGAGCAGGCCGCGATACCCGAGGTCGCTCTCTCCGAGGAGGAACTGGCGGCGGCCCGCGCGAAGAGCGAGTGTGTCCGGGAGAAGGGGTCCAAAAACTTCCCCGACCCCGCCCCCAAGACCGGTGAGGTCGATCCGGCGGCCGCCGGGGTGCCCGGGAACCCGGAGCTGCGGGAGGCTGTACGGGAGTGCGCGGGCGTGCCCGGTGGTCCCGAGGACGGTGCGATCGTCGGAGGCTGACGCCGGCGCCGGCCGGTGGACAGCTCGGGTGCGGGGACAAGGGGAGACAGCAGCAGTGGCCAGGAAAGTCGAGGAACGGCCAGAGGCGGGGCCCGGGGCGGAGCCCGGACCGGAGGACGCCGCGCCGGGCAAGGGCGACGGTCTGCGCGGGCGCCGGCGCTGGGTGCTGGCGGTGGCCGTGGGCGCGGTGCTGGTCGCGGCCGGCGGGCTGGGCGCATCGCTGGTGATCAAGTCACCGGCACAGGCCGCCGCGGAGGCCGGGCCCCCTGCAAGGGACGTGCTGACGGCACCCGTGGAGCACCGGGTGCTGGTGTCCAGCCTGATCACCCGCGGCCAGGCGGTCGCCGGGCAGACGGTGAAGGTGGCCCCGCAGATGTCGGGCAGCGAGGGCGCCAGCGCGGTGATCACCAAGATCATCGCCGAGGCCGGCGCCGAGCTGAAGCAGGGGCAGGTCCTGCTCGAGGTGGCCGGCCGGCCGGTGTTCGTGCTCAAGGGGTCCGTGCCCGTCTACCGCGACCTGCGGCCCGGCGCCACCGGCAAGGACGTCGCCCAGCTCCAGCAGGCGTTGAAGGAACTCGGCCATCCCACCGGCGGCGACCCGGACGGCACGTTCGGCGCCGGGACAAAGACCGCGCTCACCGCCTTCTACGCGTCGATCGGGTACGACCCGAGGCCGGCCCAGGAGGACGGGGGCGCCGCGCTGGAGGCCGCCGAGGGCTCGGTGAGGGCCGCCCAGCGGTCCCTGGAGGACGCCCGTGACGAGGCGGGCGGCACCGGGGAGGACGCCGGCGGCGCCTCCGGCAGGGCCGTCGAACGCGCCCAGGAGGACCTGGCAGCCGCCCAGGAGGCGTACGCCGAGGTGCAGGCCACGTCCGGCCCGATCCTGCCCGCCGGCGAGGCCGTCTTCCTGGAGCGCTTCCCGGCCCGGGTCGGCTCCGTGCAGGGCCGGGTCGGCGACCAGGTCGAGGGCCCCGTGATGGTCCTCTCCTCGGGCCGGCTGCTGGTGGAGGCGTACGTCCCCGAGTACCAGAAGGGCCTGCTCCGCCCGGGCCAGCCCGTGGAGATCCACTCCGAGCTCAGCGACGTCACCGCGAGCGGGAAGGTCACCTCGGTGGCCGACGCCATGACCGTGCCGGGCGGGCCTTCCGACGCCGACGGCCAGGCCGAGGCGGTCGGCGCGGCCTCCGGCCACCTGGTGCGGATCACCCCCGACAAGGCGCTCGACCCCCAGCTCACCGGCCAGGACGTCCGTCTGACCATCAAGGCCGCTTCCACCGACGGCAAGGCCCTCGTCGTCCCGGTCACCGCGATCACCGCGGGAGCGGACGGCCGCACGGTCGTCACCGTGGTCGACGACGGAGGCCGGCAGCGGCGGGTCGAGGTGCGGCCCGGCACCAGCGGCGACGGGTACGTGGCCGTGCGGCCGGTGCGCGAGGGCACGCTGGCCGAGGACGACCGCGTGGTGACCGGCGTCGCCGCCGGGCACGCGGGGGTCACGGCGCCGTGACCCCGCCCAGCGATGCCACGCCGGTCATCGAGTTCCGTCAGGTCGCCCTGACCTACCCGGGACCACCGCCGGTGGAGGCGCTCAAGCCGTGCGACCTGACCGTCGAACGCGGCGACTTCGTCACGGTGGTCGGACCGTCCGGCTCCGGCAAGTCCACGTTCCTCAACATCGTGGGCCTGCTCGACAAACCCACCGCCGGCCGCTACTTCCTCGACGGGCACGACACCGTCGCGCTCCGGGACGCCGAACGCACCGCGCTACGCGGCCGGCGCATCGGCTTCGTCTTCCAGTCCTTCCACCTGCTGCCGCACCGCAGCGCCCAGGAGAACGTCGAACTCGCCCTGATCCACGGCGGAACCCCGCGCGCCAGGCGCGGGCCCGCCGCCCGCGAGGCCCTGGAGCGCGTCGGCCTGGGACACCGGACGGAGTCCGCGCCCACCCGGCTCTCCGGCGGCGAACGGCAACGCGTGGCGATCGCCCGGGCGCTGGTGTCCCGGCCCGCCCTCCTCCTGTGCGACGAACCCACCGGTAATCTCGACACCAGCAACGCCCGGTCCGTACTGGGTCTCCTCGAGGAACTGCACGCGGACGGCATGACCGTCCTGGTCATCACCCACGACCCCGACGTGGCCCGGCGCGGCAGTCGCACCGTCACCATCAGGGACGGCCGTCTGCGCCAAGGGGCCGGCGACCCGGCACCGGCGGAGAGGTGCGCCCGGTGATCCGGCTGATCAGGTGGCCGCTCCGGCGCCGGCGCCAACCCGCCGTCCCGCTGTCGGTGTTCGGGTTCCGGGACCTGATGGGCGAGGCGCTGGCCGGCATCCTGCAGCGCCCCGGCCGCTCCGCGCTGACGGCGCTCGGCACAGTGCTCGGCGTCGGCACCTTCGTCACCGTGCTCGGCCTCACCGCGACCACATCCTCACAGATCGACAACCGGTTCAACGCGCTGACCGCGACCGAAGTGACCGTCAAGGACGTGGCGAGCGAACAGGACGAGTTCGCGGGCCCCGGCTTCCCCGCCGACGCCGACCGGAGGATCGGCGCGCTGAACGGCGTGCGGGCCGGCGGCGTGTACTGGACGGTCCGCTCCGACTCCCCCCTGGCGGTGCGCGCCGCCCCGGTCGGCGGTCAGGCGCAGGCCTCCGACATCGTCGTGGTGGCGGCCTCGTCCGGTGTCCTCGAGGCGGCGGAGCCCACCCTGGCCCAGGGCCGCCTGTTCGACCGGCGGATGGACGAGCAGGGCGAGTTCGTGGCCGTGATCGGCGCCGGTGTCGCCTCCCGGCTCGGCATCTCCACCCTGGAGACCCGGCCCGCGTTGTTCATCGGCGACCAGTCGTTCACCGTCGTCGGCATCGCGGAGGACACCAAGCGCAAGGCCGATCTCCTCCTGTCGGTCGTCGTGCCCCGCACCACCGCGGAGAAGACCTGGGGCCTCCCCGACGGCGGGGCCGAGATGCTGGTGGCCACCGAACTAGGTGCGGCCGCCCAGGTGGCCGAACTCGCCCCCACCGCACTGCGGCCCGACCACCCCGAGTACCTCAAGGCCGTACCGCCCCCGGACCCCCGGACGCTGCGCTCAGGCGTCAACGACGACATGGGCCGCCTCTTCCTGCTCCTCGCCTCGATCTGCCTGGTCATCGGAGCGGTCGGCATCGCCAACACCACACTGGTGGCAGTCCTCGAACGCACCGGAGAGATCGGCCTGCGCCGGGCGCTCGGAGCCCGCGGACGGCACATCACGGGCCAGTTCCTCGCCGAGTCCGGGGCGCTGGGCGCGCTGGGCGGCCTAGTGGGCACGTCGATCGGCGTGAGCACGGTGGTGTCGGTTTCCGCGGTCCGCGACTGGACGCCGGTGGTCCACCCGGCGACGGTGGCCGCCGCGCCGTTCGTCGGCCTCCTCACCGGCGTGCTCGCCGGCCTCTACCCCTCGTGGCGGGCGTCCCGCATCCAACCCGTGGAGGCACTGCGCCGCTGACCGGGTCCTCGGCCCTG
>NZ_JAPSKQ010000252.1 GCF_031181555.1 Streptomyces sp. | reverse complement strand
CCGAGGGTGGCGGAGAACCCGCCCGGCGCCGCCGCGGACCGCGAGGTGCCGCACTGCGCCTACGACGAGGAGAACCCGTTCACGTCGGCGTCGCTGAACGCCTACATCACCGGCTACACCAACGTGAAGAAGCAGAAGGGCGCCTCGCTCCTGCCGCTGTCCTGCGTCCTGATCGAGCAGGGAGACCTGTACCCCGAGGTGGACGAGGACGGCAACCTCCACATAGTGGTCAACGCCACGGGCCGGCTGCACCACGAGGGGCGCATGCAGACGCCCCCCTTCCGGTCCACCTTCCTCAGCTTCGGGTTCGTTCCGACGACGGCCACCATGGTGCTGGAACAGACCGGCCCGATGACCATCCGCTTCGACAGCCTCATGCTGGAGACGATCAAGGCCGAGACCGTCATCCGGGCCCCGTTCAGGCTCCGGGTGACCGCTCTCGAGGTCAACGGCACCCCCCTGGACGTCGGGTCCGGCTGCAGGACGGAGAAGCCGCTCCGCTCCACCGAGCCGGATCCCGCGAACCACCCCGGTGACCACCTGGTCCTGTACGGAAGAGGCGAGCACACCCCGCCCGAGGACGCCACCGGCTACATGCTCCTCGACGGCGGCCCTCTGACCGGCGAGGCGACCATCCCCGCCTTCACCGGCTGCGGCACCGACGGCGAGGACCTCGACCGCCTCCTCACCGCCTCCGTCTCCGGCCCCGGCAACTACATCAAGCAGGTACAGGGCCGGACGTGTCTGCCGAGCGGTCCGGTGTTCGAGACCCCCGAGACCAAGGGCCAGTGCACGGAGGACCTCCAGCCCTACCAGATCCCCGTCCCCGAGCGCTGAACCGCACACCCCTCTCGTCCCCTCCCCCTTCACGGAAGGCCACCACCATGCCCCTGCTCCGCACCCGCGCCAGGATCGTCACCGTCTCCGCCCTGACCTCGCTCGGCGCCTTCGCCTCCCTGGGCACCGCGACCGCCGCCGACCCCGCGCTGAACGGCGAGTGGGCCCCCTTCACCCGCTGTCCCGTGGACGCGGCGGCGATGCTGGCCGCCGACGGCTTCGACAAGACCCCGCAGTGCGTGGTCTCCACCTCCGCCGGCGGCTCCATCAAGCTGGGCAAGACCACCGTGGTCACGGGGAAGACCGACCTCCAGATCGGTGTCGTCCAGAACGCGGACGGCACCAGCAGCGTCGTCGCCCCGCCCTCCGGCGCGCTCGTCGCCGACTCCGCCACCGTGCCCGGCGGCCTGCTCGGCCTGATGTGCCCGAGCGACATACCGGTGATCACGAGCATCTGCAGGACGCTCGAGAACTCCGGCCTCAACAAGATCACCGCCACCATGGAGTCCGTCGGCGCGCCCTACGCCTTCGACCAGACCGCGGGCGTCCTCACGGACCTGCCCATCGTCACCCTGCCGGTCCGCATCCATCTGGAGAACCCGCTCCTGGGCGACAAGTGCTACATCGGAACGGCCTCCAACCCCATCCTCCTGCGCCCGAAGAACCTCGACTACCCCGAGTTCGGGATGAGCTTCTTCAAGGGCGACGGCACCCCCGACGAGGCCGGCGAGATGAGCCGGATCAACCTCACCGGCGCCACCCAGAACGACAGCACCTTCGCGGTGCCCGGCGCCACCGGCTGCGGTCTGAACGTCGGCCTGATCAACGCCGCGGTCAACGCCAAGACCGGACTGCCCTCCGCCTCCGGGAACAACAGCCTCACCCTCAACGACACCCGGACCCACCTCGCCGGCCTCAACGCGCCCGGCACCGTCGCCCCCGACGCCGGCAAGGTGCTCGCGGAGAACTGGCACTCCGCCGTCAGGTGACGGCCACGGGGTCGGCGGTTCACCACCGTCCCGGCGGCCGACTCACGCACCCGTGAAGCGGTTTCTTCCCAAGTGGTGTACACCACAATGAAGTTGATTTACCTTCAGTTTCTCAAGCCGGTGTGCACCTGGTGGGTCGGCCCGGGTTCCGCCCGGCGGGCGGTGCCCGGGTCGGCCACCCCGCCGGACATGTCGGAGAGCAAGGGATCGCTCATGCCCTCAATCGCACGCCCTTCGGTGCTCGGTGAACCGCTCGACCCCCTCCCCAGGAAGTTCGCGGCCTTCATGCGGCCGGAACTGCCGGGGCTGCTGAACGAGATACGAACCGAGGTGACCCGCGCCTACCCGGTGTACGGCCGACTGCTCAACGGCCCGGACGGGGACGCGATCCGCCAAGGCGTCGAGCAGGCGCTGACCGCCTTCGTGGACCGGGTGGCCGACCCGGGCACGAACTCGGAACTGCGGGACCAGCTGCTGCGCAGGTTCGGCCGGGTGGAGGCCTACGAGGGCCGCGACCTGGAAGTCCTGCAGGGCGCCTACCGGCTCGGCGCCCGCATCGCACTGCGCCGGGCCAAGACGCTGGGACGGCAGTACAGTCTCTCCCCCGCGCTCGTCCTCGCCTTCGCCGACGCCCTCTTCGCCTACGTCGAGGAACTGGAGGCGATCACCCGTGAGGGGTACGCGGAGGTGCGGGAGCGGGCGGCGTCCGAGGTGTCCGCGTTACGAAGACAGTTATTGCACCTCCTCCTGGCCGCCTCGCCGCTGCCCCAGACGACCGTCTCCGAACTGTGCAAGGCCGCCGCCTGGGAACTGCCCCCGGAGTGCTTCCTCGTCGCCCTGCGCCCCCCGGTGCCGGAGCACATCCAGGCAGGACTCGACAGCGACGTCCTCGCCGACCTCGACATCCCCCAGCCGCACCTGCTCGTCCCCGGGGACCTCACCCCGCAACGGCTCGACATGCTCGGCACGGCCCTGGCCGGCACCCGTGCCGCGGTGGGCCTGACCGTACCGATCGCGCAGGCCGCCGACTCCGTCCGCTGGGCACGCCGTGTGCTCCAGTTCGTCAACGACGGTGTCGTGCCCGACGCCCCGCTGATCCGCTGCGAGGACCACCTGACGACCCTGTGGCTGCTGTCCGACCCCGCCCTCGTCGACCGTCTCGCGGCCCGTGAACTGGCCCCGCTCGACGGGCTGCCCGCCAGGCGGCGCGACCGGCTCGTCGAGACCCTCCGGGTCCACGTCTCCACCCGGGCACCCGCCGAGCAGGTCGGCGAGATGCTGGGCGTGCACGCCCAGACCGTCCGCTACCGCCTGCGGACGCTGGACACCTACCTGGGCGACCGGCTCGCCGACCCCGACCACCGGTTCGCCCTCGAGGTGGCCCTGCGCTCGCTCCACCTGCGGGACCACGACAGCACGGAGTGATCCACGCGGTCGGCGTGAGACCCCGTACGGGCCTCACGCCGACCTCACGCCGGCCTCACGCCGGGTTCAGCCGCCACTGCTGGCAGCCGTTGTCCAGCCAGGTCCACTGCCGTACGTCGGCGCCGTCCGCGGTGGAGCAGTTCGCGACGTCGGCGACCTTGCCGGTGGCCCGGTTGACGATCCGGACGTGACCGCCGTCGGTGGCCACGAACCGGAACCGCTGGCAGGTGTTGTCCAGCCACGACCACTGCCGCAGGCCGGCACCGTCGGCGGAGGAGCAGTTCTCGGTGTCCAGCACCTTGCCGGTGGCCACGTTGACGAGCCGGTGCGTGTCGTCCCCGAGGTCCTCCAGCCGCCACCGCTGGTTGGCGCCGCCGTTGCAGGCGTACTGCTGCACGTTCGCCCCGTCGGCGGACGAACTCCCGGCCACGTCCAGGCACTTCCCGCTGTTGCGGTTGGTGAGCGTGTAGGCGGTGGAGACGGTGGACGGCTCCCCGGAGGGGCCGGTCTGGCTCGCCCCGAGCCGCACGGGCGTGCCGAAGTCCGGCGAACCGTCCGCGTTCCAGGTGAACTTCTGCGCCCGTGCCGTGCGCCCGTTGTCGCATCCGTCGGAGGCGGAGTCGTTGGCGTGGTAGACGATCCAGCTCTCCCTCCCGTCCGGTGAGGTGAAGAACCCGTTGTGTCCCGGCCCGTACACGCCGTTCCCGTCACTGCGCTGGAAGACGGGCGTGGACTTCTTGGTCCAGGAGGACGCGGAGACCGGGTCGGGGCCGGTCAGGGCGAGCTGCCCGAGCTTGTAGTCGGGCGTCCAGCAGCCGCTGGCCGAGTAGACGAGGAAGGTCCGGCCGTTGCGTTGGAGGATCTCCGGCCCCTCGTTGACGGTCCCGCCCTGGCGCTCCCAGTCGTGCGTGGGCGTGGAGATGGTCGAGAAGGAGGAGCTGACCGTGTACGGGTTGGACATCCGGGCGGCGACGATGTTCTGCGTCCCGTTGTGCGTGCTGCCGAAGAGGTACAGCTGCCCGTCGATGGTGGCGACGGTCGGGTCCAGCATCCAGGAGGAGTTGAGCTGTCCCCGGTAGCGGTACGGCCCCATCGGGTCGGACCCGGTGCTCTCCAGCACATGGCTGCGCTGGGTCGGGTTGTAGTCGGACACGTTCTGCCCGGCGACGTAGTACAGGTACCAGCGCCCGTTGAGGAAGTGCAGCTCCGGCGCCCAGATGTTGCAGCACCGGGAGGCCGCGTCGCCCTGCCACACCTGCACGCTGGGGGCGGTGGCGAGTCCGGCGAGGGTGGGTGACTTGCGGAGGGTGATGACGTCGGTCCAGCTCGTCGTCACCAGGTAGTAGTTGCCGTCGTGGTGGACGATCCAGGGGTCGGCCCCCTTCTGGGCCTTGACGGGGTTGCTGAACGAGGCCGCCTGCGCGGACGGCTGCCCGAGCGAGAGGGCGAGCAGCAGCGCGGCCAGCAGGGTCAGTAGGCGACGGGCCATCCGCTGCTCCAGTTCAGGAGGTTGATGCCGAGCTTGGGGGTGCCGTTGTCGTTGCCGTCGTAGTAGTGGTAGACGATCAGGTCCCCGTCGACGTCATTCATGATCGACTGTCCGCCGGGACCGATGACGCTGCCGTGCGACTCGAGCACGGGCGTCCCGCCGTTGTTCATCATCGAGACGCCGTTCCTGTCGCGGTACGGCCCGGTGATGCTGGTGGCGCGGCCGACCTTGACCTTGTAGGTCGAGCTGGTGCCGGCGCAGCAGGTGTCGTAGGAGGCGAAGAGGTAGTAGTAGCCGTTCCGCTTGACGATGAACGGCGCCTCGACGGCCTTGGTCCCGGTGGGGCGGGAGGCGAGGGAGTAGCGGGTGGTGTTGGCGGAGAGCTGCTTCCCGGTGGAGGGGTCGATCTGGATCATCTTGATGCCGGTCCACCAACTGCCGAAGGACAGCCACCACTTGCCGTCGTCGTCGACGAAGAGGTTGGGGTCGATGGCGTTGAAGTCGCTGGACGAGTTCGACGTGTAGACGATGCCGTAGTCGCTCCAGCTGCCCGGTTGTCCGGTGGTCGAGCCGGCCAGCCCGATGGCCGAGGTGTTCGAGCCGAACTTCGAGACGGAGTAGTACATCAGGTACTTGCCGCCGTGGTACGAGATGTCCGGCGCCCAGGCCTCCGGCACGGAGGAGTAGTTCCGCCACCAGCCCGGGCGGGACGAGAACGCGTCGGCGCCGGCGGAGAAGGCGGTGCGGTCGGTGGAGGTCTTGCTGGCGATGCCTCCGCCGGTGGCGTAGAGCAGGTACTGGCCGGAGGACGTCCGGACCATCGTCGGGTCGTGCGTGACGACGGACCCGGTGACCCGGCCGGGGTTCGGGTACGCCGACGCCGTGGTCGGCATGAGGGCGAGGAGCGCGGCCGTGGGGAGGGCGAGGAGGACGGTGCGTTTGCGGAGGGTGCGGCTCATGCGGGTTCTCCTTGCGGTGGGGGTCACGACTTGTTCGTCATGTCGAACAGCGATCGCAAGTTCGAACGGACCGTAGAATCGAACCACTTGCGCGTCAATGGTCCGTGCAGCACCGATCGCCATCGCCGTCGGCACCGGCCTCCGCACGGACGGTCCCGGCGGGCGGCTCCCCCCTCCCAGCGGTCGAAGTTCCTGAGCGTCGCCGCACAGGCGGAGAAGGCGGCGTTCACGCGGCCGGGCCGCGGCGGCGCCCCGGCCGGCGACGAGCCGGACCGGCTCGTCGACGACCTCCGGCTCGCGCAGATCGCCATGAAGCTGACCTCGTCGGGGGACGTGGTGCCCGCGCCGGGCCGGAGCGAGGCGAAGCCGCGGTAGTCGGCGCCGGCGACGGC
>NZ_JAPSKQ010000083.1:21758-28080 GCF_031181555.1 Streptomyces sp. | reverse complement strand
CCATGGCGTAGCCGATGATGTGCGTGAAGGAGATCTTCCCGCCGCGGGCCCGCTTGAGGTGGTTGTTGATGACGATGCGGTTGTCGAACAGCAGCTTCACCGGGACCGCGCGCACGGACGTGGCCGTGGGCAGCTCCAGCGAGGCGTCCATGTTCTTCGCCACGGCGGCGGACGGGCCGCGCAGGGTCACCTGCTCGGGGCCCTCCTTGGCCTCGCCCGCGGGCTCGGCCTTCGCGGCGGCCGGCTTCGCGGCGGGGGCGGCGGCCTTCGCCGGAGCGGGAGCCGGAGCCTGGGCCGGCGGGGCCGGGGCCTGGGCGGCCGACGGGGCCGGTGCGGGCTGCGCGGCGGCCGGGGCGGGCGCGGGCTCGGCCTTCGGCTGCGCGGCGGCCGGCTGAGCGGTGGTGGTGGTCCCCGCGGCCCCCGCGGCCGCGGTACCCGCCGGAGCCGAGGCCGCAGGCGCGCCCGGCTTGTAGTCGGCGAAGAAGTCCCACCAGGCTCGGTCCACCGAGTTCGGGTCCTGGAGGTACTGCTGGTAGATCTCGTCGACGAGCCATTCGTTGGCACCGAAGGCCGCAGCGGGGTTCTTACCCGCTTGGTCGGTGTCGGTCGAGATGCTCGAGTTACTGGGGGACTGTGGCGACACGGCGTCAACCGCCCTCTTCCGCTTCGCAAGATGATGGACAGCGGGAATCAAGGCTACGCCTCCCGGAGCGAGAAGGTCAGGCCGGGCCCGTTCAACGTCGCGCAAGTCACATCTGGAGGGGTGTTTCGGCGCTGGAAATGGCGGGAAACAAGCGTGGTTCCGCTGCTCAGGGCCGCTTCAGGGATCGCTCGGCCGTGGCCCGGCGCGCACGGAGCGCCGGACCTGCGCCTGATCACACGTGTCCATCAGCGCGGACGTGGGTGGATCTTGTGGTTCCGCCTCGAACTGTACGTCAACCCGATACGGAAGACGCCCCTGGAAGAGTGACAAGAATCCGGCAACCCTTCTCGGATTCGGCCACTCCGATCCGGCCGCCGTGCAGATCGACGGCCCAGCGGGCGATCGCCAGGCCGAGACCGGTGCCGCCGTCGCTGCCGGGACCGTGCGGCCGGTCGGCGCTGCCGCGGTTGAACCGCTCGAAGACGCGGTGCCACTCGGTCCGCGGGATGCCGGGCCCCTCGTCCAGGACCTCCAGCTCCAGCGACTCCGGCTGCGGTCCGCACCGCGCCCTGACCGTCACGCGGCCGTGCGGCGGGCTGTGCTTGACCGCGTTGTCGATGAGGTTGGCGACGACCTGGTGGATGCGCTCCGGGTCGGCGTGCGCGATCAGCTCGGGCGGCGTCACGTCGAGGTGCAGATGGACGTCCGTACGCGTGTGGCTGCCGGATCCCGTGGCCATGCCCGCGCGGGCGGAGGCGACCATGTTGGCCTCCTTCAGCACGCCGGACAGGTACGGCCACACCTCGAACCGGCGCTTCTTCAGCGGGACGACGCCGTTGTCCAGGCGGGACAGGTCGAGGAGGGTCTCCACGAGACGTCCCAGCCGCTCGGTCTGCTTCAGGGCCGTGCGCATCGTCTCGGGATCGGCCTCGGTGACCCCGTCGACGATGTTCTCCAGCACCGCGCGCAGGCCCGCGATGGGGGTGCGCAGCTCGTGCGAGACGTTGGCCACCAGCTCCTTGCGCTGGCGGTCCTGGGCCTCCAGCTCGTCGGCCATGACGTTGATCGTCTGGGCCAGGTCGCCCAGCTCGTCGCGGCGGTTCTCGCGCACCCGGCGGGTGTAGTCGCCGTGCGAGATGGACCGGGCCACCGCGTTCATGTCGTCCAGCGGCGCGGTGAGCGAGTGCGCCACGAACTGCGTGATGAGCAGCGTGGCGATCATCGAGAAGACCGTGATGAAGCGCAGCTCCGTCTCGGTGCGCACCGCGATCATCGACAGCCCGGTGGTGATCAGCACCGAGATGACGACCAGCGCGCCCAGCTTGGTCTTGATCGAGAACGGGCGTGCACCGCCCCAGGGGGACTTCCCGGGGCCTCTGTGTCCGGCCGGCCCGCCGCTCATGGCGTCGGCGTCTCCAGGGCGTAGCCCACGCCGTGCACGGTGCGGATGCGCTCGGCGCCGATCTTGCGGCGCAGCGCCTTGATGTGGCTGTCGACGGTCCGGGTGCCGGAGGCGTCCGCCCAGTCCCACACCTCGGCCAGCAGCTGCTCGCGGGAGAGCACCGCGCGGGGGGTGTTCGCCAGGCACACCAGGAGGTCGAACTCGGTGGGCGTGAGGTGGACGTCCTCGCTGCGCACCCGTACCCGGCGCTGCGCGTGGTCGATCTCCAGTTCGCCCAGGCGCAGGATGCCGCTGCGCGGCGTCGTGGCCGCGAGGGCCGCCCGCTCCATGCGGCGCAGCAGCACGTGCACGCGGGCCGCCAGCTCCCGCATGGAGAAAGGCTTCGTCATGTAGTCGTCGGCGCCGACGCCCAGCCCGACCAGCATGTCGGTCTCGTCGTCGCGCGCGGTGAGCATCAGCACCGGCACGGGCCGCTGGGCCTGCACGCGCCGGCAGACCTCCAGGCCGTCGAAGCCCGGCAGCATGATGTCGAGGATCAGCAGGTCGGGCTGCCAGGCCTCCGCGGTGTCGACCGCGGACGGGCCGTCGCCCGCCGTTTGCACGAGGAATCCCTCGGCGCGGAGGCGGGTCGCGATGGCGTCCACGATCGTCGCGTCGTCCTCGACCACCAGGACCCGCCGCTGTGCGCCGGGGGTGGTCGCCGCCGTGCCGTTGTGGGAGGTGTGTGTCTGCTCCATCGCCCGCCCCTGAAGTGTGCTTTCCGGAATCCGTGGGGTGATCCGTCATCTGCGCATGACTGCGATTGACGCTTGAATGATCCGCGTCAGGGCAGCAGCGTACGGGGAGTTACCGCGTGTTTGCTATCCAGGGCGGACGCCGAGGTGCACGACGTCCGGAACGCCCCGGGCAACGGGGATCTCTTCGGTACGCACCTGATGGAACCCGGCATTCCGCAAGGTTCCCTCGAATTCCGGGGAGGGCTTGGCCGACCACACGGCGAGCACCCCGCGGGGCCTCAACACCCTTGCGCAGTCTGCCAGTCCGGCCGGTGAGTAGAGCCCGTCGTTGCCCTCGGTCACGGTCCAGTCGGGCCCGTTGTCGATGTCGAGGCACAACGCGTCGAACGTGTCGGACGTCTCATTGACGTATGCGACGAGATCCGCCTCGACGATCTTTGTGCGCGGGTCGGCGAGGGCTCCGGCGGAGAGTTCGGCCAGGGGGCCCTCGCGGTGCCAGCCGATGACGGCCGGCTCGCGCTCGACCACGGTGATCCGCCCCCAGCGGGGCTGCGCGGCGGCGTGTGCGAGCGAGAAGCCGACGCCGAGTCCGCCGATGAGGACGTGCGGGCCGGGACGCCGGCCGTGGCCCTCGCGCGCGTCGGCGGCGTCGAGTGCGGCCAGGGCGGCGTCGACGAGCCGGCGCTCCGAGCGGCCGTCGGAGGTGTCCATCAGGAAGCAGCCGTTCGCGATGATCTGCAGCAGGCCGCCGTGCCGACGCAGCACGACCTCGCCGTACGGACCCTCGCGGCGGTCCAGGACTTCGGGGACTTCGGGAATGTCGTACGGGGTGGGCATCCGTTCATCTTGGCAGCTCCCCCTCGCCGGTCCACCGGTCCGCGGGTGGACCCCCGGCCGTCACCGGGTGATCGCTCAGAGCGAACATGGCTTGGGGAACATTCGGCGACTCACGAGCATTGAGTCGGCATAACTCAACTTGACTGCCGAAGGGGAGATCATGGCTGCTGAGTCCACACCGCTCGCCCTG
The DNA here is from genome assembly GCF_031181555.1 of Streptomyces sp. Classification (GTDB taxonomy): domain Bacteria; phylum Actinomycetota; class Actinomycetes; order Streptomycetales; family Streptomycetaceae; genus Streptomyces; species Streptomyces fimbriatus. The sequence continues at coordinate 24,271 of NZ_JAPSKQ010000083.1, read as the reverse complement.
CCTGTGCTGCCGCTCGACGACGAGGTCGTGCTGCCCGGGATGGTGGTCCCGCTGGACCTGAGCGACACGGAGGTGCGCGCCGCGGTGGAGGCGGCGCAGGCCGCCGCGAAGAACGAGCCGGGCAAGCCCAGGGTGCTCCTGGTGCCGCGGGTCGACGGGACCTACGCCGGTACCGGCGTCCTGGGCACGGTCGAGCAGGTCGGCAGGCTGGCCGACGGTGACCCGGGCGCCCTGATCCGCGGCCGGAGCCGGGTGCGGATCGGCGCCGGGACCACCGGGCCGGGGGCGGCGCTGTGGGTGGAGGGCACCCGGATCGAGGAGAGCGTGCCCGAGCCGCTGCCGGGACAGGTGACCGAGCTGGTCAAGGAGTACAAGGCGCTCGCCACCGCCTGGCTGCGCAAGCGCGGCGCCTGGCAGGTCGTCGACCGCGTCCAGGCCATCGACGACGTCTCCGCGCTCGCCGACAACTCCGGTTACTCGCCCTTCCTGACCACCGAGCAGAAGGTGGCCCTGCTGGAGACCGCCGACCCGGTGGCCCGGCTGAAGCTCGCGACCCAGCAGCTGCGCGACCACCTCGCCGAACAGGACGTCGCCGAGTCCATCGCCAAGGACGTCCAGGAGGGCGTCGACAAGCAGCAGCGCGAGTTCCTGCTGCGCCGTCAGCTGGAGGCCGTCCGCAAGGAGCTGCGCGAGCTGAACGGCGAGAAGGAGGGTGAGGAGTCCGACGACTACCGCGCCCGCGTCGAGGCCGCCGACCTGCCGGAGAAGGTCCGTGAGGCCGCGCTCAAGGAGGTCGACAAGCTGGAGCGCGCCTCCGACCAGTCGCCCGAGGGTTCCTGGATCCGCACCTGGCTCGACACGGTCCTGGAGATGCCGTGGAACGAGCGCACCGAGGACGCCTACGACATCCGGGGCGCCCAGGCCGTGCTGGACGCCGAGCACGCGGGCCTGAAGGACGTGAAGGAGCGCATCACCGAGTACCTGGCGGTGCGCAAGCGGCGCGCGGAGCGCGGGCTGGGCGTGGTCGGGGGCCGGCGCGGCGGTGCCGTGCTCGCGCTGGTCGGTCCGCCCGGCGTCGGCAAGACCAGCCTCGGCGAGTCCGTCGCCCACGCGATGGGCCGCAAGTTCGTCCGGGTGGCCCTCGGCGGTGTCCGCGACGAGGCCGAGATCCGCGGCCACCGGCGCACGTACGTCGGCGCGCTGCCCGGCCGGATCGTGCGCGCCGTCAAGGAGGCCGGGTCGATGAACCCGGTGGTGCTGCTCGACGAGATCGACAAGGTGGGCTCGGACTTCCGGGGCGACCCGGCCGCCGCCCTGCTGGAGGTGCTCGACCCGGCCCAGAACCACACCTTCCGGGACCACTACCTGGAGGTCGAGCTGGACCTGTCGGACGTGGTCTTCCTGGCCACCGCCAACGTCCTGGAGGCCATCCCGGAGGCGCTGGCGGACCGGATGGAGATCGTCCGCCTGGACGGCTACACCGAGGACGAGAAGATCGTCATCGCCCGGGACCACCTGCTCCCGCGCCAGCTGGAGCGCGCCGGGCTCGGCGCGGACGAGGTGACGATCGAGGAGGGCGCGCTGCGCAAGCTGGCCGGCGAGTACACGCGCGAGGCGGGCGTGCGCACCCTGGAGCGGTCCATCGCCCGGCTGCTGCGCAAGGTCGCGGCCCAGCACGAACTGGGCGAGCGGGAGCTGCCGTTCACCGTGGCGGAGGGTGACCTGCGGGACCTGATCGGCCGGCCGCACCACGTGCCCGAGTCCGCGCAGGACCCGGCCGAGCGCCGCACCTCCGTCCCGGGTGTCGCCACCGGGCTCGCGGTGACCGGGGCCGGCGGTGACGTCCTCTACGTGGAGGCCTCCCTGGCCGACCCGGAGACCGGCGCGGCGGGGCTGACGCTGACCGGCCAGCTGGGTGACGTGATGAAGGAGTCGGCGCAGATCGCGCTGAGCTTCCTGCGCAGCCACGGCGCCGAGCTGGAGCTGCCGGTGGGCGACCTGAAGGACCGGGGCGTGCACATCCACTTCCCGGCGGGCGCGGTGCCCAAGGACGGCCCGAGCGCCGGCATCACGATGACCACCGCGCTGGCCTCGCTGCTCTCCGGGCGGCTGGTCCGCACCGACGTGGCGATGACCGGCGAGGTCTCGCTGACCGGGCGGGTGCTGCCGATCGGCGGGGTGAAGCAGAAGTTGCTCGCGGCGCACCGGGCGGGCATCACCACCGTGGTCATCCCCAAGCGCAACGAGCCCGACCTGGACGACGTCCCGGCGGAGGTGCTGGACAAGCTCGACGTCCACGCCGTCACCGACGTCCGCCAGGTGCTCGAGCTGGCGCTGTCGCCGGCCACGAACGGCGCGGCGCCGGAGGTTCCGGTCGCGGCGTGACGGGCGTGACCGGATGAGGGAAGGCCCGGGCCCCGTGAGGGAGGCCCGGGCCTTCACCGTGCGCCTTCACCGTGCGCCTTCACCGTGCGCCTTCACCGTGCGCCTTCACCGTGCGCCTTCACCGTGCG
>NZ_JAPSKQ010000083.1:5109-21658 GCF_031181555.1 Streptomyces sp. | reverse complement strand
GGGCGTGACCGGATGAGGGAAGGCCCGGGCCCCGTGAGGGAGGCCCGGGCCTTCACCGTGCGCCTTCACCGTGCGCCTTCACCGTGCGCCTTCACCGTGCGCCTTCACCGTGCGCCTTCACCGTGCGGCGTCCTGCCGGGCCGCCGGGTCAGCCCAGCGCGAGGGACCGCAGCCGGTCGAGCGTGCCGTTGAAGCGGTTGTGGTCCCCGACGATCGGCCCGGTCGAGGTGTACTGCCACATCGTGTAGCTCCCCCAGCCGGCGGGGAGCTCACCCACGGTGGAGGCGTACCGGGCGATCCACAGCGGGTTGGCGGAGGCGAAGCCGGCGTAGTTGCCGGTGCACTGCTTCCACCAGCTGGTCGCCGTGTAGATGACGGCGTCCCGGCCGGTGCGCGCCCGGTACCGGTCCAGGAAGTCGCGGATCCAGCTCACCATCGCGCCCGGCGACTTGCCGTAACAGGCGTCCCCGTAGGGATTCCACTCGATGTCGAGCGCGCCCGGCAGGGTCCTTCCGTCGGCGGACCAGGCGCCGCCGCGGTCGACGAAGTAGTCGGCCTGGGCGGCGCCGCTCGCGGTGTCGGGGGTCGCGAAGTGGTAGGAGCCGCGGATCATCCCGACGTCGTACGAGCCGTTGTACTGCTGGGGGTGGTACGGGTTGGTGTAGTACGTCCCCTCCGTGGCCTTCACATAGGCCCATCCGACCCCGCTGTTCCACAGGGCCGTCCACGCGACATTGCCCTGGTGGCTGGAGACGTCCACGCCCTCCGTCTGGGTGGAACGCCGGGACGGGACGCCGCCGCGGCCGTCGTGGGCGACGACGCCCATCCCCATGTGGGCGGAGCCGCGCGGGGGAGCGCTGGGGGCGGGCTCGTCCGCCACGGCCGTACGGGGCAGGGAGAAGAGGCCGAGCAGGACCGCCGCGAGGGCGGTGTACACGTGTAAACGGGTGACGCCGGATCTGTGCACGGGCATGGCGTGTCTCCGAAGGGCTGGTCGAGGGAAATCCGGTATGTGGCCCACCTCGCATGGAGGGGGCATGCCACGCAATCGCCTGGTGGGGAGATCGCGCACGCGGACCGCGACGTGAGGAGGGTTTCGTCCGGAAGCTGCCGGAGCTGCCGTTGGTCCACGCCTGCGAAATACTGGCGGAGCTGCGGCGACGTCGCCACTCGACGAGAACGTTCAGGACCGGGAAGACCGAGGCAGGGCTCACGTGCACGAAGACGGAAACGGCGGCGGGGAACACGCCGCCACCCCAGGGCCCGGGAGCGGTCTGGACCAGCCCGGATTCCTCGCGCTGGAGCGGGAGTTGACGGTGCTGCTGCGGCGCGCCCGGGCCAGTCAGGGGGAGATGGCCCGCGCGGTCCACCCCGACCTGGAGTCGTCCGCCTACGGACTGCTCGTCCGTCTGGATGAGTGCGGCAGACAGCGGGCCACCGAGCTCGCCGCCTACATCGGCGTCGGCAAGGCGACGATGTCGCGCCAGTTGCGCGCGCTGGAGGAACTCGGGCTCGTCGCCCGCGAGCCGGACCCCGCCGACGGCCGCGCCTGGCTGGTCGCCCTCACCCGGGAGGGGCGCGAACGGGTGAGCAGGGTCCGCGAGGCCCGCCGCGCGCGCTACGCCGGCCGTCTCGCCGACTGGGACCCCGGCGAGGTCGCGGAACTCGCCCGGCTGCTGAACCAGTTGAACCGCGGAATGGAGAAGTGACCGGGACGGGCCCGGGAGCGCACCGCCACCGGGGACCCCAGGACCACCGGGGACCCCAGGACCTCCGGGGTCACAGCTCCACGTAGACCACCGTCGCGTCGTCGTGGGTCTTGCCCCGCCGCGGCTGCGGCCCGTCCGCGTCCGCCCGCTCCAGGGTCCGTACGCGCTCCACCAGGGAGCGCGGCCCCTCCTTGCGGACGAGGGCGAGGCAGTCCGCCCAGTCGCCCTCGTGGAACCGTTCCACCCAGCGCGCCGCCCCGTCCGTCAGGGCGGCCAGGGCGCGCACCTCGTCGCGCGGCAGGGTGCCGGTGACGGCGCGGGCCGCCACCGAGGGATCCGCCGCCGCCGTGAAGAAACCGCCCTCTCTGTTACGCACCGTGGCGTCCACCAGGGCATCCGTCGCCAGGGCCGAGCGGGGCAGCCGGGCCAGCCGGTCGTCCAGCAGCGCGGTCACCGTGCCGTCGGGGGACTCGACCAGCAGGGCCGAGTCGGACAGGACCAGGTACTCGACCGAGCCCGGCGACCAGCGGGCCAGCACCACCGTGGCCTGTGGTGTACGAGGGTGAGAAAGGTCACAGGTTGCCGCGTGACTCCCGGCGGTACGGATGAGGGCACGGGACAGCAGCTCGGCCAGCGGGACATCCGGGAGCGAAACGGTCAGTTCGGCCAGGGCTCCGCCGAGGCGCGCGGTGAACCAGGGGACGGAATGCAGACAGCCGCCCCCGTCCTCCGGCGGTGTGACCCCGTCCAGCACGACGAGCGAACCGCCCTGTCCGGAGGCCGGAAGCCCGACACTCGCGAAGTCCTCGTTGGGGCGGCCCGGATCGCCGGGCTCCGAAACAAGTTCCGTACGCATCCGGCCAGTCTGCACGAGCCCTTCACACGGGCCGCAAAAGGCCTGCGCGGATTCCCGGATCACCGCAGCCGCGCAGGTCAGGCGCCGGATTTGGGAGGGAATGCAGAGCTCCGGGAACACGTGGCGGCGAATACTGCCACCGCCCGCCGCAGACGTCCAACCGGCGTGCTGTGCAAAGCCGCCGCACGAGGTGGCGGGACTTGCTCCCCAACTCGCGTCCGATGTTCACTCCTTCGGGTGGCGGGTCAGGTGATGCGCATCCACTGCCCACGGGCACTGGGAGGGTCGGGGAGCGATGGGGGCGCCTTGCTGTCCGAGCGCGGTCCACGGCTCGGGGCGAGCGTCCACACCCGTTGACGGAGCGTCACCCGGATCCAGGGGTACACGAGTCAGGAATGCGAGCACCGGTGCAGAAGTCGCGGCCTCGTCGCACAGCCAAGCAGACGGCCCCCACGGGGGACGCGGAGCAGACGCCCACCGTCGGCAGGGGCCGCCCCACCCACGTACGCAACCGGCTCATCGTGGCCGTGGCGGTGGTGGCCGCCGCGATCGCCGGCGCCGGGGCACCGTCCGTGCTGGCGGCCTCCGGTGAACTCAAGGACTCCCAGGACCTGGTGACGCTCGCCGAGCAGACCCAGGACGCCCTCGCCCTGGCCCACTCCCTGGCCGACGAGCGCGACGACGTCACCTCCTACATCGCGGCCGGCCGCCCCAAGTCCAAGGCCCCGACGGAGGAGCACAGCGCCCGCGTCGACCGGCAGGTCGAGGAACTGCGCGCCGACACCGACACCTCGGACGCCCTGCGCGACGACCTCGACGCCATCGCGGCCGTCCGCCGCGCCGCGCTCACCGGCAAGAGCAGCGCGCTCGAGACGCACCAGGCGTACTCCACCGCCATCACCCAGCTGCACCGGCTCGCCGAGCAGCTCGCCGAGCGGACCCCGCCCCGCGCGGGCTCCGGAGCCCATGCGCTCGCCGAGCTGGACTCCGCCGTCCAGCAGGCCGCCGCCGCCCGGGGACTGCTGCTCGCCGCGCTGAACGTGCCGAGCACCACGCAGACCGTGATCGACCCGGTCACCGGCCTGCCGTCCACGTCCACCACCGCCTCGGACGCCGACGCCGAGCGGCGCGACGCGCTGACCGCCGCCGCGCTCCAGGCCCGGCTGCGCTCCGACGCCGCCCTGGCCGACTTCCGCGACACCGCGCCCAAGGCCGCCCGCGCCTCCTACGACTCCACGGTCACCGGCCCCGAGGTCAACTCCGCCGACAAGTACCTCGCGAGGCTCACCGACGAGCCGGTCCTCTCCGACGACGAACTCGGCACCGACGCCAAGAAGCTCCGGGCCGCCCTCACCGCGCGCGTCGAGATGATGCGCGGGGTGGAGTCGGCGCTGTTCGACCAGCGCACCAAGGACCTCGCCCAGCTGCGCGACGACGACGTCACCGCACTGGAGATCCGCATCGCCGTCCTCGGCGCCCTGATGCTGCTCGCCGTCGGCGTCGCCACCGCGATGGCCCGCACCCTCACCCGCCCGCTCTCCGTGCTGCGCCGCGGTTCCGCCCGCCTCGCCGAGGCGGAGAACCCCGGCACCGAGGAGCCGATCACCTTCACCGGCCGCAACGACGAGTTCGCCCAGGTCGTCCGCTCCGTCAACGCCCTGCACGCGCACGCGGCCGGCCTCGCCGAGCGGATCGCCACGCTGGAGACCGACCGCAAGCACCTCGTCGGCCAGCGCCAGAAGATGGCCGACGCCCGCGAGGAACTGCGCGCCGAACTCGCCGGGGCCACCGCGCAACTGGAACGGCTGCGCACCGGCATCGGCAGCACCTTCGTCAACCTGGCGCTGCGCACCCTCGGACTGGTCGAGCGGCAGCTCGGCGTGATCGAGAGCCTGGAGGAGCGCGAGGACGACCCGGACCGCCTGGCCACCCTGTTCAAGCTCGACCACTTCGCCACGGTCATGCGCCGGCACAGCGAGAACCTCCTCGTCCTCGCCGGCACCGAGCACGTCCAGCACACGGCGGGTCCCGTTCCGCTCGTCGACGTCGTACGGGCCGCGGTCAGCGAGATCGAGCGGTACGAGCGGGTCCGGATCGCCGCGCTGCCGCCGCACGCGCACATCGCCGGGTTCGCCGCGGACGACCTGTCCCACCTGCTGGCCGAACTCATGGAGAACGCCACCTCGTTCTCCCCGCCCGACCTGCCCGTCGAGATCTCCGGCTGGCTGCTGGAGAACGGCGAGGTCATGCTCTCCGTGCAGGACGAGGGCATCGGCATGACCGAGGAGCGGCTGGAGCGGCTCAACTCCCGCCTGTCCGAGTTCGACCCGGAGGCCGGCTACGACCAGGAGGGCGAGGACGGTCTCGGCCTCGGCCTGTACGTCGTGGCCCGGCTCGCCCACCGGCACGGGGTGCGGGTCCAGCTGCGGAAGCAGAAGCAGGGCGGCATCGCCGCGGTCGTGGTCCTGCCCAAGGCCCTGCTCGCGTCCGCCGAGCCCGCCGCGGTCCCCGCCTCCGGTCCCGTCACCGGCGGCACCCACACCTTCTCCCTCCCGGGCGCCGACGCCGAGGCCAACTCCAACGTGCTGCCCGGCCGCAGGGAGAGCGACGACCCGCTGGTCGCCCTCGCGGAGAAGGCCGTACGCCACCAGGAGTCCGCGGAGGCACAGTCCGCGGAGGCGGACGCCGCGGAGGGAACCGGTGCGGAGCCCGAGGGCGGCGCTGCCGGGAAGCCCGCGGGCGGCCACGCCGCGGACTCCGCGGCGGACCGCGACGGGGAGCCTGCCGCAGACCCCGCGGCGGGGGCCGCGGACGGGGACGGCGCAAAGGTGCCGCTTCAGCGGCCCGCCGAGACCACGATGGAGCTGCTGCTCCCGTCCCCGGCGGCCGCGGCCGACGACACGACGGCACCGTCGGCCACGCCGGGAGCCGCGCGGCCGGCAGGCGCCGGGGACACCGGGACCGCGCCCGCCCCCGACGGGAGCGAGCACACGGCCGCCGCCGAGCCGGCGGCCGCCACCGACGACGCCCGGACCGCGCGCGACACCGACGCGGCCCCGTCCGTGTCCGGCACCGCCCGCGACGCCGGCGCCGAGCACGCGCGCGTGCCCGACGGGCCGGTGGAGGACGAGCCGGTCACCGCCAAGGGGCTGCCCAAGCGCACACCCAAGATCACCGCACCCGTCCAGGCACCACGGCCGCGCACCGGTTCCGTGGACGCCGAGGCGCTGCGCCGCCGCCTCGGCGGCTTCCGCCAGGGGGCGGAGGCCGGCCGCCGGGACATCGAGGCGGAGATCGCCGAGCAGACGGGCCGGCACAAGGCCCCGTCCGCCACGACCGACACAACCGAAGAAGCCACGGGGGGCACAGTCGAGGAGGCAAGCAGTTGACCGCGCCCAGTACCTTCGGACTGAGCAGTGAGGCCCGCAATCTGCACTGGCTGCTGACCAACCTCGTCGAGGAGGTGCCCGGCATCCTCTCGGTCGCGGTGGTCTCCTCCGACGGCCTGCTGCTCCTTTCCTCCGACCACACGCGCAACGCCGAGGCCCGCGAGGCGAGGACGGAGACCCGCACCGGCCCGCGCGGTTCCTCCGCCGACCTGGCCACCATCGTCTCCGGCATCGGCAGTCTCACCATCGGGGCTTCGAAGCTGATGGACTTCGGCCCGGTGAAGCACACGATGGTCGCGATGGACGAGGGCAGCCTGTTCGTGATGTCGATCAGCGACGGTTCGCTGCTCGGCGTGCACGGCTCCGCGGACTGCGACATGAGCGTGGTGGCGTACCACATGGCCCTGTTCGTCGGCCGGGCCGGCCACGTCCTCACCCCCGAACTCCGCAGCGAGCTGCGCAAGTCCCTGGAGACCGAGTCCACCGGGAGTCCCCGATGAGCAGTACGCCCAGGAAGCGACTGCCGGTCCGCGGCGGTGACCGCAAACCCGCCCGGGTCCGGCCCTACTCGCTCACCGGCGGCCGCACCCGCTTCGGCCACGTCCTGCTCGTGGAGACGTTCGTCGGCAGCACGGCCGCGCTGGAGGCCGCCGAGGAGCGCAAGGAACTGACGAACGGCGGGCTGTCGGCGATCATGCCGGAGATGCGGGCCATCGTCGAACTGTGCCGCCGGATGCGTACGGTGGCCGAGATCGCCGCGCTGCTGAAGATGCCGCTCGGCGTGGTCCGCGTGCTTCTGAGCGACCTCGCGGACCAGGGAAAGATCCGTGTCTACGGAACGGGAACAGGCCACGGCACGGGCCGCCCGGACCGTGCGCTGCTGGAAAGGGTGCTGAGTGGACTCCGTCGTCTCTGACGCCGCTCGAGGCGTCTCCCCGCTCGTCGAGGACGACGAGCCGTTGCTGCCCTGGCAGACGGACCGCACCCGCGCCCCGATCGCCACGAAGATAGTCGTGGCGGGCGGCTTCGGCGCCGGCAAGACCACGCTGGTCACCTCCGTCTCGGAGATCACGCCCCTGCAGACCGAGGCGCTGATGACCGAGGCGAGCGAGGAGACCGACGACCTCACCGCCACGCCGGGCAAGCTCACCACCACCGTGGCCATGGACTTCGGCCGCATCACGCTCGACGACGACCTCGTGCTCTACCTCTTCGGCACGCCCGGTCAGCAGCGGTTCTGGTTCATGTGGGACGACCTGGTGCGCGGCGCGATCGGCGCGGTCGTCCTGGCCGACACCCGGCGGCTGAAGGACTGCTTCCCGGCGCTGGACTACTTCGAGAGCTGCGGGTTGCCGTACGTCGTCGCGGTCAACCACTTCGACGGCAGCGAGCTGTTCGAGCCGGAGGACGTGCGGGAGGCCCTGACCATCCCGCAGCACATACCTGTCATGATCATGGATGCGCGCCGCAGGATCACCGTGATCGAGACCCTCCTGGCCCTGGTGGGCCACGCGCTCGACGAAACCCCCGAGTAGGAGACACCCCCGTATGCGGAAGATACTCGTCGTCGGAGCCGGCCAGTCCGGTCTCCAGCTCGCCCTCGGCCTCCAGTCGCACGGGTACGAGGTCACCCTGATGTCCAACCGGACCGCGGACGAGATCCGCACCGGACGGGTGATGTCGACGCAGTGCATGTTCCACACCGCCCTGCAGCACGAACGGGACCTCCAGCTGAACTTCTGGGAGTCCCAGGCCCCGAAGATCCAGGGGCTCGGTGTCTCGGTCGCGGCCCCCGGCTCGTACGACCCGGGCCCGACGCAGCGCGCGATCGACTGGCTGGGCAGGCTCGACGGGTTCGCGCAGTCGGTCGACCAGCGGGTGAAGATGGCCGGCTGGATGGAGACGTTCGCCCAGCGCGGCGGCCAGCTGGTCATCCACGGCGCGGCGGTCGGCGACCTCGACTACTTCTCGCGCACGTACGACCTCGTGCTCGTCTCGGCGGGCAAGGGCGAGCTCGTGCAGATGTTCGGCCGCGACGCGTCCCGCTCCCCGTACAGCGAGCCGCAGCGCGCCCTCGCGGTGGCCTACGTCCACGGGATGGAGCCGCGTCCGGAACACCCGGACACGGAGGCCGTCCGCTGCAACCTGGTCCCCGGGGTCGGCGAGATGTTCATCATGCCGACGTTCACCACCTCGGGCCGCGCCGACATCCTGTTCTGGGAGGGCATACCCGGCGGCCCGCTGGACGTCTTCAAGGACGTCAAGGACCCGGCGGAGCACCTCTCCCTGACCCTGGAACTCATGGAGAAGTTCCTCCCCTGGGAATACGCGCGGGCCACCAAGGTCGAACTGACCGACGCCGGCGGCACCCTGGCCGGCCGCTACGCCCCGACCGTCCGCAACCCCATCGGCCGGCTGCCCGGCGGAGGCGCGGTCCTCGGCGTCGCCGACGTGGTCGTCGCCAACGACCCGATCACCGGGCAGGGATCCAACTCGGCGTCCAAGTGCGCCGCCTCCTACCTCGCCTCGATCCTCGAGCACGGCGACAAGCCGTTCGACGAGGAGTGGATGCAGCAGACCTTCGACCGCTACTGGGAGACCGCTCAGCACGTCACCAAGTGGACGAACACCATGCTCGCCCCGCCCCCCGAGCACGTCCTCGACCTCATCGGCGCCGCCGGCCAGCTCCAGCCGGTCGCCGACCGCTTCGCCAACGGCTTCAACAACCCGGCCGACTTCGAGAACTTCTTCTACGACCCGAAGAAGACGGAGGCCTACCTGATGGAGGTCTCGGGCGCCACGGGCGCGTAACCCTCCGGCTCCGCCGGGGGCGCCGCGGACTTCGCGTACCCCTCGTCGGATCCCTCCGTCGCCCCCTCGGGGAGCTCGGGCGGCACGTACCGCCGCAGGGGCTCCCCGTCCGGGTCGGGACGCACGGCGCCCAGGACCGGGTTGGCCGCGAGGGGGGAGACCTTGATCCTCGCGCCGGGCCGGGGAGCCTGCACCACCATGCCGTCGCCGAGGTAGAGGGCGACATGCGTGGCCTCGGGGAAGTACACGACGAGGTCCCCCGGCCGCAGCTCCCGGAGCGGGATGCGCTCCAGCCGCGCCCACTGCTCCTGGCTGGTCCGCGGGATCGGCGTCCCGGCGGCGCCCCACGCCTCGGAGGTCAGCCCCGAGCAGTCGTAGGCATCCGGTCCCTCCGCACCCCACTCGTACGGCTTCCCGAGCTGCTCCACGGCGTACCGCACGGCCCGGTCGCCCGCCCCGGAGGGCGTGCGCGCGCCGCCGAGCGCACCGGAGGCGAGCAGCTCCTCCTGGTCCCGGGCCACCTCGGCCCGCTCCAGCTCGGCCAGCGCGGCCAGCTCCTCGCTGGTGAGCGAGGCGAGCAGCTCCTCGACCTCGTGGAGCCGCTCGCGCACCTCGTCCCGTTCCTTCCGGCGCCGCTCGGTGAGGGCGAGCCGGGCGTCGAGGGCCGCGCGCGCCCGGCGGGCCAGTTCGCCGGCCTCCTTCTCGTCGCCGGCCAGCCGGTCCACCGTCTCCGCCCGCTCCCGCGCCACCTGCCCGATCACGTGGCCCTGGTCGAGGGCGCCCTGCGGATCGCGCGCGAGCAGCAGGCGTACGTACGGGGAGATCCCGGTGCTGCTCTGGTACTGCTGCCGGGCCAGTCGTCCGGCCGCGCCCCGGCTGTCGTGCAGGGAGAGCCGGGCCCGGGCGAGGGCCTTCTCCAGCCGCTCGGTCTCGGCACGCTGCTTCTTCAGCCGCTCCTCGGTGGCGTTGTAGCTCTCGGTGGCCTTCTCGGCCTCCCGGTACAGGGTCTGAAGTTCCGTCAGCAACTCGGCGACGGAGCGGTCGCCGGGGCCGCCCGGTTCGGGGACGGCCGCCGCGGGCACGGGTGCGAGAACGGTCCCGGCCGCCACCGCCGCCGTGCACACCAGACGCAGAAGCATTCCTGACACGCCATCACCTCCGACGCGGGGCGGCTCGTCCGCTCCGCACCGCGAGCATCGGGCGTGTTCCCGGGGCCTGCTCGCCGAGTGTGCGCGGTCCGGCGCAACGGGGTCACCCGTCGGTGTCGTCCGGCTTGCCCTTCGGCGTGGCGTCTGGATCGGGCGCGGGCCTCGACCACGGCCACCTCGGCCGGCTGTCCGCCCGTCCCGTGGGGTCGTAGAGGTACTTCCACCCCCGCGTCAGCCCGGTCCGTCCGCCCTGCCCGCGGGGCACGCGCCGGTAGACCAGCACCGTGGGCGGGCCGCCGTCCGGGGCCGGGACGGGAATGCGGTACGTCTTGGGCGGGTGTCCGGTGATGCCCAGCAGCACGGGCAGGACGCGCCCGTCCATGGGCCCGCCCTCGAACGGGGTGTCTTCGCTCTTCACCCCCTCAGTGTCGGCCATGTGCCGGGGCCGGCCGTCCACCACCGACCGCCGTCGCCGGCGATCCCGGTCAGAGGTCCGCGGCCAGCTCCCGGACCAGGGCCCCGGTCTGCGCGTCGCGCCGCGCGGTCACCTCCAGCACCGCCACGAACTGCTCCACGAGCCAGTCCCGCAGTTCGTCCACCGGCGGCCGCTTGTCCTCGTCGAGCCAGATCAGCGAGGCCGCCTCCACGGCCGTGATCCACATCCGGACGGTCATCCGCAGCCGGGGCCCGGGCTCGGCCACTCCGAGGTGGCTGAGGATGTGCTCGGCGGCGGCCCGTCGCACCCCGTCGACGATCGCGGTCGTACGGGAGGTCTCCACGACGCTCCCGCCCTGCAGCAGCGCGCTGAACCCGGCGCCGTGCTGGTCGACGAAGGCCAGGTAGCGGTCGAGGGCCCGGGACAGCCGGGGCAGCAGCGGGCCCTCGTGCGGCTCGTCGAAGCAGTGCCGCAGCTCGTCGGCGGCCGACCTCAGGGCGGCCTCGTACAGCTGCTGCTTGCCGCCCGGGAAGTACCGGTACACCAGGGGCCGTGACACCCCGGCCGCCTCCGCCACGTCGTCCAGGGACACCTCTTCCGGGGCGCGGTGGGCGAAGAGGGAGAGCGCGGCGTCGAGCAGCTGGCTGCGGCGTTCCTCGACGCTGAGCCGCCGGTAGGCGGGGGTGGGGGCCTGCGGGGTCATGTCCGCAGCGTAACCGCCCGCCCCGAACGGGCGCCCGCGCCGGCGGCCCCGGCGACCGGTCACGGCGCCCCGCTGCCGTCCGGGCCGCGTTCGGTCCGCGGCCCCTTCGCGCGACCGGCTACGCCAGCAGTCCCGACGACTGCCACAGCTTCCGCCCGACCCCCCGCAGCACCCCGATGTCGTCCAGGAAGTCGGTGAGGCGCTTGGAGCCCTGCTGCATCACGTCCCGCCGGTGCCCGCTCGCCTTGACCTGGGCCATGGCCTCGCGCCTGTCCAGACCGACGTTCGTGTAGACGTCCGGGTTCACGAACGCCACGGAGAAGACGCGGGCGAACTCGCCGGAGGTGATCCGGGTGAACTCCTGCGACCACTTCGGCGCGGTCACCATCTGGCGCCGCAGCTCCTCGCGGGCGTAGCGCACGTGCCGCGCCTCCTCGATGACGTGGATGCGCGTGACGCCCCGGATCAGCGGCTGGACCCGCTCGTCCGGGAAGGTCAGCCGCTGCATCCAGTCCAGGACCTCCTCGCCGAGCAGGGTCGCCGTGAAGGAGCCCGGGGTGGTGGAGATCGTCTTGAACAGCCGGCCGAGGTGCTGGTGGACCCGGCTCACCGGGTACCAGGGGGTGCCGCCGTGGGTGATCAGCCGGGCGAACATCTTCGAGTGCCGGCACTCGTCCTCGATCTCGGTGAGCGCGTAGCGGACGTGCGCGCTCGTGGCGGACTTGTCGTAGATGTGCCGCACCAGCAGCTGCATGAGGATGATCTCGAACCATATGCCGAGCGAGGCGAGCGCGGCGGCCTCGTGCCGGGAGAGCAGGATGCGCTGCTCCTCGCTCATCCGCTTCCACATCGGGGTGTCGTACAGCGACACCAGCTCGGGCGGCCAGAACCACTTGCCCTCCTCGAAGGGCGCGTCCCAGTCCAGCTCCTTGTCCGGGTCGAAGGAGTGCTTGGCGGAAGAGTCGAGCAGCCGCTGAGCCACCTGCTCGCGGTCCTTGAGCAGGCCGAGCGCGTCACGCAGGCCGTCGAGCGCGTCGGCTTCCGTCAGGGTCGTCATGGTGGTTCCACCTCGTGGTGCGGGGACGTCATGGGGCGTGACTGGGGTTACCGGCGGTTCACTTCACTTATGAGACTGCCTGTCAGCAAGCCCGTCAATCCCCTGCGCACGACTTGTTGACGGAGGACCTGCCGGGCGGAGACGCCAACGGCACGCCCCCGTTGCGCCTCGTGGAGCGCCGTACCGCCGTTCGCCCCGGGCGCGCTGACCGTGCCGGCCGGACTGCGGCACATGGGAACGATCATGAGCGCCGCACGCGGCTACGGGCTGGACGACGCCTGCGAGCGGCCTCGTCCGCCGGTGGGCGGCTGGACGGCGGACGACCTCGACGAGCTTCCCCACCCGCCTCCGCACACGGGGCCGATCGACGGAAGCCCTCCCGCGACCAAGGGCTGAGGACTGGCCGGCATCTCACGGCGGCGGCCCTGGTGCGTGTACGCGGTCGGGGCGTCGGCGTCCCGCCGCGCCGTCCAGCCGACGACCGGCCAGGAGTCGCCGAAGACGGGCACGTCCGCCGCGTCGCCCGACTCGTCCCGGAGGTGCGATCGGCACCCCTGTCTCACCACGTGGCCGGCCCGTCCTGCGAGTTCAGCACCGCCTCCATCACCGCCCGCGCGATCGGGGCCGCCGTCCCGCCCCCGCTGATCTCCCGCCGGTTCGCCGCCGCGTCCTCGACCACCACGGCGACCGCCACCTTCGCCTCCATGTCCTCGTGGCCCTGCGCCCAGGAGACGAACCAGGCGTACGGCGTCCCGGAGTTGCCCAGGCCGTGCTGGGCGGTACCGGTCTTGCCGCCGACCACGGCACCGCGGATCGCGGCGTTCGTGCCGGTGCCCTTCTCCACCACGTCCCGCATCAGCTCCCGCATCCGCAGCGCCGTCGACGGATGCATGGCCCGCCGCATCGGACGGGAACCGGCCGTCGACACCGCGCCGCCGCCCGCCCGCGTCGTCCGCTCCACCAGATACGGCTCCCGCACCTGCCCCCCGCTCGCGACGGCCGCCGCCACCATCGCCATCTGCAGCGGCGTGGCCCGGGTGTTGTACTGCCCGATCGACGCCAGCGCGAGCTGCGCCCGGTCCACCGTGGTGTCGAAGGTGCTCCGCGCCACCCGGAACGGGACCCGCACGTCCCCGTCGTTGAAGCCGAAGGCGTGCGCCGTGGCCGTCATGTCCGCCACGCCCGTGTCCACGCCCAGCTTGGCGAACACCGTGTTGCAGGACCAGGTGAACGCCTCCCGCACCGAGGCGTCCTCACAGCCCCGGGACCCGTTGGTCAGCCGTGTCGTCGTGCCCGGCAGGGGGTACGGGTCGGGGGAGTCGGTCGGCTTGTCCAGGTCGGTCACCACGCCCGCGTCCAGCGCCGCCGCCGCGGTGACCACCTTGAACGTCGACCCCGGCGGATACGTCCGCTGCACCGCCCGGTTCAGCATCGGCCGGTCCGGATCGGCGTTCAGCCGGGCCCAGGCGTCCCGCGCCGTCCTGCCGTTCCCCGACAGCAGCCCGGGGTCGTACGAGGGGACCGACACCAGCGCCAGGATCCTGCCGGTCGACGGCTCCACCGCCGCCACCGCCCCCTTGCGCGAGCGCAGCCCCTCGTACGCCGCGCGCTGCGCCGCCGGATCGATCGTGGTCACGACGTCGCCGCCCGCGTTGCGGGAGCGCGTGAAGTCGTTCCACAGCGGCAACGGCGCGAGCACCGGGTCGGCGCCGGACAGCAGCTCGTCCTCCGTGTGCTCCAGCAGCGTCGTCCCGTACTCCTGCGAGGCGAAGCCGGTCACCGGCGCGTACAACGGCCCGTCGGTGTACGTCCGTTCGTAGCGCAGGTGTTCCCCGGTGTCCCGCGAGCCGGTGACCGGCCGGCCGGCGACCAGGATGTCGCCGCGCGGCTGCTGGTAGCGGGTGATGGCGTCGCGGCGGTTGGCCGGGTTGTCGTCGTAGGCGTCGGCCCGCAGGACCTGGACGCGGGCGGCGTTCACCAGCAGGGCCACCAGCAGCAGGGCGCAGAAGAGGCCGGCCCGTCGAATGTGCCGCGTCACCGGGCCGCACCCCCGTCCCCCTGACGGCGCGCCGAGTCGCTCAGCCGGACCAGCAGCGCCACGATCGTCCAGTTGGTCACCACCGACGAGCCGCCCTGCGCCAGGAACGGCATCGCCATCCCGGTCAGCGGGATCAGCCCGGTCACCCCGCCCGCGATCACGAACACCTGGAGCGCCACGAGGGAGGCGAGGCCCACGGCGAGCAGCCGGCCGAACGGGTCGCGCAGGGCGAGCCCCGCCCGGTAGCCGCGCTCCACCAGCAGTCCGTAGAGCAGGAAGATCGCGGACAGTCCGGCCAGGCCCAGCTCCTCGCCGGCCGTCGCCAGGATGAAGTCGGACTTGACCGCGAAGCCGATGAGCACGGAGTGCCCGAGCCCGAGCCCGGTGCCGAGCATCCCGCCCTCCGCGAAGGCGAACAGGGACTGGGCGAGCTGGTTCGGGCCCTCGCCGGCCTCGATGGAGGCGAACGGGTGCAGCCAGGTCTCGATCCTGCCGTGCACGTGGGGCTCCAGCCGGCCCACGGCCACCGCCCCCAGCGAGGCCAGCAGCAGGCCGACGGCGATCCAGCCGGTGCGGCCGGTGGCGACGTACAGCAGGACCACGAACAGGCCGAAGAACAGCAGCGAGGTGCCGAGGTCCCGCTCCAGCACCAGCACGCCCACGCTGACCAGCCAGACGGCGACGATCGGGCCGAGCACCCGCCCGGTGGGCAGGTGCAGCCACCGGATCCGGTGGTCGGCGTAGGTGAGGGCGCCCCGGTTCGCGGCGAGGTACGCGGCGAAGAAGACCGCCAGCAGCACCTTCGCGAACTCGCCGGGCTGGATGGAGAACCCGGCGACGCGGATCCAGATCCGGGCCCCGTTCACCGCCGGGAAGAGGATCGGCACCGTCAGCAGGATCAGCGCGGCGGCGACGCTGACGTAGGTGTAGCGCTGGAGGACCCGGTGGTCGCGCAGCACCAGCACCACCACGATGAACAGCGCCACGCCCAGCGTCGACCAGACCAGTTGGGTGGGGGCCGCCGGGGCGCCCGGTGTCTCCAGGTCGAGCCGGTAGATCAGCACCAGGCCGAGGCCGTTGAGCAGGACGCCGATGGGGAGCAGCAGCGGGTCGGCGTGCGACGCCCGCCAGCGCACCGCCAGATGGGCGACCAGGGCGAGCACGCCGAGCCCGGCGCCGTAGCCGGCGGCGCCGGGCGGGACGGAGCCGTTCCTGGCCAGGCCGACGGCGCAGTATCCGTACACCGACAGCAGGACGGCCAGGACGATCAGGGTGAGTTCGATGCCACGGCGCCGGGGGAGGCGGACGGTGGGCGCGGGCGGATCCGCCGTCGCCAGGGTGATTCCGGCCTTGCTCATGTCCGGAACTTACCCAAATGGTGTGCCTTGCGCGCTTCGTTCATCAGCACCAGCGTGGCGCGGGACCGATGTTGTCGATGTGGCGGGCCGGGCCCCAGGCCCAGGTGCCGTCCGTGAGGAGGTACCAGAGGGGGTTGCCGCCCACCTTCTCGCCGGGGACCTTGCAGAAGATCGAGACGACCTCGCCCTTGTGGGCGTACCGGATGACCTGCGACCCCCGGTGCGGGGCGCTGCGCAGGGCCAGCGAGTCCGCCGTGACGACACCCTTGTACTGGCCCCGGTCGCCGTGGTGGCCGCCGGCCGCGTTGCTCCAGTCGCCGTTCCCGCCGCCCTGCTGGTTCCCGTTGCCGTTGCCGCCGCCCTGCTGGCCGCCGCCGTACTGGTTCCCGTTTCCGTTGCCGTTGCCGCCACCCTGCTGGCCGCCGCCGTGCTGGTTCCCGTTTCCGTTGCCGCCGCCCTGCTGGTTCCCGTTGCCGTTGCCGTTGCCGCCGCCCTGCTGGTCGCCGCCGTTGCCGCCCCCGCCCTGCTGGCTCCAGTCGCCGTTGCCGCCCCCGCCCTGCTGGCTCCAGTCGCCGTTGCCGCCGCCTTGCTGGTTCGAGCCGCTGTTGTAGTACCCGTTGCCGCCTTGCTGGTTCGAGCCGTTGCCGCCGCCGTCGCCGCCGCCCTGCTGGCTCCAGTTCCCGTTGCCGCCGCCCTGGTCCCCGTCGTCGCTCGCGACGGCTGGGGTGACGGCGGCCGCGACGGCGAGGGCGCCGGCGGCGAGGGCTATGGGCAGACGGCGGGTGAGAGGGGGGCGAGAGGAACGCAGGGACATGGCAGTACCTCCATGTGAGGGTCAAATGGATCGAAGGTGACTAATCGCCACATTAGGAGTGCCCCCCGGCGTCCGCCCGCGTTGGTGCGCCATCGGGGACGGTGCTCCCGCCCTACTCCGCGTCGCCCCTGGTGACGGGCTCGGGGTGAGGGAGCGTCAGGCGGGCCACCGCCCCGCCTTCCGGGGCATTGGCGAAGTCCAGACGGGCGCCGAGCACCTCCGCCTGTCCC
>NZ_JAPSKQ010000083.1:0-5009 GCF_031181555.1 Streptomyces sp. | reverse complement strand
GCTCCCGCCCTACTCCGCGTCGCCCCTGGTGACGGGCTCGGGGTGAGGGAGCGTCAGGCGGGCCACCGCCCCGCCTTCCGGGGCATTGGCGAAGTCCAGACGGGCGCCGAGCACCTCCGCCTGTCCCCGTGCGATCGTCAGGCCGAGCCCGTGCCCCTTCGTCCCGCCCTCCGTGCGGAACCGCTGCGGCCCGTGCGCGAGGAGGTACTCCGGATAGCCGTCCCCGTGGTCCCGCACGGTGACGACCGGGCCGTCGACGGTCAGCGTCACCGGCGCCCGCCCGTGCCGGTGCGCGTTGGCGACCAGATTGCCGAGCACCCGCTCCAGCCGCCGCCGGTCCGTCGTCACGGACGCGTCCCGCACGACCCTGACCTCCGTGTCGCTCCCCGACGCCCGCACCACCCGCCGGGCCAGCTCCCCGAGCCGCTCGGTGTCCAGCTCCAGCCGTTCCCGTCCGGTGTCCAGCCGGGAGATCTCCAGCAGGTCCTCGGTGAGGGTGCGCAGCGCCGCCACCCGGTCCCGCACCAGCTCGGTCGGGCGGCCCGGCGGCAGCAGCTCGGCCGCCGCGTGCAGCCCGGTCAGCGGGGTGCGCAGCTCGTGCGCCACGTCCGCGGTGAACCGCTGTTCGGCGAGCAGCTTGCCCTGCAGCGAGGCCGCCATGGAGTCCAGCGCGGCGGCGACCGCGGCCACCTCGTCCTGCGGACGGCTCCGGTCCCTCGCCCGGGGGTCGTCGACGCGCGCGTCGAGATCGCCCGCGCTGATCCGCCGGGCCACCCGCGCGGTGGTGTGCAGCCGCCGCGTCACCCGGGTCACGGCGAACGCTCCCACCAGCAGCGTGGCCCCGATCGCCGTCGCCGACGACCAGACGATGGCCCGGTCCAGCCCGTCGATGGTGCGCTTGCCCTGGGAGTAGTCGACCCGGACCGCGAGCGCCCGCCGTCCGTCCACGGGACCAGCCGCCCACATCGTGGGCCGTCCCTCGTACTCGGCCACCATCGAACCCCGCTCCCCGGCGACGGCCAGCTCCCGCAGCTCTCCGGGGAGCCCCGGCGGATCCACCCCCGCCCCGGGCCGCAGCGATTCCCCGGCCTCGTACGCCTCGGTCGCCTCCGTCAGCCGCCGGAGCGCGGCGTCGCGCACCCGGCCGACGGTCTGGTCGGTCACCTGGACGTGCACGAGCACACCGAGCAGGGCGGCGAGGGCGCAGCACATCACGGTGATGAAGACGGCGGCCCGCACCGCGAGCGGGCCGGTCCACCGGGGGAGCGCGAGCCTCACCGGGCGCCCGCCGGCGAGGGGGCGGACGGCGTGGGGCGCGCGGACGGCGTGGGCCCCGGATGCCCGATGCGCAGCATCTCGTCGTGCGTGAGGAGCATCGCCCGCTGGTCCGGGTCCCAGGTCCACTGCAGCCGGTACTCGTACCCGGCGACCTCGGACGGGGAGCGGATGATCACCGACCGCCCGGCCAGTTCGACTCCGCTCAGGGCGTCGTCGTAGGCCATGACCTGCGTGAGCCGGTGCTCGTCGGGGTCGACGGTGTAGACGCGTACGGCGGTCAGCTGTTCGGGCAGCAGCCGGAAACCCAGCGTCAGGTCGTCGCGCCCGTCGCCGGTCAGGTCGCGGTAGTGCGGCTCGAGGAGCGGGCACCCGGCCGCCGCACCGCCCTGGCCCTCACCGCCCTCGGGGCAGTCGCTCATGCGGCGGGCGGTCTCGCGGTAGGGGGCGCGGTCGCCCCGGTAGTCGTCCGGGTGGGCGGTGATCTCCGCGCGGACGACGGCCACCGGGTCCACCGCGCGGATGTCGCCGTCCGGCACGGCGACGCCCTCCACCACCTCGGTGTCCACCTCGCCGAGGTCGAAGGCCGGACTCGACGCCGGGGGCAGATCCGGCCACAGCCGCGCGGGACTGACGGCGGTCGGCGTCGCCCCGGCCCCGCGCAGGCCGCCGGTGTCCCCGCAGCCGATGGCCGCCGCCGACAGCAGGGCGACGGCGGCGACACGGCGGAGGGCGCGCACACGGCGGCTGGGGGGCACTGCGCTCCTGGGCTCTTCGGGGTCACGGTCGGCTGCGCACACCTTATTCGCGCGGAAGTCCTTTTTGCCTGCCGCCCGTCCCGCCTACTCCGTCAGCTCCTCCAGCAGCCGGGCCGTGGTGAGCCCCGCCCGCAGGTAGTCGACGAACAGCTCGTTGTGCAGGGCCCAGGGCGAGCGCCGGGCCCGGATCAGCCGGATCGCCGCCTCGGCGGTGCTGCCGCGGCGCATCAGCGCGTGCGCGACGACCAGGCCGGAGCGGTTGTACCCGTGGTAACAGCGGACGAGGACCGTGCGGCCGCCGTCCAGCGCCTCGCACGCCGCCTCGGCCAGCCGGATGACGCCCGCGAGCTGCGTCCCGTCGAGGGGTCCGTCGGGGATCGGCCACACATGGTGCTCCACCCCCGGCCCGGGCCCGTGCCCGGGCAGGCGCAGCAGCGTCTGCACGAGATCGAACTCCTGGCCCACCACCGCGAACTCCAGCCGCCCGGAAAGACCCCGGAACTCGTGTCCGCCCATCCACAGGCCGGGCACGACCTCGTTCCACGGGCTGTCCGGGGCCGGCACGTCGGATCGCTTCCTGCGGGTACGCAACGGCGCCTCCCCACCATCCCGCCCGTGGGCATGCCCAACCCCTCTCCAAGGTAACCGGCTTCCCTGTCTTCTTGCCCCCGGCTCGACCGCCTGTTCCCATGGTCGTGGGGTGATGATGCATGAACGGACTGCGCGTCATACCGACCTGGCGGCACGGCCGGGAACGGCTGTACGTCTGCCTCCCGGACGGCAGGAACATCGCCTGGTACGACCGCGAGGCGGCCCGGGTCAACCTGCTCGGCGCGGACCGCGAGGAGGACGTCCTCGAAGCACTGGGCCCCTTCCTCACCGGCCCGGTCTCGGTCGGCCCGCCCCCGGTCCCCACCCCCGCCGAGCTGGCACGCCTCTCCCTGCACCCCGACGACGACCTCGCGCCGAACCGGCCCGGCGAGGCGCTGCTGGTCGCCCTCGACCGCGACCCCGGCCCCGCCCGCCGCCTCCGCCCCGACCCGCGCCGCAGGGCCCTCACGGCGGAACAGACGGTCGGCGAGGCCCTGGACCGCATGGACGGCGCGGGCTGGCACACCCTGCACTCGGTCCCGCTCCCGGGCGGCGACCGCATCCACCACCTGCTCATCGGCCCCGGCGGCCTGTACGCCGTCCACTCCCTGTACGCCCACAAGCAGCGGGTGACGGTCGACGGCCCCCGGGTCGGTCTGGGCCGCCACGCACCGCAGCCGCTCCTGCGCCGCGTCCGGGCCGACGCCGACCGCGCCTCCTACGCCCTGACGGCCGAGGTCCGCCCGGTGCTCGTGCCGGTCGGCGCGTCGCACGTGTCGGTCCTCGCCCCGCCGCGCGAGGTGCGCGTCCTGACGGACGGGGAGGTGGCGGGCCTGGCCGGCCTCGGCGGAGTGCTGAAACCGGCCGACGCGGAGGCCCTGTACGCGATGGCACGGGACCGGAACACCTGGGCACGGGTGTGAGCCCCGCCCCTGCGTCCCGGTGACCGGCACCCCCGTGGTGAGAAAACGTGCAAAGTGGGACAAAATGGCAGCGTCGATCGGCGGGTGACCGGAAAGGTGCTGCACGTGAGGTCCATCTGGAACGGCGTGATCTCGTTCGGCCTGGTCAGAGTGCCGATCAAGCTGGTGAACGCCACCGAGAGCCATGCGGTCCCCTTCCGCGAGATCCACACGGAGGACGGCGGCCGGATCCGCCACCGCAAGTTCTGCGAGCTGGAGGACCGCGAGGTCACCGCCCAGGAGATCAGCAGGGGCTACGAGGAGTCGGACGGCACGATCATCCCCATCACCGACGAGGACCTGTCCCACCTGCCGATCCCCACCGCCAAGACCATCGAGATCGTGACCTTCGTCCCCGAGGACAGCATCGACCCGCTCCAGATGGGCGCCGCGTACTACCTGGCGGCGGGCCGGGCGCCGGCCGCCAGGCCGTACGCGCTCCTGCGGGAGGCCCTGAGGCGCAGCAACAAGGTGGCCGTCGCGAAGTTCGCGCTGCGGGGCCGCGAACGTCTGGGCATGCTCCGCGTGGTCGGCGACACGATCGCCCTGCACGGCCTGTTCTGGCCGGACGAGGTCCGCGCCCCCGAAGGGCTCGCCCCCGGCACGGACGTCGGCGTCCGCGACAGGGAGTTGGACCTCGCGGGCGCCCTGGTGGACGCCCTCGGCGAGGTCGGGCTGGAGGACCTGCGCGACGAGTACCGCGAGGCGGTGGAGGAGGTCGTCGCCGCCAAGATCTCCGGCGAGGCCCTGCCCGAGGCGCCCGAGCCGGAGCGCGGCGTCAGGGTCCTGGACCTGACGACGGCCCTGGAGATGAGCGTCCGCGCGCTCCGCGAGTCCCGCGACGGGGGGACGGACGAGCCGGCGGAGGCCGGGGGCGGGCGGCCGCCGCAGCGCCGGACGTCCCGCGCGGCCCCCCGGGAGGCCGGGGACGGGAAGCCGACGTCTGCGGCGAAGAGGCCGCAGACGGGGAAGCCGGCCGCGGCGGCGGGCCAGGACGCGAAGAGGGCGGCGGCGCGGAGCCCCGCGAAGAGCACGGCGAAGAGCCCCGCGAAGAGCGCGGCGAAGAAGACCCCCGTGAAGAAGGCCCCGGCGAAGAAGAGGGCGTCCTCCCCCAAGCGCTCCGCCTGATCCGCCGCGGGCTCCGCCCCGCCGGGATCCGCGCCCGCGCGGCGGCCACGGTGGCCTGCGCGCCGGCGGTCGTCGTGTTCACGCCGCACACCGGGGGCCCCGGAAAGGACTGTCACCTTCCGGCCGCCGCGCCGGACACGCCGGGCCGGAGCCCGGCGACCCCGGC
Organism: Streptomyces sp.; assembly: GCF_031181555.1. Taxonomy (GTDB): domain Bacteria; phylum Actinomycetota; class Actinomycetes; order Streptomycetales; family Streptomycetaceae; genus Streptomyces; species Streptomyces fimbriatus. Next base: position 129 of record NZ_JAPSKQ010000083.1, on the reverse strand, counting down.
TCCCGGCCCCGGTCCGTCCGCCCTCCTGGACCTGGGCCGTCACCCCGACGCGACCACCGACGGGGACGGCGACCGCGGGCGGGACCGGCGGCGGCGCCCCAGGAGCGCCGGAGGGCACGGGCTGACCGG
>NZ_JAPSKQ010000251.1 GCF_031181555.1 Streptomyces sp. | reverse complement strand
GGCCCGGGACGACACGCCTAGGGCCGCTCCGGCTTTCCCTCCCCGTACAGCCAGTCCGCCCAGATGCCGTCGAAGTCCTCCTGGGGGGCCGACCTCTCCACGTACGCCGTGAAGTCGTCGGTGTCCGCGTTGCCGTGGCGGTGGTCCCGCGCCCAGCCGCGGAGGAGGGCGGAGAAGGCGCTGTCGCCGACCGTCTGCCGGATCTTGTGCAGGACCATCGCGCCGCGCTGGTAGACGGGGACGCCGGAGATGTGCGCCGCGTCGGGCGGTCGCGCCGGCGGGAACGACCAGAGCGCCTCGTTCGCCTCCGCGTCGCGCAGGTACGTGCCCGCGTACAGCGCGTCGAAGGTCTGCTGCGCGGTGTCCCCGCCGTGGTCCTCCTCCCACAGCCACTCCGCGTACGTCGCGAAGCCCTCGTTGAGCCACATGTCCCGCCAGGTCCTCGGGGTGACGGAGTTGCCGTACCACTGGTGGGCGATCTCGTGGACCATCAGCCCGGTGCCGGGGGCGCCGGGGAAGACGGGACGGTTCTGGGTCTCCAGGGCGTACCCGGCGTCCCCGGGACGTTCCACGATCGCGCCCGCGGAGGAGAAGGGGTACGGGCCGAAGGTCCGCTCCGCCCACGCCACGACCTCGGGAAGCCGCGCCAGGACCGCACGGCTCGCCTCCGCCTGCTCCGGGTCGACCGCCGTGTACACGGGCAGCCCGCCGGCGGTCGTGCCGCGGTCGACGGCGTACCTGCCGATGGCGAGCGTGGCGAGATAGCTCGCCATCGGCTCGGTGGTGCGCCAGCGGTGGGTCGTCCGGCTCCCCTTCGTCTCCTCACCGGCCGGCTCCCCGTTGGACACCGCCCGCAGCCCTTTCGGCACGGTCACCGCGAGCGTGTACGTCGCCTTGTCGGAGGGGTGGTGGTTGCCGGGGAACCACGCCATCGACCCCGTCGGCTGCCCCAGGGCCAGCGCGCCGTCGACGGTGCGCAGCCAGCCCTCCTCGGAGCCGTCCGGGTCGGTGACGGTCACGGGGGCGCCGGAGTAGCGGACGGTGACGCGGAAGCGCGCGCCGCGGTCGAGTCCGTCGCGCGGACGGACCGTCAGCTCCTGGCCGGCGCGGTGCCGGCGCGCGGCCGCGCCGTCGACGGTGACCTGCTCGACGTCCATGCCCACGAGGTCGAGGTTGAACGCGGAGAGGTCCTGGGTCGCCCGGGCGGTGAGCGTCGCGGTGCCGGTCAGGCGGTGGGCGCCGGGGTCGTAGGCGAGGTCGAGGGCGTAGTGGGTGACGTCGTAGCCGCCGTTGCCCGCCTTCGGGAAGTACGGGTCGCGGACACCGCTCGCGCCGGGACCGCCGTCGTCACCGCCACGGCCGCCGCACGCGGTCGCCGCCACGGTGAGCAGGACGAGGCCGACGGCGGAAGAACGGGAACGAGGGGAACGGCGGGGGCGGTGGGGGCGCACTCCGTGATCCTATGGAGGCGCGGCGGCGGCACCGGTCAGGCGCCCGTGCGGGCGGAGGTGCCGTGTCGTGACACCATCACCCCGTGCTCGACATCGGCTACGCCCTCTCCAACCGCTTCCCCGACCCGCCGCAGACCGACTACCGCCGCGCGGACGTCCACGCCCTGCGCCACGACCTGTTCTGCGGGGACGTCTATCTCGCCGACACCGAGACGGACCGCGAGGTGTCCACGGCCTGGGGATGGGTGCCGGTGCTCGACTTCGCCTGGGCGCTGTGCGACATCGTGGAGCGCGTCGACCGGGACCCGGCGGGCTCCCGGGCCTCCCGCCCCCAGCGGGCCGAGCTGGACTTCACCGAGTCCACCGACCGCCTGCTCTTCGAGCGCCGCTTCGGGTGGGTGGACATCGAGGCGGAGTGGCTGCCGGCCTCCGAACCCCCGCTGACCTTCTCCCACTCCGAACTCCGCCGCGAGGCCCGCGACTTCCTGCACGACCTCCTCGCCGACCTGATCGACCTGCACGAGGACCTCGGCGAGAACCCGGCCGTCTGGACCCTCCAGGCCCGCTATCCCCGCGTGCGGTGACCCGGGCGCCTCCGCCCGCCCCGCTCACCCCTCCACCCGGAGCCCCATCTCCCCCGCCAGCACCGGCGCCAGATCCAGCAGCTGCGCCGTACTGATCACCGCCCCCGCCAGCCGGTCCGCGCCCCGCGCGATCTCCAGGGGCGCGGCCCCGCGCAGGTCCACGTCCGTGAGCACGGCGCCGGTGAGGTCCGCACCCTTCAGCGCGCAGTCCACGAACTCCACGCGCTCCAGCCGGGCCCCGCCGAAGTCCGGCTCGACCAGGACACAGCCCTCGAACACGACGTCCTTGAGCCGGGCCGAGCGCAGGTTCAGGAAGTCGATCTTGCCGCCCCGGACCAGCACCCGTTCCAGCACCGCCCCGTGCGCCTGCGTCCCCCCGAGACGCGCGTCGGTCACCTCGACGTCCCGCAGGGTCGCCTCGGCCAGGTCCGTGCCCACACCCCGGACGCCGGTGAGGACCGAGTCCAGCACCCGCGCCCGGGACAGCCGCGTCCCGTCCAGCGCGCACTCCGCCAGCGCGCAGTCCATGAAGCGCGCCCCGGCCCCGTCCTGCCCGGCGAGGTCCGCCCCGCGGAACTCCAGCCCGTCGTAGTCCCCGTCCGGCTCCAGTCCGGATCCCCCGCCCCCCTCGAACCGCTCCAGCGCCGGAAGCCGCAGCTCGGGGCGGCGCGCCCCCTTCACACCCGTACCGCCCACCGCTCTCCTCGCCATGCCCCCATGCTGCACCCCGCCACTGACAATCCCGCCGACCTGCGAAAACCCCGCGCATGTCACATTCCGGGGCCCTCGCCGAGTCATACCAGAGGACAACCCGAAGGCGACCCCGAGCAAGGGAGACCCCCGTCATGCACCGCATCACCGTCATCGGAGGCGGCTTCGCCGGACTCACCGCGGCCATCACCGCCGCCGAGGCGGGCGCCAAGGTCACCGTCCACGAGGCGCACCACACGCTCGGCGGCCGGGCCCGCACCGCCGAGGGCCCGTACCGGACGAACGAGGGACCGCACGCCCTCTACAACGGCGGCCCGCACTGGTCCTGGCTCCGCCGGCGCAACCTCATCGGACCGCTCGCCCCGATCCCGCCCCTGGAGGCGGCCCGGCTGCGGCTCCGCCACCGGGGCGCGCTGCGCCGCACCCCGCCCTTCGCGATGCTGAAGCTGCTGCGCCGCGGCGGCGCGCAGGCGCCCGTCGACACCGACTTCCTCACCTGGGCCACCGGGGTCGCCGGCGAGGAGGCCGCGCGGGCCGCCGCGCACTACTCCGCGGTCGCGCTGTTCCACCACGACCCGGGCTCCCTGTCCGCCGCGTTCGTGCAGGAACGCCTGCGCCGCGCCACCAAGCTGCCCCCGGAGGCGCACTACCCGCGCGGCGGCTGGGGCGCGCTCATCGACCGGATGGCCGCCCACGCCTGGAACCTGGGCGTGCGGATGGAGACCCTGTCCCGCGTCGACACCCTGCCCACCGACACCCCGGTCGTCGTCGCCACCTCCCTCGACTCCGCCCGACGCCTCCTCGACGATCCCTCACTGACCTGGCCGAGCGGCCGCACCGCCCTCGTCGACCTCGCCGTGCGCACCCGGCGCGGGGACGCGTTCGTCGTGTCCGACCTGGACGCGCCGGGCTGGCTGGAGCGGTTCACCGCCCAGGACCGCACCCTCGCCCCGGCCGGCGAGCAGCTGATCCAGGGTCAGGTGCCCCTCGCCCCGCACGAGACCGGGGCCGACGGCGTCGCGCGCGCCGGGGAACTGCTGGACCTGGGCTTCCCCGGCTGGCGCGAACGGGTCACCTGGCGGCGGGAGGCGGTGGCGAACGGACGGACCGGCGCCGTCGACCTGCCCGGCACCAGCTGGCGCGACCGGCCCGCCGTCGACCGCGGCGACGGCGTCTACCTCGCCGGTGACCAGGTCGCCGCGCCCGGCGTGCTCTCGGAGGTCTCCTTCAACAGCGCCCTGACGGCCGTCTCCCTCGCCCTCGGCCGGAACGAGCTTGACCTCAAGCACGCTTGAGGTCGAACAGTGGGGGCCGCAGCGAGCAGAACACCCGCCCGGCGTTCCCGCCGGCGCCCGCCCCCGGCATCCCCTGGGAGACCCCATGCACGCCATCCGCCTGCACGCCTTCGGCCCGGCCGAGAACCTGACCTACGAGGAGGTCGAGGACCCGCGGCCGGGACCGGGACAGGTCCGTATCGCCGTACGGGCGGCCGGAGTCCACCTCCTGGACACGGCCCTGCGCCAGGGCCTGCGGGGCCCCGCGCCGGCCCCGCCCGCCCTGCCGACCGTCCCCGGCCGCGAGGTCGCCGGAGTCGTCGACGCCCTCGGCGGGGGCACGCCCGCCGACTGGCTCGGCAAGCGGGTCGTCGCCCACCTCGGTTTCGCCCCCGGCGGCTACGCGGAGCTGGCCGTCACCGACGCCGGACGCCTGCACGAGATCCCGGAGCGCCTGGACTTCGCCGCGGCCGTCGCCATGATCGGCACGGGCCGTACGGCGATGGGCATCGTGCAGTTCGCCGAACCGGGCCCCGGCGACGTGGTCCTCGTCCCCGCCGCGGCCGGCGGCATCGGCACCCTCCTCGTGCAGTACGCCAAGAACGCCGGCGCCACCGTCATCGGCCTGGCCGGCGGCCCCCGGAAGACGGCCCGGGTGGCGGCGGTCGGCGCCGACCTCGCCGTCGACTACACCGACCCGGACTGGCCCGCACGGCTCGCCGGCCACCGGGGCAGGGTCACCCTCGTGTACGACGGCGTGGGCGGCGACGTCGCCCGCACGGCCGTCGGCCTCCTCGCCCCCGGTGGCCGGCACCTCGTCTTCGGCTGGTCGGCCCAGGGCGTCGACGACGACGGCCCCCACCTCGTCGACGGCGTCTCCGAGAACGTCCTCGGCCCCGCGATGATGCGGAAGGCCGGCGGCCCCCACCCCGTCCGCACCCTCGAACTGCGCGCCCTCGCCGAGGCCGCCGCGGGCCGGCTCGTCCCCGCCGTCCACCGCTTCCCCCTCGCCGAGGCCGCCGCCGCCCACCGCGCCCTGGAGAACCGGGGCACGACCGGAAAGGTCGTCCTGGAGCCGTAGCGGCCCCTCACGGACCGGCCGCCCCCGCCATTCGCCCGCCCCGGCTTCCGTCTGCCGCTACCCTGCGGAAGGTGATCGACATCCCCGAGGAACTCGCCGCGTCCCAGGAGAACTTCAACAAGGAGGCGGGCCGGGCCTTCATCGCCGCCCTGCCGGACCTGGCCGCCGCCTTCCTCGACCGCTGGGACCTGCGCATCACCGGGGCGCCCCGGCACGGCGTGAGCGCCCTGGTCCTCCCGGTCGACCGCGCGGACGGCACACCGGCGGTGCTGAAGCTCCAGCTCCGCGACGAGGAGACCGCGGGCGAGCCGGTCGCCCTGCGCCTGTGGGACGGCGACGGGGCGGTCCGCCTGCTGGACCACGACGAGCCCACCGGCACCCTGCTCCTGGAACGCCTCGACGCCTCCCGCGTGCTCGCGCACCAGCCGGACGTCCACGAGGCCGTCCTGGTGATCGCCCGCCTCCTCGCCCGCCTGAACACCACCCCCGCCCCCGAGGGCATGCGCCGCCTCGGCGACATCGCCCCCTCCCTGCTCGAACGGGCCTCCTCGGCGCGGGACCGGGTCCCGGACCCGGCCGCCCGCCGCATCGTCGCCGACTGCGCGGCCGCCGTGCGGGAGGTCGCCGACGAGCCCGGCGACCGCCTCCTGCACTGGGACCTGCACTACGAGAACGTCCTCGCCGCGGACCGCGCCCCCTGGCTCGCCATCGACCCCAAGCCGCTGGCCGGCGACCCCGGGTTCGAGCTCTGGCCCGCCCTGATCAACCGCTTCGACGCCGACGACGTCGGCTGGCGCTTCGACGCCATGACCGACGTCCTCGGTCTGGACCGCGAGCGGGCACGCGCGTGGACGTACGGGCGCCTGCTGCAGAACTGCGTGTGGACCGTCGAGGACGGCCGCCCCCTGACGGACCGCCACCTGGAGATCGCCCGCCGCCTGCGCGGCCGTACGACATGAGAACCCCGGGCCGGAGGAGGTCCGGCCCGGGGTCTCACCGGAGCCCCCTGTCGGATTCGAACCGACGACCTGCTGTTTACAAGACAGCTGCTCTGACCATCTGAGCTAAGGAGGCACCGCGCGGCGCGCGCGAAGGCTGCTCCACTGTACACAGAGCCGGTTTCGCCGAGCCACGCACTTGCGGGAGTCCGCCCCGCTCGCTCACTCCAGCCCGTACGCGAAGGTGTACGGCACCTTCGTCTCCCCGTGCCGGTAGGTGAACCCGCCCGTTCCGCGCAGCCCCGTCAGCCCCTCGGTGCCCG
>NZ_JAPSKQ010000250.1:2365-6377 GCF_031181555.1 Streptomyces sp. | reverse complement strand
CGTGAAGGGCCCCGGAGCGGCTGTTTGTCTCCTGCCCGTGGGGGGACCCTCCTGCCATGAGCGGAAAGCCAGGTCGTCGCCGTATGGGTCAGAACCGGGTGCTGTGGCTGCTCGACGCCCTGGAACGTGATCCCAGGGCGGACGCGGCGATCGACAAGCTGACCAGGAGCGTGCGAGCCCTCCCGTTGGGCCGCGCACGGGACGGGTTGCACGGCCGGTGGCTCGGCCATCCCGTGCACCCCTTGATGGTGCAGGTGCCGATCGGCAGCTGGATGTCCGCCGCCGTACTCGACCTGTGGCCCGGCCGTTCCCGGGGGGCCGGTCTCCTTGTCGGCGTCGGACTGGCGGCGGCCGGTCCCGCCGCGCTGGCGGGCGCGGTCGACTGGGCCGAACTGCGTCGCCAGCAGAGACGGGTGGGGCTGGTGCACGCCGTGGTCAACACGGCGGCCGTGGGACTGTACGGCGCCTCGCTCCTCTGCCGCCTCACCGGGCGGGCCGGAGCGGGCCGCGCGTACGGCTTCCTCGGGCTGACGGCGGTCGGTCTGGGAGGCATGCTGGGCGGCCACCTGGCATACCGGCAGGCTTCCGGTGCCAACCACGCCGAGGAGGTGCCGCACGTCGTCAGCGAGGGCTGGCACCGGATCGGCACCGTGGACGAGTTCCCGGCCGGCCGGCCCGTGCGGCGCACCGTGGACGATGTGCCGGTCCTGGTGGTGCGCGAACCCGGCGGGACCTTCCACGCGCTGGCCGAGCGGTGCAGTCATCTGGCGGGCCCGCTGTCCGAGGGCACGGTCGCCGACGGGTGTGTCCGCTGCCCCTGGCACGGCAGCGTCTTCCGGCTGTCGGACGGCTGGAACGTCCGCGGCCCCGCCACCGCGCCCCAGCCCGCCTTCGACACCCGTGTCGTCGACGGGCGGGTGGAGATCAGGCTGCGCCGCGAGGACGGAACGCAGAGGCCGGACGGCCACGAGACGGACGAGGCGCCGACGCGGGCAGGATCAGAAGAGGGCGAGGGCCATGGGCGCAGCAGCTGACGGCCGGCGGGACGTCCGAGTCGACGGCTGCGGCGCGGTGGGGCGGACGGCCGCCGGGGCGGCGGTCCTGGAGGCCGCCGAGCGGGTCGTCGCCCTCGACCGCGTCCCCGGACGACTGGCCGCGACCGAGCGGTGCGTCGGCGCGGAGGCCGTCGACTGCACCGGCACGGACGTCGCCGCCGGGCTGCGCGAGCGCACCGACGGCCGCGTCCGTGCCGTCATCCGCCCCGACTCCCGAGGAGCCGCATGACCGTCAGTTGCACGGCACGCCGTGTGGCCGACCGGCTGGCCCGGTGGCGCTCGGCACCGGCCCTGCACCCCTACGGGGTGCTGTGTGCGGGGACGCTGACCGTGACCGGCCGCGCGGACGCCGGGTGGGGTGTGTCCTGGCTGGACCGGCCCGGCTCCTATCGGGTGACGGTGCGCTGGTCCCGTGCGCTCGGCCTGCCCCGGCGGCTGCCGGACGGTCTGGGCCTGGCCGTCCGGGTCGAGGACGCCGACGGCCCCGGCACCACGCTCGACCTGCTGCTCACGTCCAGCCGCTCCGGCCGCCTCGGCCGCCACCTGCCCCTTCTGCGGCCGAATGCCTTGAGCGGACCGTACTCCACCGTGCTGTCCTACCGGGTGGGTGATCGTGAACGGGTTCTGGCGGCCTTCCCCGTCCCCGACCCGGGCGGCACTCCGGAGGACACCATGCCGACACTGTGGCAGGAGCTCGCCCGCCGACCCGTCCGCTTCGACCTGCGCGCAGCCGCCTCCGACGAGCCCTGGCGCACCTTCGCCTCGCTGTCCCTGGAGACCGCGCACACGGCTCCGGCCACCCGCACCGTGTCCTACGACCCCTACGCCCACAGCCTCCCCGGACTGCGTCCCACCGGACGGCTGCGCCGACTCCGCGACGCCGCGTACGCCGGCTCCCGCCACGGACGAACCGGTGACGAGCGCGCCGGGTGACCGGTGGGTCCGCCGGTGGCGGATGCCGGCCGGCCGGTCGCGCGGGTGATCTGCGGGTCGAGGACGGGGAAGGCGCAGGAGACGATGCCCCGGCTCACGATCCGTGTCAGGCAGAGGGCGGGCAGGGCGGCGCGGGGCCGTGACCGGTCCCCTGTTCCGGTCGCGGCCCCGCCGTCACGGGTGCCGAGGTCGGTCACGAGCCGCAGCAGCCGCCCGCCGGGGTCTCCTCGGTGGCGGCGCCCGCTGCCGCGGGCGTGCCGAGCTGGACGAGCTGCGGCGCGGGCGCGCAGCAGCCGCCGTCGGTCTGCCGGGTGTCGGGGGCGTCGAACAGGCCCGCGCCGCCGCAGACGCCGGTCTCGGGCAGGGTGAGTTCGACCCGGTCGGCGGAGTCCAGGTCGCCGGCGATGGCGGCGGCGACGGAGCGGACCTGCTCGTAGCCGGTCATGGCCAGGAAGGTCGGGGCGCGGCCGTAGGACTTCATGCCGACCAGGTAGACGCCCTGGTCGGGGTGGGAGAGCTCGCGGTGTCCGTGCGGGTAGACGGTGCCGCAGGAGTGCTGGTTGGGGTCGATCAGCGGGGCGAGTCCGACCGGGGCCTGGAGGCGCTCGTCGAGGTTCAGGCGGACCTCGGAGAGGAAGGACAGGTCGGGGCGGAAGCCGGTCAGCACGATCACCTCGTCCACGGCGTCGAGGCGGCGCCCGTCCTCGCCCACCAGGACCAGGCGTCCGTCGCCGTCGCGTTCGATCGCCTCGGTGCGGAATCCCGTGACGGCGTCGGCGTGGCCGTTGTCGACGGCGGCCTTCGCCGCGAGGCCGAGCGCGCCGCGGGCGGGCAGCTGGTCGGCGGTGCCGCCGCCGAAGGTGGAGCCGGAGATGCCCCGGCGCAGGATCCACACCGCGTGCGTCCCCCTGCCGTCCTCGGACTCGGCCAGGTCGGCGAGGTAGGCGAGCGTGGTGAAGGCGGAGGCGCCGGAGCCGATGACCGCGGTGCGCCTGCCCGCGTAGCGGGCGCGCACGGTGGGGTCCTCGAGGTCGGGGACGCGGTAGGTGACGCGGTCGGCCGCCGCCTTCTCGCCGAGGGCGGGCAGGCCGCTGCCGCCGGCCGGGGACGGGGCGGTCCAGGTGCCGGAGGCGTCGATGACCGCGCGGGCGAGGATCCGTTCCTCCCGGCCGCCGGCGTACTGGACGTGGACGACGAAGGGCTGGGCCTCGCGGTCGGCGTCGACGATCCGGTCGCGGCCGGCCTTCGAGACGCCGGTGACGGTGGCGCCGGTGCGGACCCGGTCGCCGAGGACGTCGGCCAGTGGCTGGAGGTACTGCTCGGCCCAGTCCCCGCCGGACGGGTACGTCGCCGGGTCGGGGCGCGTCCAGCCGGCCGGGGCGAGGAGCTTCTCGGCGGCCGGGTCGACGACTTCGCCCCAGGTGGAGAACAGCCGCACGTGGCTCCACTCGCGCACGGCCGCGCCGGCGCTCGCGCCCGCTTCCAGCACGAGGGGCTCGATGCCGCGGCCGGTCAGGTGGGCGGCGGCGGCCAGTCCGGTGGGGCCGGCTCCGATGACGACGACGGGGAGCTGCTGGGTGCTCATGATGCTCGGTCTCCTCAAGGGGCGAAAGGGTTCAGCGCGCGTGGGTGAGGGCGGTCAGCCGGGCGTGCCGCCGGTGCTCGGCCGCTCGGGCGGCGCTGTCGCTGACCCGGGCGCAGCCGTCGCAGAACCTGACACCGGCCAGGTGGCGGGCGGTGCGGCGGGCCCGGACCGCGGTGAGCACGGTACGGAGGGTGGCCGTCACGGCGACTCCTTGCTTCGATGTCTGTCGATACATCGGAGCCTGCCACCTGTATCGACGAGTGTCAACATAGACGCATGCCGAAGTCGGAGATCGCGGAGCTGCCCCGCCCCGGAGGACGGCGGTGCGGTGCCGTGCTGCCCGCCGATCACGGCCGGGGAGCTGCCCCGGGCGGACGCGGAGAAGGTGGCCGCCGTGTTCAAGGCGCTGTCGGACCCGGTGCGGCTGCGGCTGTTCTCC
>NZ_JAPSKQ010000250.1:0-2265 GCF_031181555.1 Streptomyces sp. | reverse complement strand
GTCCGGCCCACGCCGATGAGGGTGGCGGAGGCGGGACCGGTCCCATCGCCGTAGCCGAGCAGGTGCAGGCGGGGTTCTCCCACAGCCCGGGTGCCGGCGGTCGCAACGTGGCCGCGCGGGCCGCGCAGCCCGAGCGGGGCGAGGTGGGACAGGGCGGGGCGGAAGCCGGTGCACCAGATGATCGCGTCCGCGTCCGACCGGCTGCCGTCGGCCCACTGGACGCCGGTGGCGGTGAGCCGGCTGAACATCGGCCGGGCTCGCAGGAGTCCGGCGTCGCGGGCGGCGCGGACGGGCGGGACGGCGACGATGTCGCCGAGTGAGGCGACCCCGCCGGTGTCGCCGCGGCCTTCGTCGAGGGCGCGGCGGCGGGCGGTCGCGACGTCGAACAGGACGCGGCCGTCGATGTCGTCGGGGAGGAAGCGGGGCGGGCGCCGGGTCACCCACTTCACCGTCACGTCGCCGTGCAGGGCGAGGTCGGCGGCGATCTGGGCGCCGGAGTTCCCCCCGCCGACGACGATGACGTGCTGACCGGCGAAGTCCGCGGGGCGGCGGTATCCCGTGGTGTGGAGCCGGCGACCGGTGAAGTCGTTGCGGCCGCGGACGGCGGGCAGGAAGGGCCGCGACCAGGTGCCGGTGGCGCTGATCACCGCCCGGGCCCGCCAGGTGCCGGAGTCGGCCTCGACCAGGAGCCGGTCGCCGTCGCGGCGTACGGCGTCCACACGGGTGCCGTGCCGGACGGGCAGGTCGTAGCGCTTCTCGTAGTCGGCGAGGTACTCGACCACGTGCCCGGCGTCCGGGTACGCCTCGCCGGGCCGGGTGGGCATGAGCCGCCCGGGCAGCGAGGAGTGGTCGGCCGGGGAGAACAGGTGCAGCGAGTCCCACATGTGCTGCCAGGCACCGCCCGCCGTCGGCTGCGCGTCGAGGATGACGAAGTCGATGCCCTGGCGACGCAGGTGGTGACCGGCGGCGAGCCCCGCCTGGCCGCCGCCGGCCACCACCACATCCACGTGCTGCGTCATGAACCCGGCTGCGCGGCCGTGAACTTCCGGCGCCAGGACAGGGAGACGTAGACCAGCGCGACGAGGACGGGGACCTCGATGAGCGGGCCGACGACGCCGGACAGGGCCTGGCCGGAGGTGACGCCGAAGGTGGCGATGGCGACCGCGATGGCCAGCTCGAAGTTGTTGCCCGCGGCGGTGAAGGCGAGGGTGGCGGTGCGGTCGTAGGCGAGACCGATGGCCTTGCCGAGCGCGAAGGTGCCGAACCACATCACCGCGAAGTACACCAGCAGCGGCAGCGCGATACGGGCCACGTCCAGCGGCTGCGAGGTGATCGTCTTCCCCTGCAGGGCGAAGAGGATGACGATCGTGAAGAGCAGCCCGTACAGCGCCCAGGGGCCGATCTTCGGCAGGAAGCGCTGCTCGTAGCTCTCGCGGCCCATCTTCTTCTCGCCGATCCGGCGGGTCAGGAAGCCGGCCAGCAGCGGGACGCCGAGGAAGATGACCACGTTCAGGGCGATCTTCCCCATGGAGATGTCCAGGTGCTCGCCGTCGCCGAGGCCGAGCCGGCCGGGCAGCAGGTCGAGGTAGAACCAGCCCAGCAGGCCGAACGCGATCACCTGGAAGACGCTGTTGAGGGCGACCAGGACGGCGGCGGCCTCCCGGTCGCCGCACGCGAGGTCGTTCCAGATGATGACCATGGCGATGCAGCGGGCCAGGCCGACGATGATCAGGCCGGTGCGGTACTCGGGCAGGTCCGGCAGGAAGATCCAGGCCAGCGCGAACATCACGGCCGGGCCGAGGATCCAGTTGATGACCAGGGAGGAGATCATCAGTCTGCGGTCGCCGGTGACGGCGTCGAGCCTGTCGTAGCGGACCTTGGCCAGGACCGGGTACATCATGACCAGCAGGCCGAGCGCGATCGGCAGGGAGATCCCTCCGATCTCGACCTTCGCCAGGGCGTCGTTCAGGCCGGGAATCACGCGCCCGAGGCCGAGGCCGACGGCCATGGCGATCAGGATCCAGACGGCGAGGAAGCGGTCGAGCGTCGACAGCTTCGCAACGACGGAGGCGTTCTCGCCGAGGCCGGTCGCGGGTGCTTCGGTGCGGGTCACGGGCAGGCCCTCTTGTTGTCGGCGGCGGTGCGGGCCTGTTCGGCCAGGTCGGCGAACTGTCCGGCGAGCTGGGCGATGACGTCGGGGCGCAGCTTGTAGTACGTGTAGCGGCCGCACGGCTCGGTCTCGACGACACCGGCCTCGCGCAGCAC
>NZ_JAPSKQ010000249.1 GCF_031181555.1 Streptomyces sp. | reverse complement strand
CGCACAGGCGGACGTGGTCGCGGAGGAGCCCGGGGGTGGTGCCCTCGAGCAGCGCGCGGTCGCCTCACGCGAGGCCGGCCGACGCATCCGGGGCTCGTTGCTGCGGACCGGCGCCCTCCGTGCCGTGGTGCCCCTCCCGCCCGGCAGTGCCCAGCCGCACAGCGTCTCGCTCCAGCTGTGGGTCCTCAGGGCGGCGCCGGACGGCCGCCCGGACGCCGTTCCGCCCGGACAGGGCGTACTCCTGGTCGACGGGACCCGCTTCGCGCGAACGGGCGCGCGTGAATCCGGTCCCCACGGGGAGTCGCTGCAGGCCTTCGTCCTCTCCGCGCTGGAGGCCCTCGACCGCCCGGACGCGGCGGATCCGCCGGACGGCGCCGTCCGCGTCCCCCTCATCGAACCCCTGGACGACGAGGTGGACGTCACCCCCGGGCGCTGCACGTCGGCGACCGCCGAACCGTCCGGCCTGGAACTCGCGGCGGCCTGGCGGGAAGCGGCGACGGTGCTGACCGACCTGGCCCGTCGAGCCGAACGTCTGTCGGACCTGGAGTTCGGGATCGACAGGCCGCAGACCACGGTCGGCGTCGGAGACCTGGTCCAAGGCCGGTGCCCTGGCGCCGCGCTCCGGCCGGCAGCCGTTGGACGGCGCGGCGGCTCCCGGCGGTGACTCCGTGCCCCTCCTCACCGTTGCCGACCTGCCGACGGGCGGGACTCCCGGCGGGCTCGTCGCCGCCGGGTCGGCGCCCGTGATCGTCGAGCAGGGCGACGTCGTGGTCACCGGTGCCGTGCGCGCGTACAAGGCAGGGGTGCACGAAGGGCCCCCGATGGCGCTGGGACCGCAGTTGTACGCCCTGCGGGTGGATCCGGCGATAACTGGACGCGCACTTCCTCGCCGGCTGTCTGCGCGCGCCCTCCAACGGACGCCAGGCGGGCACCCACGCCTCCAGTTCGTCGCGGGGCGGCATCCGGCGCCTGCAGGTGCTCCGGCTCCCGCTGGCGGAACAGGCGGCGTACGCCGAGGTCTTCCGCGGTCTCAGGGACTTCGAGACGCGTCTCGGCAACGCCGACGGCCTGGGCAGGAGACTGGTGAGCGACGTGTCCGACCTGCTCGCGGCAGGCGGGCTCGGCGCCTGACCCCGCCCGAGGTCCTCCAGGAGCAGATCCGGCGCCGCCTCCTCGCGCAGGGCGGTTCCCGGGGCGTTCATGGCGGGGCCGGTTCAGGGTCCCGCACGGCTTCGGCCGGCGTTCCGGCGAGGAGGTCGGGCACGGACGGATCGGCGAGCGGTGTGCCGCAGAACACCCGCGTCACCGCGACGTGCTCCAGGCGCTCGGGTGCGCTGGGGCAGGCGTGCGCGCTCAGCCGCTGCCAGGCCTCCGTACCGGGCTCCTCCCCGGGTTCTGATGCCCCCTACTGTTCCCCTTCCGAGGCGCCAAGCGTATGGACCGGCACCGACGCTCCGGAGGAAGTCGGGGGGGACCGACCGCTCTCGCCTGCGGCTGCGGCATCCTGCGGGCGGCGAGGCCGTGGCGGTCCCGGGGCGAGCCGCAGCCCGTGGGGTGCTGCGGCTCGCCCCTCGTCCGTTTCAGCTCGTGCGGCAGGAGACCGTCGGCCAGGTCCAGTTGCCGTTGGTCTGGATCGTCACGCCCCAGTTGTTCCCGTTGCCGTTGGGCCTGGCGACGAGCGTCTGGCCGTTGGGGTAGGACGCGCTGACGTTCCAGGTCGCGGAGACCTTCGCCGGGGACGGCACGTTCATGGTCACCGTCCAGTTGTCGGCGCCGCCGACCGAGACGTTGAGGTTGTACCGGTCGCTCCAGCGGCTGCCCGCGGACAGGGTCGCGGTACAGGTGCTGCCGCCGCCACCACCCCCGCCGCCGGAGCCGCCTCCGTCGGGGGCGACGGCGCGGCCCGTCTGCGGGGAGATCATGCCGGCGCACAGGCCCCGGGAGGCCAGCCCCTGCGCGATGCGCGGGATCGCGGCCAGGGTGTTCGCCGACCAGTCGTGCATGAGGAAGACCTGGCCGTCGGTGAGCCGGGAGGCCGCCTGCACGATCGCGTCGGTGCTCGCGCCGTTCCAGTCCTGCGAGTCGACGTCCCAGAGCACCTCGGTCAGACCGTACTTGGCCTGGACCGACCGCAGTGTCGAGTTGGTCTCGCCGTACGGCGGACGGAACAGCTTCGGCGTGCCGCCGCCCGCGTTCGCGATCGCCTGCTGGGTGCGGGAGATCTCCGAGTCCATCTGCGCCTGGCTCAGCTGGGTCATGTGGGGGTGGGTGTAGCTGTGGTTGGCGACCCACATGCCGGCGTCCACCTGGGCCTTGACCAGGGAGGGATTGGCGGCGGCGTACTGGCCCTGGTTGAACATCGTGGCCCGCAGCCCGTTCTGCTTGAGCGCGTTGAGCAGGTTCGGCGTGCTGCCGCCGGCGGGGCCGTCGTCGAAGGTGAGTCCGACGTACCCGTTGCAGGCGGCGGCGTGCGCCGGGGTGGCGTCGAGGGCGGAGGTGACCGTGCCCGCCAGGGTCAGCGCGGCGACGGCCAGCCCCGCCACCAGGGGCCGCGTCCGGGTGGCCGGTGGTCGTTTGGTGGTCATGTGCGGTGAGTCCTCCTCGGGAGGGGTCAGCTCGCGCTGCACGAGACGGTCGGCCAGGTCCAGTTGCCGTTGGTCTGGATCGTCGCGCCCCAGTTGTTGCCGTTGCCGTTGGGCCTGGCGACGAGCGTCTGGCTGTCGGGGTACGAGGCGCTGACGTTCCAGGTCGCGGAGACCTTCGCCGGGGAGGGCACCCTCATCGTCACGGTCCAGTTGCTGGAACCGCTCACCGAGACGTTGAGGTTGTACCGGTCGCCCCACTTCTCACCGGCCGACAGGGTCGCGGTGCAGCCGCCGGTGCCACCGCCACCTCCGCCACCTCCGCCACCTCCGCCTCCGCCGGAGCCGGATTCACTCACCGTGATGTTGGAGCTGCCGCTGCTCTGGTAGCCCTCGGTGGCCATGATCATGTAGTTGTGGGTGCCCAGGTTCATTCCGCTGCGGGCCCAGGCGTCGAAGTGGTTGCCGCTGGTGATGGTGCCGCCGGTCCGCTTCGACTGGCGGACGCTCCAGTACTGGTCGAAGGTCTTGGTGCCCTCGATGGAGGGGGCGTTGTACCGGGTCGTCTTGTAGATGTCGTACGTGCCGCCGTCGCTGGTGACGGTGCCCTTGTACTCGCCGGTGGGCCGGTAGGTGCCCCAGTTGTCGACGATGTAGTACTCGATGAGCGGGCCGGTCGTCCATCCGTAGAGCGTCAGGTACGCGTTGCCGGACGGGTTGAAGGTGCCCGAGTAGTTCACGGTCTTGCGGCCGCCGGTGCTCCAGCCCTTGCCGGCGACGAAGTTGCCGGTGTTGCTCCACCGGGTGCTGTAGTTGCCGCCGGAGCCCAGGTCCATGGAGACCGTTCCCTGGGCGTCGGTCCAGAACGAGTAGTAGTAGCCGTTGTTGGTGCCGGTCTGGTTCGTCGTGATGACCGGGGCGGCGGTGGCGGTGCCGGGCAGGAGCATCACGGCCAGGGCGGCCAGCACGATGGTCCAGGTGCTTCTGAGGCTCAGCGGCGAGCGGCCGTGTCTGCGGCCTCTCGGGTGGGCGAGCGCGTTCATTGGGGTGCGCCTCCTCGTGACGGTCGGCGTGCGGGTCGACGCCGGACAGTGTTGGCCTGCACGCGTCAACCGTCAACAGTTTCGGTAGAAGTTTCGAAAACTTCGGAGAGGCGACAACATCGGAACTGTCACCATAACTCCACGTCAGCACGCCCGCTTGACCGGTCAAGCTCCACGTCGTTTCGGCGCACGACAGCAGTCGGCCGAACCTTCCCCAGCGTTGCTCGAAAATTTCGAACCGGTCCGTCCCTGCACACGACGGAGCCCGGGCGCCTGTTCGGCGCCCGGGCTCCGCGGGGGGAGACGGTCCCTCAGGCGGTCACTCGGTGATGTCGACCTTGCCCTTGGCCGGCTCGGCCGGAGCGGGGGTCGTCGGCGTACCGCGCCGGGCGAGGCCCTGGAGGAGCTGGGCGAGGTCGACGCCGGTGGTGGAGCTGAGCAGTTCCATGCCCTGGGCGACGTTGTCGGCGACCGTGCGCGGGAGCTGCCCCGCGCCGTCCGTGGAGATGACGGTCAGCTTGTCCACGGCGGCCAGCGGCTCGGCGGCCTTGCCGACGACCTGCGGCAGCACCTCGACCAGCATCTGGAGCACCGCCGCGTCGCCGTACCGCTCGAAGGCGTCGGCCTTCTTGTGCATGGCGTCGGCCTCCGCGGAGCCCTTGGCGGCGATCGCGGCCGCCTCGGCGTCACCCTCGATGCGCACGGCGTCGGCGAGCGCCGCGCGGTGCGCCTTCTCGCCCTCACCGGTGAGCCGTGCCCGCTCGGCCGCCGCCTCGGCCTCCTTGACCGCCGCGATACGGCGGGCCTCCGCCTCCTGCTCGGCCTGGTAGCGGGCGGCGTCGGCGGGCTTGCGGACCTTGGTGTCCAGCTCGCGGTCGGTCAGCGCGGCCTGCCGGGCGGCGACCTTCTCCTGCTCCTGGAGGACCTCCTGCTGCCGGGCGGCCTCGGCCAGCGGGCCGGCGGCGCCTGCACGGGCGGCGGCCTCGTCCGTCTCCGCCTTGATCTCGGCCTGCTTCAGGGCGAAGGTGCGCTGCGCGATCGCGATCTCCTCCTCCGCCTTGAGCCGGGCCTGCTCGGAGGCGCGCCGGGCGACGGCCTCGGCGATGTCGGCCTCCTGCCTGGCGCGGGCCGCCTCGGGCCGGCCGAGATCCTCCAGGTAGGAACCCTCGGTGGTGATGTCCTGGATCTGGAAGGCGTCCAGCACCAGGCCCTGCCCGGACAGGCTGGCCTCGGCCTCCTCCGCGACCTGTCCCGCGAAGGCGGCGCGGTCACGGATGATGTCCTCGACCGACATCCGCCCGACGATGGAGCGCAGCGCGCCGGACAGCACCTCCTGGGTGAATCCGACGATGCCTTCCTGCTGCTGCAGGAAGCGCTGGGCGGCGGCACGTATGGAGTCCTCGGTGCCGCCGACCTTGACGATGGCGACACCCTCCAGGTTGGCCTTCACCCCGCGCAGCGTGACCGCGCCCCGGACGGCCACCGGAATGTGCCGGCTGGACAGGTCGAGGGTGAACTTCTGCTGGACGAACGGCACGACGAAGACGCCGCCGCCGACCACGACCTTCTGGCCGCTGTTGTCGGTGAAGACCCGGCCGGTCTCGGGGTCGGTGGACTTCTTGCCGCGCCGTCCGGTGACGATGAACGCCTCGCTGGGTCCCGCCACCTTGTAGCGGGTGACCACCACGAGGGCCAGCAGGACCAGGAGTACGACGACTCCCACCACGGCGATCAGTACAGGGCTCATGCTGGTGATTCCCCTCAGCCCTCCCGGGGGACGGCGGTTCGGATCGGATCAAGGAACGGAGGCGGGAAGGAGTGGAGCGCGGGGGAGGCGAGCCGCGGTGACGTACCGGTCAGCGCTCGACCGGCCGGACCGCGACCGAGGTCGCGGAGAGCGCCGATTCCACCCAGACCTCGGCGCCCCGTGCCACGGGCACCGAACACTTCGCGGCCAGTTTCATCGGCTGCCCGGCGAGGTACACCAGCACCTCGCCGTACCCCTCGGCGGGAATGGCGGTCACCACGGAGCCGGAACTGCCGACGAGATCGTCGCCCCGTGGAGTGGCGTCGGTCTGATCCCGCATCAGGGCACGGCTGAACTTCCACGTCAGCCAGCCCGCGCCGACACCCGCCACCACGCCGGTCGCCGTGGCGCCCGTGACGCCCAGGTCCGTCGTGCCGAGCACGATCGCGCCGCCGAAGCCGAGCATGGACACGAATCCGGCGATCACCGGCAGCGACAGCAGCCCGTCCAGCACGCCGTCGAGCACGCCCTCCAGGATCCCGTCGAAGACCAGCGACAGCAGCAGCAGAACCAGCCCCGCGATCCCGAGACCCACGAACCATTCCATCGGGGCCCCGCTTTCGCTCGACGACCTCCCCGCGCGTGCATGCTCCCATGTGAACCGGTCACGACACATTGCCTGGACCCGGCAATCTTTACGGGTTCTTGATGCCGTCTTCCCACGGACTTCCGGATTCCACCGCCGCTCGGACCGCAGCGTCGGCAACGTGCGGCGCGGTCGAGTGCGCCGCACGGCCGCCGCCGCCCCGGCCCGGAGCCCGGGAAGGGGCGGCGCGGGGTGGACTTCGTTGCCCGACTCCGGCAGTTCACGAGGGCGCCACGGCCGGTCTCTCTCCCTCGGGGACGGTACTGCGGTGCCCCGTCCGCGTTGCCCTCGGTGACCAGGGTGAGCGGGATGTCCGGTCAACCCGCACACGGCCGTGCCGTCGGCGTCGAGATCCGGCCGCGTTTGTTTCCGCCACCCC